>CP060227.1:725250-1087875 GCA_023898525.1 Candidatus Nomurabacteria bacterium
ATTTTAATCCAAAGCCAAGGGTTGATTCGGCTATATTGAGTATTTATGACATAAACCGTGACAGTTTTCAGGCCTTGGATCTCAAGTTGTTTTTTCGGTTGGTTCATCTTGGTTTGGGTAATAAACGCAAGCAATTGTTAAGTAACTTAAGTCGCGAGTATGACCGTCCATTGCTTACCTCAATTTTCTCTTCTTTGTCTATACCAGGTGACGTAAGGGGAGAGGATTTGTCCATAGAGATATGGTTAAGGTTAGCAAAAGAACTATCGACGTCGAGAAACGTTATCGAAACAGAGCAATAACAACTAACTACAGAAAAGATTGTAGTCGTCTATACACAGAGAAGTAATTAGTACCGTGTGTTCCTGGTGTATTTACCTGCTATAATGTTTTTATGCTGCAAAAACTAGACTCAAAAATTATTGGTGCCTCTGTTATCGGGTTTGCCATGGTGGCCGGTGCTTTAGTAATAAATAATATGAATAGAGAGGTCGCACAAACCCCCTCAGAAGATGCCTCGCTGGCGGTTGTGAATGAAGCTCCACCTCGTAACTTCATTGAAGTTAAAGACTCGAACGATGATGGTTTGGAAGATTGGCAGGAAGAGTTTTTGTCAGCAGACAAGATTGTTATTTCCAGTACAACTGAGAATTATACTCCACCGACCACGATAACTGGACAGATGGGTATTACTTTAATCAGAGAATTGTTGTCATCTAAAGTCTATGCACCATTTGGTTCATCTAATGATGAAATTGTTGATGACTTAGTTACAAATTTAGCCGACAAAGCCAATGATAAAATATATGATCAGCGAGATATCACTGTCACAGACGATATGTCTGATGATAGTATTCGCAACTACGGTAATGCCTTAGCAGCAGCTATTATTGATAATGGTGTCAAAGGAGCTGAGACTGAGTCTGTGGTTCTTCAACGTATTATAAATGGTCAAGATGATAACGGTATCGAAAAACTTCAGACCTTAGCTGATATGTACGAGAAGACATTAAATGATACGTTGGCTATACTGGTGCCACGTTCTTTTGTCAAAGAGCATCTTGATCTTATTAATGTTTATAATGCCTTATTTTATGATGTTGATGCCATGGCTAAACTTGAAGAAGATCCAGCTTTAACCTTGATACGCATGAAGCGTTACGAAGATGATGTTAAGGGGTCTTACTATGCTTTTCAAAATGTTTATTTGGCACTAGAAAAACACGTGGAGGTCTTTAAGGAAAATGATCCGGCAATTATCTTTATACAGTTTAGTCCGGATTTTAAACGTCAATAAACTTGATATTATGCCCACCCTCCACCACCTCCTCCAAACCACCCTCACCTTCCTCTTCACCCTCACCCTCTCTTTTGTCAGTGTATACATCCCTCAACCATACCACCAAGTCAACCACGCCGAAGCCGGAGTCGCCACCTTCAGTGGTCAGTTGATGGGTCTGGCCGAACAAGCCGTCAGTGCCGCCGCCAACGTGATGTCAGCGGCTATTGAGTCGGTCATCAGATTCAAGGAACTAGTCTGGGACCCCTTAGCCTGGAGTGTGGCCAAGGGCATGATCGCTGTCATGACTGCCAGTGTGGTCAGGTGGATCAACTCCGGTTTCCAAGGTTCCCCCGCCTTTGTCCAAGACCTGGAATACTACCTCTCCCGGGTTGGAGACCGAGTCTTTGGTGAATTCGTCAACGAACTCGGTATCGCCCCCTTTGTCTGCCGCCCCTTTAGACTTGACCTCCAAATCGCCCTCAACATCGGCTACCAAAGACACTACCGCGCCGGTTACCCAATTGGCGCCACCTACTGCAGCCTCGAAGGTGCTCTTGCCAACATCGACAACTTTGTTAACGGTAGCTTCAATGACGGTGGTTGGGACACTTGGTACACTGTCACCACCAGACCCAACACCTATACCCCCTATGGTAACTTCCTCTCCGTCAGTGGTGAAGCGGCTCTCAGAATCAACAACCAACAAGTTAACGCCACCCGTTTCCTAAACTTCGGTGACGGTTTCATGTCCAAAGCCATCTGTTCCCAAATCCCCATCATCACCGGCGGAGCGATTACCAGAGAACGTTGTGCTGTCTCTACTCCGGGACAAGTCATCAACCAAACTCTTAACCACCACCTTGGGGCCGGTCTCGACAGCCTCATCGCCGCTGATGAGATCGGTGAGATCATTGGTGCTCTGGTGGGCCAACTGGCACAAAAGTCCCTGGAAGGCGCGGCCGGACTCCTTGGTCTCTCTGGTGGTACCGGCTACACCGACCCTAGCTACGGTACCTCCTACCTGGATGCTGCTATTACCGAACAAACAGCCAGTTCTGCCGAAGCGGCTATCATCACCAACGCCAGCTCCACCAACGCCTACAACCAAGCGGCCAACCAAGCCGAACAACAAGGACAACAAAGAGCTGATAATGCACAGGCGGGAGCGGATAGTACGACGAATACTGGTAATACCGAACAACTATTGCAACAACTGATAGACATACTGGGAAGCGGAACTGTGATCACCCCAACTGACCCTAACACCACCACCCCACCAATTGGTCTTAGTGGTCCAATTGGACCGCAACCAATCACTGCTACTCCACTTTCCAGTGGTACCATCTTCGCTGCCCCTAATGGTTCCGGTACCGCTTGCTCTGAGGCGATGCCGTGTGATATTTGGACGGCTATTGGTAAGGCAGGGGCGGGAGATGTGGTATTCCTAAGAGGGGGAACTTATCAGGTAACACAAAACATTCCTTTCTATAAACAAGGTACAGCCTCTAATCCAATAGTATTTGAAAGTTATCTGGGAGAGAAAGCGGTGTTTGACGGTAGTCAGCATGCGAAGGGGACTGGTGTACTTATACGAGTAAACGGAAAATACAATGTTCTTAGAAATATCGAAATTAGAAACATGCCAAGAGAAGGTATCTTTATAGAAGGTACAGACAATATATTGGATGGTGTATATGTTCATGGTAGCACCCTAGATGGCATCAAAGTCTTTAGTCCATACGCCAACTATCCGTACGGACAATACGGCTCTCGCAACACCATCCGCAACTGTATTGTCCACGACAGTTCTGATGCTGGATTAACCAGCGCCGGATTTGCTGACGGTGGACAGGCTGATGGTGTGTCAATAGCCTCTGGTGACAGTAACCGAGTGGAACATTGTTTGGTCTACCACAACTCTGATGACGGTATAGATGCTTGGCGTTCTACCAACACCTACTTTGGCTATAATATTGTTAGCTCTAACGGTATTGCTAGTGGTGACGGGAATGGTATTAAGGCCGGAAGTTCACAAGGTCAAAGCTTCAATACTCTGGCTGAACGTAATATTGTCTACTCTAACCGGGCTACTGCTCTGGACTATAATGGAGGTACTAATGCTACTTTCCGCTATAATACCACTTGGCAAAATGGTCAAGCCCACACCTTCGGCGACGCTATCAATTCTGCTACTGCCAACATCTCCTCTAACGAACCTCTTGGCTTCATCTCCTCTGGCGCTCAATCTAAAGTCACCAACAACTCCTGGCAACGCTCTGGCACCGTCCAGTTCATCAGCACCAACCCAAGCTCACCAGACTTCTTAAGACCAACCGTGGGTGGAGGTTTTGAGGACATTGGAGCGTATGCGCAGTAGTGTTCTAAAGAATAGTGAACTATTACTTTAATATCTGTGAGTGGTGTGATATATTTAAATAAGGAAAGTTGTTTGTGTTTCCTGCTCCTTTGACTATTTTTTTTGTGGAGGTTATCATGAATAAGAAAACACAAGGCGGTAGTGGTGGTGCTTTTCGACCTAATAATGATGGTATTTCGTCAAGCATCCCCGGGTTTTTAGGTTATGGTGGCTCAGCTTATGTTTGCGATTGCGGACAGTGCGGATATTGCCAGCAGAAGGCAAAAACTTGATTAATCGGCCTATTAAGAGGAAATCTCGGCTGTTTCGGCAGTCGAGATTATTTTATTTGTGGAGGGGTTTACCCCGCAAAAAGACAAAGTCTTTTTGCGGGGTAAACGGTTGCCGAATATCTCTAAATACCGTATAGTATCGACGTTAAGCCTATTTGGCTTTTTCTTTTCTCCAAGACCACGCATTTGTGTTCTGTTGGTATGAAAGGGAGTATCACATTATTAATAGATACATATATTAAGTATTAAGTAATTTTTTAGTAAATTTTATGGCACGAGAATTTCCAATTGATCGCATGCGCAACTTCGGTATTGTGGCGCACGTGGACGCTGGTAAAACTACTACCTCAGAACGCGTACTTTTCTATACCGGTATGAGCCACAAGATCGGTGAGGTGCACGATGGAGCAACTGTTACCGACTGGATGGAGCAGGAGCGAGAGCGTGGTATTACTATTACCGCGGCGGCTATTTCTTGTAACTGGTCAAAGACGATGGAGGCTGACCGCAAGGACAAGAGCAAAATGTTCACTTTCAACATTATTGATACTCCGGGACACATAGACTTTACAGCTGAAGTGAAGCGCTCCATGCGTGTGCTTGATGGCGCGGTGGTGGTATTTGATGGTGCAGCTGGAGTGGAGCCACAGACTGAGACTAACTGGGGTTACGCTGACGAAGCTAATGTACCGCGTATTTGTTTTATCAACAAGATGGACAAGCTGGGGGCTGACTTCGATGCTTCAGTAAAATCCATTCACGATCGTTTGTCTAAGAAAGCAGTACGTATCCAGCTTCCAATTGGAGCAGAAAATGACATGAGTGGAGTAGTGGATCTAATAACCATGAAAGCTTATCGTTTTGGTGGTGAGATGGGAATGGATGTAACTGAGGAGGAAATCCCGGCTGATTTGCTTGATGAGGCTAAGAAATGGCGCGGTGAGTTGATTGAAAAGGTGGTAGAGCATGACGACGCTTTGATGGAAGCTTATCTGGGAGGTGAAGAGCCGAGTCTAGAAGATCTTAAGAAGACTCTACGTAAGGCTGTGATTGCTAATGAGATATTTCCGATTATGACCGGTACTGCCCTAAAGAACATTGGTGTACAACTTGTACTTGATGCGGTGGTTGATTATCTGCCTTCACCGGTTGACTTGCCAGCGGTACAAGGGATTAATCCAAAGAATGATGAAGCGATTGAGCGAAAAGCTTCAGACGACGAACCTTTCTGTGCTCTAGCTTTCAAATTGCAGGATGACAAATTTGTTGGTCAGCTGGCTTTCTTCCGTGTTTACTCTGGTACAGTCAAGTCTGGTTCTTATATTCTAAACGCTTCAACTGGGAACAAAGAAAGAGTCGGACGTATCGTGCGGCTTCAGGCTGATAAGCGAACTGAAATTGAAGAAGTATACGCAGGAGAAATTGCGGCGGCCGTAGGTATCAAGGAGGTAAAGACTTCACATACTCTATGTGATGAGGCTAATCCGATTATTCTTGAACAAATTACTTTCCCAGAACCGGTGGTGGCCCTACGAGTAGAGCCAAAGACCAAAAATGACCAAGAAAAGATGAGTACTGCTCTAAAGCGCTTGTCTGATGAGGATCCGACCTTTAAGGTGTCTACCGATGAAGAAACTCTCGAAACTATTATTGCCGGTATGGGTGAGCTACACCTAGATATTATCGTAGATCGTATGAAGCGAGAGTTTGGAGTTGAGGCCAACATCGGTGCGCCACAAGTGGCTTATCGAGAGACTATCCAAGGTTCAGCTGAGGCAGAACACAAGTATGTCAAGCAGTCTGGTGGTCGTGGTCAGTATGGTCACGTGAAGATTCGTATCAAACCACTTGAGCCTTTAGCTGAAGATGAGACAGTGGCTAAAAATGTAACTCGTGAAGATCACTTTGAGTTTATTAACAATATTAAGGGAGGTGTGATTCCGCAGGAATATATTCCAGCTGTGATGAAGGGTTGTAAGGAAGCAATGGCTCGCGGTTATGTGGCTGGCTACAAGATGGAAGATGTATCAGTCGAGCTCTTTGATGGTTCTTACCACGATGTAGACTCCTCAGAAATAGCTTTCAAACTAGCTGGTATTAACGCTTTCAAAGATGCGGCCAAGAAAGCTAATGCGGTTATTCTTGAACCAATTATGAAGGTGGAGGTACGTACACCAGATGAATATATGGGTGACATCAATGGAAATATTTCTTCAAAACGTGGACAGGTTGAAGGAACTGAAGAAATGGGTGGACGAACTATTGTACACGCTAAAGTGCCACTGTCTGAGATGTTTGGTTACACCAATATTCTACGCTCTATGACCCAAGGTCGTGCCTCTATGACTATGGAGTTTGATCACTATGAAGTCGTACCACCAAACGTAGCGATGGAAATCAAAAAAGCTCGTGGTGTTAAGGATGAGGGATAGGAAAGAGTAAAACACTGACTAATGCAAAGAAAACCGCACACCCGAAGGGTGTGCGGTTTTCTGTTGGCAAATTAATAAGACCCCAGTTTTATTGGGGCCTACTTTAATTTTGGATTAAAAATCTAAATAGCCATTGGCTCATTAAGTAGTAGTGAATCAACGCGTCTTGCATAATAAACATATACAGTCACTACAACATTTACGAATATCAGTTATCACAATGTGTTGTTTGGTTACTGATACCCCGTGCCTTCAGGTCGGGGTAGTTCATTATATAGGAGTAAACTAACGTTGGGCTATACTTTTAAGGTTAGTAACTGTAGGTCTTGCAAATCCCTGAGACTTTGGTACTATTGCCGAACCGCATACAGCTTAGTCTGTTTTTGTGGAGCGAACATAGTACTGCTCTTTCACACGTTCTCCGTGTCCATTCTAAGCGCGATTGTTCTCGCGCCGCCTAGAATGTACGCTGGAGACACAGCTTTTTAGCGTCTGTGTGCGGAATTATAATTATTAATTTATCTTTCATAATATGGCAGATGCATTTGATCGTTCAAAGCCGCACATTAACGTAGGAACCATTGGTCACGTAGACCACGGTAAGACTACTTTGACGGCTGCAATTCTTAACACTCTTAACACTCGCGGTAATGGCTACTCAGCTAACGTGAAGGCTGTTGAGGATATTGATAAGGCACCAGAAGAAAAAGCTCGAGGTATTACTATTTCGCTCTCACACTCTGAGTACGAAACTCCAAATCGTCACTATGCGCACATCGACGCGCCTGGTCACGCTGACTACATTAAAAACATGATTACTGGTGCTGCCCAGATGGATGGCGCTGTACTTGTGGTAGCTGCCACTGATGGTGCGATGCCACAAACTCGTGAGCACGTTCTTCTTGCTAAGCAGGTTGGTGTACCAAAGATTATTGTTTTCTTGAACAAATGTGACATGGTAGATGATGAGGAAATGATCATGCTTGTTGAAGAAGAGCTTCGTGAGCTTCTAACTAATAATGGTTTTGATGGAGAAAATGCTCCAATCATAAAAGGTTCTGGTCTTAAGGCCCTTGAAGACCCTTCTTCAGAGTGGGGTGACAAGATTATTGAGTTGGCTGATGCTATGGATTCATACTTCCCAACACCGGAACGTGATCTTGATAAGCCATTTTTGATGCCAATTGAGGACATCTTCTCAATTGAAGGACGAGGTACTGTAGTAACTGGTCGTGTAGAGCGTGGTGCTGTAAAGGTTGGTGAAGAAGTAGAAATCGTTGGTATCAAGGATACTACAACCACTACCGTTACTGGTGTAGAAATGTTTAACAAGCAACTAGACGCTGCACAGGCTGGAGACAACGCTGGTATCTTGCTTCGTGGTACAAAGAAAGAAGATGTACACCGTGGTCAGGTATTGGCTAAAAAGGGTTCTGTAACTCCACATACTGAATTTGAAGCAGAAGTATACGTGCTTTCAAAGGATGAAGGTGGACGTCACACTCCTTTCTTCACTGGTTACAAGCCACAATTCTACATCCGAACTACTGACGTAACAGGAGATGTAACTCTAAACGAAGGTGTGGAAATGGTTATGCCAGGTGATACTGCAACCTTTAAGGTGAAATTAGTAGCTCCAGTAGCGCTTGAAGATCAACAAAACTTTGCGATTCGCGAAGGTGGTAAAACAGTTGGTGCTGGTGTGGTAACTAAGATTATCGCTTAAATTAATTTTTAGTTTAAACACAAAGTACTTATGGCAACAGATACTACAAAAAAAGACGTAAAGCCCGCTGCTGGTGAAATAAACAAGCTACGCATTAGGGTCCGCGCGTACGAAAATAAGATCCTTGATGCAAGCACTAAGCAGATAATTGATACAGCTCTTCGGTTTGACGCCAAAGTAGTTGGTCCGATTCCACTACCGACCGAGATTAAGAAATATACAGTCAACCGTTCTACGTTCGTGTATAAAGACGCGCGAGAACAATTTGAAATGCGAATGCATAAGCGAGTGATTGATATTCTTAATCCAAGTCCAAAGGTGGTAGAAGCTTTGACCAATCTATCTTTACCGTCTGGAGTAAATATCGATGTGAAGATGATGTAGTAGTGTTTGCCAAAACAAAACAAAAGCCCCGCGCCTACGGCGCGAGGCTTTTGTTTATTGCAAATATGTTGTATAGTTTTGGATACTTTGTTCTTTTTGAGGTCTGTTTATGGAAAATAAATGTGATAACTGTAGTGAGTTTGCATTAAATATATGTGAATGGGATGGTGATTGTATGGGCAGGGTTTATGTTTTTAGAGCATGTTCTAAAGAGTGCAAAGAAATTATTGTACAAAGATTACAGCAAGAACATTTATGCTCATCTGATGAGCGGGGTTTCTTTTGAGCGCTTTTTTTTCTAAAAAAAGCGCTCTTTGCTTGCAAAAGGTTGAAAAATCAGTATACTAGCCACAGCTTTTAAAGACCTACGTACAGGAGGTGAGAAATCACTCCTAGACCAATGGGCACAAACCGCGTGATTTACGTTGGACTTTGTGTTCGCGTAATCACGCGGTTTGTTATTGGGTCTTAGAGCTAATTATTAGTTTAGTTCACAGTAAATGAAATTCATTATTGGAACCAAGGCGGGCATGACCCAGGTCTTTGATGAAAATGGTGTGTGTAAAGCCGCCACTATTCTCAAAGTTGAACCAACTCGTGTTACACAAGTGAAGCGAGTGGACACTGATGGGTATGACGCTGTTCAGTTAGCTACCGGTGAACAAAAAGATCATCGAGTGGTGAAGGCACAAAAAGGTCACTTCGGTGCCGGGGTTCGTTATGTAAAGGAATTCCGACCAAAAGTAAATGAAGCTAACACTGTAGCGGATGTTGCAAAAGACTCAACTTTTGATGCGTCAATTTTCAGTGCTGGTGACACTATCGTTGTAAAGGCGGTATCTAAGGGTAAGGGTTTCCAGGGAGTGGTTAAGCGACACGGCTTTGCCGGAGGTCGTCGTACTCATGGACAAAAACACTCAGAACGTGAGCCGGGATCTATCGGAGCTACCGGTAACCGAGTGTTAAAGGGAACTAGGATGGCTGGTCGTATGGGTAGTGATACTATTACGATTAAAAATCTACGAGTTTTGCAGGTTAACCCTGACGAAAATATATTGCTCGTTTCAGGAGCAGTACCAGGTCGAAAAGGAACATTAGTAGAGGTGCGTGGCATCTAAGTTTAAGCATTAATATATGGACGCAAAAATATATTCAACCGAAGGTAAAGAGACTGGAAAGATTACTCTTCCGGAATCTGTCTTTGGCGTAAAGTGGAATGCTGACTTGGTGCACGAAGTAGTGGTTGGTATGCAGGCAAATGCTCGCGAGTCAGCTGCTCACACCAAGGATCGTAGTGAGGTAAGTGGTGGTGGTAAGAAGCCTTGGAAGCAGAAAGGTACCGGTCGTGCTAGACACGGTTCACGCCGATCTCCGATTTGGACTGGAGGAGGAGTGACTCATGGGCCACGAAATGAAAAGGATTATTCAGTCAAGATAAATAAGAAAGTACGAGCGAAGGCTTTGGCAACAGTGTTGTCTCGCAAGCTAAGTGACGCCGAGGTTATCTTTGTTGATTCTCTAAATTTCGCAGAGCCAAAAACCAAGGATGGCAAGCAGGTCATCAAGGCTTTGGCAACTGGAACTAACCAAGCTTCACTGGCTACTAAGCGCAAAAATACGGCGCTTGTAGTTCTTCCGACTCGTAACGAAGCGGTGGAACTTAGTTTCCGTAACTTTGGCAACATTGAAGTGGCGCAAGCCAAGGACATCAACCCAGTTGATCTTCTTACTTACAAGTACGTAGTAATAGCTGAGCCAGCTAGCAGTGTAGAGGTTTTCTCTAAGCGAGTGGGCGGTTCTGCAGTTGCTACTAAATAATTAATTAACTATGGCTCTCTTTAGTCGAAAAGAAGAAAAGAATGAAGAGCAAGCTAAGACTGCTGTGGTGGCTAAGGCTAAGGCCAAAGCACTACCGGTAGATTACAATCTTTCTGATGTAATCAAGGGTCTTAGAATTACTGAAAAAGCGGTAAAGCAAGGTGACCAGAATGTTTATACATTCAATGTAAACCGAGCTGCTACTAAGTTTCAGGTTCGTGATGCAGTCAAAGCGCTCTACAATGTGACGCCGGTGAAGGTTAACATCGTCAATAAAAAGCCAGCGGCGCGTTTGTCTGGTTCGAAAAACAAAATGGTGAAAGTACCAGGATCGAAAAAAGCTTACGTATACCTTAAGAAAGGTGACACAATCAATCTTGTTTAATTTAGCGAACTTCGCGAAAAAATTATTATCAGTTAGGAAGATAAGAGAATAATACTCACTATTTTCTAACCAAAAGTTATGAAAAAATATAAACCAACTTCGGCTGGTCGACGTGATGGGTCGGTCATCGAATATAAGAAAAAACTTACATCAACTGACAGTAATCCGTACAAGCGGTTGACTGTCGGAAAGAAAAATACCGGAGGACGAAATAGCCAAGGTCGTATTACTACTCACTACCGTGGTGCTGGTAACAAAAAGAATTATCGAATGGTAGACTTCCGTTATGATAAGAAGGATATTCCAGCTAGAGTAGAAACGATTGAGTACGATCCTAACCGCTCTGGTTTCATCGCTCTTGTTGTTTATAAGGATGGTGAGCGTCGCTATATTTTGGCGCCACAAAAACTAAAGCAGCACGATGAAATTATCACGTCTGAAAAGGCTAAGGTCAAAGTCGGTAATCGCTTACCACTTGGCACTATTTCGGTTGGTACTTTTGTCTACAACGTAGAAATCAAGCCGGGGGCTGGTGCTAAGCTAGCTCGTTCAGCTGGTAACTACGCTGAAGTGGTAGCACAAGATGACTCATACACTCTGCTTAAGATGCCGTCGACTGAAGTACGTCGTGTATCAGCTAGTGCTTGGGCTTCAATCGGTGCTGTATCAAACGAAGAGTACCGTTTGGTAGATATCGGTAAAGCTGGACGTGCTCGTCATAGGGGACTTCGTCCGAAGACTCGTGGTGCGGCTCGTAACGCAGTTGATCACCCACACGGAGGTGGTGAAGGACGATCACCACGTGGACACCGTCGTCAACGAACTAAACAAGGTCGTCCAACCGGAAAGGGACAAAAGACTCGTTCACCAAAGAAATACTCAAATGTATTTATTGTTTCTCGTCGCAAGCCAGGCCGGCTGATGGGCGGAAAAAGATAAAACAAAAAACCTACGCGAAAAGCGTAGGTTTTTTGTTTTAGCACTGTGCCTGCGCACAGTGCGTATCTTTTTCCGAGCCGCAGGCATGTTTTTATTTTATTTCCTAAAAATAAAAACGGCCGAGGCGGGGTCGCGAGTACTTACTAGAATTGGAGTGTTAACGAACAATTATAGTTAGTAACTTGTGACGAAAGAGGTAAACCAAAAAAACTTACACAGAAGTGTTTTTGTTGTGTTAGAAAATACTTGCTTTTGACCGTTAAAAATGTAAAGTGTTCCCAATAGACTCTATTCCAGAGTCCTTTTATGTTCCTTAAGGAGATCTTTATCATGAGTACAGAAAACCGAAAAGTCGTTAAGCTTGGTGATACTTTTGTTGCTTATATAGACGATAGTACTACTTGTGTTGGTATCGTTATTGAAAATGGTGTGGGTAGAAACAATGAGTCTTCACTGGTACTGGTATTAAGTTGGTTGACTACTACACCAAATCGTTTACCTGCTGCTGATGTTTTTGATAGACTTGGAGAAAGCTATGGATTTCCAACATTTAAAGAAATAAAAACGAGATTTATTTTCCCGTATACTTTTGAAAACGAAATTAAATTATGTGAAAAACAGAGTAATGAATGGTGGGAAGAATTTCAGGATGGAGTATTGCGTGAAGGTTGTAATTTGGTTGCGCGATATTTTAGTCCTAAAAATTCTTATGTGTTGACGTGTGTGGATGCTTCGCAGAAACTTATGCAAGGTATTGATCTTACTACAGACGATAAGTTTAAATATTTTGGAACGGAAAAACTTCTCCTGCTGTGGGCTGTGCTTTTTCGTAAATTTCCAGATAAAGTAATACAATATCCTACTGAATTCCATTCCCAATCCGATCATACGGTTTATCGTGTTACTCTTGAAGGAGAATCTGTTAAAATAAAAACCGAAACTCGAGTTTAATAAAAAGTTAGCCATAATACGTACAGTGTTATGGCTAATTTCTAAATCGTAATTACAATCACTACCCATACAACTCACTATGCGTCCCAATCGCTACAAACCTCACTATCTCATTTTTTTCTATAATTACATATATCGCTCTAGTATCTCCAGTCACATCTATACTAAAATAACCTCGCCATTTTCCGGAGAGTCGGTGATTACGCAGACTTGGATCTTGTGGGGTTTCAATAAATTTTTCTAAGACAACAATGACTTTCTTTTTTGTAGCTTTGGGAAGCTTTGCAAAGTCTTTCTCAAAACTTTTGGAAAGAATATATTGCATACTAGAGAGATTTTAGGTGAGTGATGAGGTCTTTTTCAGACTTGAATGGACCGACAAAGTCACCAGCTTCATATTCTTTTTGGGCTTGTTCCAAGATACTTTCTAGGTATGGGGCAGGGCGGTGATTGCTAGCGGAAAGGGTGATTTCTTTATCGCGAACAAATTGCTTAAGAAAAGCATTGATTACTGTACTGAGTGGTACACCAAGTTCTTCGGCTACTTTTTTAGCTTCTTTCTTCAGAGCTTTGTCGGTTTTTACATTTAGGATAGTGTGTGTATTCATATATACTAAAGTATATATTTTGGTATATATAGTGTCAAGTAATGACAGGAACATTTTTGTTAAACGGTATTAAAAAATAATTGAAAAAGAACTTAAAAAACAATTATGATACTATTTAATCAGAACTAATCTAATTGAACGGAGGGTTCTTTATGAGTGAAAAGGAGAAATTCATTGCTGATGTAATGATTCGTTATAACTGGAGCAGAAAGGATGCAGAAGAAACTTGGTCAAAGTCACAACTTATAAAATATTGGTTACTTTTTATTTTTGTTCCACTTCTTGCAACT
The DNA here is from genome assembly GCA_023898525.1 of Candidatus Nomurabacteria bacterium. Lineage (NCBI taxonomy): Bacteria > Candidatus Nomuraibacteriota > Candidatus Nomurabacteria bacterium. The sequence goes on from CP060227.1 coordinate 738,715, forward strand.
TTTACCTCAGATTTTTTTGTAGTTAAGTCTGAAACCTTAATTGAATTTTTAGGTCAATTTTTAATTTGGTTTTTCTTGTCTTTACTGTGTTTGTATATGAGTTAGAGAGTAATAAAACCACTGTGTAGAGCAGTGGTTTTTATTTAATTATTTTAAAAATGTTTACCTCAACGCCCTCCGCCATCCAGCTTCCACTGCTTCTTTCTCCGTACAAAACCACTGCTCCCCTTTATCTTCGGAGATAATTGTCTTAGTGTAATATTGCTGTCCCGGTACGTGATAAATTTTTTCACCGCTTTTACTGATATTTCCTTTTATTAAGCAATTGGAAGTATTTGTTGTAACTACTTCGCTGGTATTGGTATTTTGGTTTGTATCTAACGTGTTGATGCTAGTAGGGCTAGCTTCAAAATTATCACAAGCACCATCTGCCCAGAGACCAACTTTGTTTTCTTTGGCGTAGGTTTCGGCGGCTTTGTACTTCGCTTGTCTATCATAGGGGAGGTTATAGGTATACTCATAGGCAAAACCAGAACGGATCATGGTTTCACCAAAGTCACTACTGTCTGGGAGGCTTATGTAGGCAAGGGTACGACCATATTTATCATAAGTACCTTGACTGTCATCGTAAGTAATAATTACTTTTTGGTCGCTCAGTAATCTTTTGGCTTCAGCAGAAGCTTCTCGGCCAAAACATTCTACTGTTTTTTCAGGATGAACTGTTTCGGGGGTATTGATACCAATTACTCGTATGGTTTCTATTTTTCCATTTAGGTCAACTTTGACCGTATCACCATCTACAACATACAGAACCTTGCCCCCGGTTCCACTTGTGTCGGATAGATTGTTCTGTGTCTCGATGCTGTTATTGCTTGTACTGGCGCCGCCTATAACCAAGGCCTCTTGTGAGGTGGGTTCTGGCTTCGTGTTGATGGTAGCCTCGGGGTTGGTTATCTCTGGTGGCTGGTTTTGTTGATCTTTTGGTTCAGGTGTTATGAGTGCCAAGACAAATAAAAAGGCAATAATATAAAAAGTTTTGTTTTTAAGTTTACCTAACATGCGGTAGTTGTCTTTGGCTAAAAGTTTTTATAAGTCTTATCATTTCTTCTACTTATTTCCAAAATATCTATTCTGTCGCGATTGGCTAAAAAGATTATACGAATTTTTTCTTTACGTACTCGAAAAACATCTGAATAACCAACCAACTTTTTTACATCGACCTGCTTTGTTTTACCCTCTTTTATGAGTTCAAGAATATCTGACAAGTCACTCAGTTCCTTGTTTGATAGTTTTTTAAGAAACTTTTCGTTTCTGTCCATGTGATTTTATTGAGGCTAACAATTCATCAATAGGCATACCTGTGCCAATTTCTTTAGGGAAGTCTACTATTGTTTCCCATCTTGTCTCGGAGTCATTATCGACTGGTGTTAATTTGAAAAGGGGGGTGGATCGGCGAAACACAGTTATAGACTCACCTTTGTTAACGCGAGCTATGTATTCTTCCATGTTCTCCCTCAACTCTTTTAAGCCAATCGTTTTAGTATTTTTTGCTTTTATAGGCATGATTAGTAAGTTTATCTTAAGATAAACTTTGGATCAATATCTATACTCCCGGTTTTTTCTCTCTTGTTCTAAAGCTAAAACCGGCTAATTTTTTGTGTAAAGAAAGGGTATGAAATATATGAGGAGCCAGCTCTCCGTTACAGTGTACCGCTACTTTTTGGGTGCTTTGGCCGCTGATAATCAATTCCATGCCGGCGGTAGTGAAGACTCCGGTTATATGACGTTTGCCGGTTTTGCTACGTCTTCTTTTAATAATTCCCGGAGAAACTAGAGTTACTCCAGGAATTGTTTCCAGTATTTGTACGACCCCCTCTGCCGTTTCGGTGAGGGTGGTGTGTGTCCCTCCACGAATTTTTTTCATGCTTATATAATGACATGAATTTGATTCTGTGTCTAGGATTTTACTAGTCTGAATTCAAATCAAAGACCACAGCGTATTACGCCGTGGCTTTTATAATGAGTTATTTCATCAATGGACTTTGTATCATCATTAGGTGTCGGTCTACCCACTTACCTTGTTTAAAAACTGACTTTGGTACAGTACCGATATGAGTGAAACCGCATTTTTGGTAACATTTCATACCGCGTGGGTTGGTGCTCAGGACAGATAGGGTTATAGTGCGCAACCCTCGTTGTTTGAAAGACCAGTAGAGCATGGTCTCAAGAGTTTGCGTGCCATAGCCGTTACCCCAGTACTCTTTGTTGCCAATAGCTATGCCGAAGGAACCTTCAAGATGAACATTGTTTATTCGGTCAATTCCTGTGGTACCAATCAGCTTTTGGTCTTTTCTGTGGTATATTCCCAGCTGCAGCTTTTTATCATTTTTGTACATTTTTGAAATGTAGTCCTTCTCAAACTCGGTAGTGATTGGAAATTCGCCGCCGTTTAGAAATTGGTTAACCTCAGGATCTTGAAACCACTCTAGGATTTTGTGTGCATCATGTTCTTCCAGTAAAACTAAGTCAAGGTCCTTGGTGGTTAGAAAAACTTGCTGCTTGGTTTTAATGATTGTACTCATTTAAAAGATCTCCTTATATATTTATTAGTAAAAACTGAAAGTCAAAATAAATAACCTCGACATCCAGTCGAGGTTATATTTTTTTAAATATAGAGACTTTTAATTAATTAAAACCATAACCACGACCAGATACCGGCGATGAACTTATCGTCATGACTGAATATGACACGATAAAGAACTCAGTAATCACTGAAGTGTTCTTAATTAGGTTGTGGTTAATAATATTTTGCATGTATTAATGAAGACGGGTGGCGTCGGGGTTTCTTACGGTTATTTGTTGTTAATCTTAATTAATAAGATGGTACAATAATGAGTAATAAATTATTTGTTAAGCCACGTTTTATCATGCAAGTTCAAAAAGTTTCGCTTTCAGTTTTAGTTATCAGCTTTGTATTCGCCTTGCTTTTCTTCCTAGCCCCATCTTTTTCTTATGCTCAAGCAGTGGAAGACTGTCAATTTAGCCGCACCTTGGAGGATGGGGTTGATGGTGAGGATGTGCGCTGTTTGCAAAGGTATTTAAATGCTTCTGGTTTTCAAATTGCGGAAAGTGGCCCGGGGGCACCAGGAGGTGAAACTTCGCTTTTTCGAACTTTGACCAGGGAAGCGGTGGTTAAGTGGCAGCAGGCTAAAAAGATAACCCCGGCTAGTGGAGTGTTTGGAGATAAGTCTAGAGCGGTCTATATGATGGATGTCTTGGCTAAACTTCAATTAGAAAAAAGTAAACAGGAAGCACCTTTGGTGACGATTAATCCTATATCTGTAGTTAAACCACAGCCGACTGTTGTGGCCCAAGTAACTAGCTCTAATACCAAGGACAAAGAAGAGGCAGAAAGACAAATAATATTTGTTTTGGCTATGATAATCGACGCTTACGAAGAAATAGGTAATATACGTAGTGATGATCCAGACGAAGCTGCAGATATTGATGAAGATGTACAGAGTGCTTTGAGAGACTTAGGTGATGTCCTCGAACAATACTTTGACGGAGAATTTAAGAGATCTAAAAGTTTAGCCCTTGATGTGCTGGATGATGCGACTGATTCTTTTGAGGACGCTGGTGGTGAGTCAGATAAAAGCAAGGCCGAAGATATCCTTGATGATGTCGAAGATTTATACAATGACATTGATGATTTGATTGACGAGGCAGAAGACGAAGATGAAGAAGTGGGTGATGCTCCTGACTTACTAGGTGAAGCGAAAGATCACTTGGATGATGCCAAAGATGCTTTCGATGATGGTGTATATAGTCAGGCTATTAGTGACGCGCTTGATGCTGAGGAGCTGCTAGAGGAAGCCCGTGGCGAGATAGATATAATTTCAGAAAATGATGCAGAGGCGTTTGTTGAAGATGTGCGAGATGAGCTAGGAAATGCTAGGGATGAGGTAAGTGACTCTAATGCAGACAGGGATGATGTAGAGGAAGCCGAGGGTCTTCTTGATAGCGCGGAACGTCGTCTAAAGAAAGCTGACATAGCTGTTGATGAAGAAGATTTTCGTAAGGCCGCTGATCTGGCGAAAGAGGCAGAGGAAATGATAGACGAGGCCCTTGATTTGGTGGATGGGTCAACAAAACGTGACGATGATGATAAGGCAGAAGATGCTTTAGATGATGCTAAGGATGAGCTGGGAGATGCTTGGAAAAAAGCAGAGAAGGCAAGTGATAAGGGAAAAAGTACTCGTAGTACAGAAAAGAAGTTAGCTAAGGCCGATGATCTATTGGACGAAGCGGGAGATGCGCTGGATGATGAGGATTATGATGAGGTGCTAGATTTGGTAGATGAGGCACTAGACTTGATTGATGAAGCTTTGGATGAGATTTAGGATTAAGTAAAATAATTCATAAAACAAAAAACGGTTTTCGCTTTGCGAAAACCGTTTTTTTCATTGTCGTATCATTATTTTTTATATATACTCTACGTAGATGTGGATAGTATTTTATACGTTTTTAAATTGTTTGGAGGCAATAGCTGTGAATACTTATGAACAAGCTTTACAATATAGAGCAAATTGTTTGAGGAAATTTGCTGACAGTCATCCAGAGTTGTGTGACCAGTCAGGGGAGGCTTTTTGGCCAATTCCGGTCATGATGTCGCTTATTTTTTCCAGAGGAATTAATTTATTGCAGGAAGAAATTGTTTAACTATACGCACAAAACAATTGGCCGTTAGCAGAAGAGGTGTCCAAGATAAGAAATTTACTGGTCAAATTAGCTGCTGAGGGTGATTTAGGGGAAGATCATGTCGCTCCTTATCTAGCAGATCATCCAACACTACCCTCTTCTTTTGGTGACGGTCATTTTTTTGAACATTATCAAAAAGTCTTAAAACTCAACGATCCATTTAAGATACTTGGTTTTTTATACAGTATTGAAGTTGGATCGCTCGAGTTTGTGAAAGTTTTGGTAGAGAGAGGCTTGGTTAAGGAAGGTGGTTTATTTGCAAAAATACACTTGAAAGTAGAGGAAAAGCATCGTAATTTAGCGATTTCAATTAGGGAAATGGTTATGCCTGAAACTTTTCGCAATAAATATAGGGCCGGTTTTGTGGGCGGTTGTGAGCTTCATGACGCTATGTATAAAAAAATAGCCAATAGTTAGAAGGTTGTCGGCTATGATTTAAGGCGGTTTTCGCTTTGCGAAAACCGTTTTTTTGTTGACTATATTAGTAAGTTTTTGTATTGTTTGGGCTGGTTTAATGTTATGAGGGTTTGTTGTAATGAGAAAGAGAACTGGTATATATTTCGGTTATTTTACAGATGTGAGATTTAAAAATGGAAGTTATCATTTTGAATTTACACATCATAAACATGTTAGTTTAATAGAAGTACCAATCGATATTGTCTGTAAAAAAAAGTGTGGATGATAGTTTTCAAGTTAAGCTTGTAATAACTAGAGAAAGGAGAGAACCTGTAAGGCAGTTAATAGTCGACAATACTTTGGTTGTTGTTGAATTTGAAGATGGAAACCTGAAGGAAGTATACACACTCAGTCCTCAGGGGGTCTATGGTATCCCTTCTAAGTCTTAGGTCTTAAGCCCGACAGTCGCAAAGCGACTGTCGGGCTTGTTCATTTCATTGACTTTTTTCTTTATTTCCAGTATTCTAGCAGGCGTTCCAACCTCAGTGAGGAATTAAGGATTCTATCTAAATCCTTATGTGTCACCTCACAAAAGTTATGAAGTTTAAGGGTTGGGAACCTCTGTTAAGGACGGCCGTTACCTTTCTTTACAAGAGGTTCCCAAAACGCACTGAATTTTTTATGAAAGTGTGTATTTATTCGTATTAGTTAAGTATATGTCACGATCACTCTATAAAGGACCATATGTAGATGAGAAGTTGTTGAAGAAGATCGCCGGAAAAAAACCCGGAGAGGGTGGTGTCATCAAAACTTGGGCTCGCGCATCAGTGATTTCGCCTGAGATGGTAGGCTTTACCTTTGGTGTCCACAACGGAAAAACTCATATTGAAGTTTTGGTAGCAGAAGAAATGGTAGGCCATCGGCTTGGTGAATTCTCTCCAACTAAGAAGTTCCATCGTCATGGAGGTAAGATGCAGAAAGAACTAGAACAGAAGAAGAAGGAAGCAGAAATTGCTGCTGCTAAAGCCGCTAAGTCTGCTGCCACTAGTAAGAAATAGTTTATGAAAGCAATTCTAAAAAATTACCGTCAGTCACCACGCAAAGTTCGTTTGGTCGCTGATGTGGTACGAGGAAAAAAAGTTGCTGACGCGCTAGCTACCCTACGATTTGTAGATAAGCGAGCGGCCGGCCCATTTGCAAAGGTGATTGAGTCTGCGGTTGCTAATGCTGTTCAGGCAGGTAAGCAAGCAGATAAACTCTTTGTTAAGAAAGTAGCGGTCGATAAAGGAATGGTATTGAAAAGATTCATGCCTCGTGCTCGCGGTTCTGCGTCACGCATTAACAAGCGAAATAGCCACATCTCAGTTGAGTTAGGTGAAAAATAATATTTATGACACACGTAGCACATCCATATGTACAACGTATTGGCGTAAATCGCGATTGGAAGAGTCGCTGGTTTACAGCTGATCCAAAGAAGTTTCGCGAGTATCTACGTTCAGATGCTGCTATCCGAAAGTTTCTTCATAAGAAACTTAAGGGCATGTCAGTTGATACTGTAGAGATTGAGCGAAATCAAAAAGAGGTTCGTATTATTATCAAGACTTCACGACCAGGTTTGATTATTGGTCGCAGTGGTGAAGGAGCAACTAAGCTAAAGAAAGAAATTGATCTATTACTTCGTTCACAAAAATTGACTGACAAACCGGAAGTCAAACTTGATATTGAAGAGGTTCGTTCTCCAGAGTCTAGTGCCAACATTGTTGGACAAATGATTGCTGAAGGACTAGAAAAACGTATTACTTTTCGTCGAGTGATGAAGCAGACCATTGAAAAGGTGATGGCTAATCGCGATGTTCAGGGTGTACGTATTATTCTTTCCGGTCGTCTTGGTGGCGCTGATATGGCCAGAAAGGAGGAATTAAAGAAAGGTCGAATCCCACTACAAACTTTGCGCGCTGATATTGACTTTGCTCGTGTTACTGCCAATTTGCCTTATGGTGCCATCGGTATCAAGGTTTGGATTTACCGCGGACAAGTCTTTGCCGATCGTCGTGGTGGTCAAGTTGAAGCCGCGACACGCGCAAATCACTTAGACCATAAAGCGTAATCATACTGAATTATGTTATTTCCAAAAAAAGTAAAACATCGCAAGTGGCAGGTTGGGCGCAAGAGTCCTGAGAAACTAAGTCGACCAGATACTCGTGGTATCACTGTTGCCTTTGGTACTTACGGACTACGCGCTACTTCACCGTCTCGCGTAAAATCAAATCAAATTGAAGCAGCTCGTCGAGTGATTTCAAGAACCTTAGGTAAGACCGGTAGAATTTGGATTAGAATTTTCCCTGATCAGCCAATCACTAAAAAAGCGGCTGAAGTACCGATGGGTAAAGGAAAAGGAGATCCAGAGTACTTTGTTTTTGAAGTACATCCTGGTCGAATTCTTTTTGAGGTCGAAGGAGTACCAGAAGATTTAGCTCGCGAAGCCTTTCGTAAGGCGGTAGCTAAGCTCCCATTACAAGGTAAACTCGTGCGTCGCGAAGAAACGACAGCGTAATAATCTGAGCTTATGATAAAAATGTCAGACATAAGAAGTAAGACGGATGCGGAGTTGACTGAGATCGTAAAATCCGCCCGTGAGACTGTTCGCGCTGAACGTTTCAAAGATAAATTTAGTCGAAAGGCCGGTGTGATAAATGATGCTAAGCAAGAAATTGCCAGAGCTCTAACTGAACTATCAGCCCGTCGTCGTAATAATGACGCCAAATAATAAGTATGACAACAGAAAATACAACAACTGTATCAAATCGTCGTACCTTGCGTGGCACTGTGGTTTCTACCAAAATGCAAGACACTATCACGGTAGCGGTCGAGCGTTATGTGAAGCATCCAAAGTACAAAAAGTTCATGCGACGCACGAAGAAATATTTGGTACACGATGCAGGTAATACTGCAAAAGAAGGAGAAGTGGTCGATATTAAAGAAGCACGCCCGTTTTCAAAGCGAAAGCGTTTTGAGCTCGTAAAGACAAAATAATATGATCCAACCACAAACAATAGTAAAAATCACTGACAACTCAGGTGCCAAAATAGGACGTGTTTTCAAGGTGCTAGGTGGTTCAAAGAAACGCTACGCTGAGCTTGGGGAGATGGTGGTACTGTCAGTACAAACAGCTGAGCCACGTAAGCAAGTGAAGAAAAAAGATGTTGTGTACGGGGTCGTCGTACGTCAGCGCAAGCCATTTCGTCGCAAGGATGGTTCCTATGTGAGCTTTGATGACAATGCCGTGGTGCTTGTCGATAAGGTTAAAAAAGAACCAAAAGCCAACCGTGTGTTTGGTCCAATTCCTCGCGAATTATCTGAGGCTGGTTATCAGAAAATAGTTTCACTTGCACCTGAGGTGGTATAAGTAGACTAGTTAAATAGTATAACTATGAAAATCAGAAAAGGAGATACAGTACAAATACTTGCCGGAAAAGATAAAGGTAAGACAGGAACAGTCCTAACCGCCTTACCTAGAACCGAACAGGTTATTATTGAAGGGGTAAATGTAGTCAAGAAACATCAGAAGAATCGTCGAACTCGTTCCCAAGGACAAATTATTGAGAAGAGCTTGCCGATACACGTATCAAATGTTGCCCTTATGGAGGGTGATAAGACTGTACGTGCCGGATATAGCTTTGAAGGTGAGGGTGAAAAGCGAAAGAAAATTCGCGTAGCTCGACCTAGCGGTAAGAAAATATAGTATGGAAACGATACAAACACGTATTAAAAATGCCTACGAGGCTATGAAAGGTGACTTTGGCTACAAAAATGTCATGCAGGCGCCGAAGATTGAAAAGATTGTGCTTTCAGTTGGTACTGGACGAGTACAAGACAAAGCAAGAATTGCTTTAATCCAAGATCGTCTAGCTCGCATCACCGGACAAAAAGCGTCACCTAGGCCAGCTAAGAAATCAATTGCTTCATTTAAGCTTCGCGAAGGTGATGTGATCGGTTACCAAGTGACTTTGCGAGGAGCGCGCATGCGACATTTTCTTGATAAGCTGATCAATATCGCAATCCCTCAGACTCGCGACTTTCACGGACTTAAGGTGACAGCGATAGACGATATGGGTAACTACACTATTGGAATCAAGGATCATACGATCTTTCCGGAGTGTAGTGATGAAGAGCTTAAAGATGTCTTCTCATTAGCTATCACTTTGGTGACTACCACCAAAGACAAGAAAGAAACTGAAGCCTTCTTGCGTCAGATTGGTTTGCCGCTTAAGAAGGAAGAAGAGGGTAAATAATAATTTGGTTTTTTTAAACTTGATTTTAGTTACCAAGACACGCAAAAACGCCGCCCATATATGGGCGGCGTTTTTGCGTACTTAAACCGATTATGAAAAAAGTAAAATACATGCTATATATAAATCAGATTAACTAGACATAAGGAGATGTTATGAGTTCTGATTATTTTCAGGGAGTAGTTCTGCTACTGGTGTGTTTGCTACTATTGATACAGCCTATTATGAAATGGTATGCGTACTATACACCAAAGTACAGGCCGACTTTAGGCGGATTAAGAGAGCTTTGGAAAGAGTTAAAAAAGGATGTTTTTGGAGTTACTTTAGAATTAAATGGTGAGAAGGTGTCTGAAAATAGACTAAAAGAACTGATTGAGTCTCGTGGTTATATGAGTTCAGATTGGTCGGCCATTTTTACATATATACCTAGTCTAGAGCAAGGGATGCATGGTTCAATTGATTTCCGTGCTCTAGATACTGAACCCAGGAAGATTCATTTTCGTTCAAGCCAAAGCAATACTACGGTAACTTCAAACTGGGCTTTTGGTCTTAGGAAAGACGATATAGAAAAATTTAAAACAATCGCTAAATATGGGATATCTTGTCCACCTCGGTGGCAGAAGGTTGTCTTCTATCTTGCACCGTCTTTTTATGTAAAAAAATATTTTCAAAGTTAAGTATAATATGTTCGTTTAAGCGCCGCGTTTACTGTGGCGCTTTTTCAAATCAGGGTTTAAAAAATGTTATTATATTATGCATTATGTACATAATATTTGATATCGGGGGGACAAAGACACGGGTGGCGGCAAGCGAGGATCTTAAGACTTATGGTACGCCACTAAAATTTGACACCCCACTAAATTATGGAGAAGCAATTGCGGTAATCAGTAAGGCAATAGAAGAAGTTAGTCAGGGTAAGGAAATTAAAGGAATGGCAGGCGGAATTCGTGGTCGACTAAGGCGCGACAAGAGTGGACTCATGGGTGAGGTGGTTTTGACCGATTGGGTGGACAAGCCATTGGTTGATGATCTAAGTAAGAAGTTTGGTGCGCCGGTTTTCATAGAAAATGACACGGCTATTGTGGGTCTTGGAGAGGCTGTTTTCGGTGCCGGGCACGGCTATGATATTGTAGCCTATCATACGGTCAGTACTGGAGTTGGAGGAGCTAGATTGGTTGGAGGGAAGGTTGATGTGGCTAGTATTGGCTTTGAACCTGGACACCAGATTCTAGATTTAGATCAGAGTATTTTTGGTAAAGAAACTTTGCATACACTAGAAAATCTGGTTTCCGGTACCGCTCTACAAGATCGTCGAGGAGTGAAGCCTTACGAAATAGACCAGTCTGATCCGGTTTGGGATGAGTTGGCTTATTATTTGGCGGTTGGTCTTCGCAACACCATTTTGTACTGGTCGCCGGACGCGATTGTGCTTGGTGGTTCAATGGTGGTGGGTGATCCGCGTATTTTTAGAGAGGATATTATAAAACATACCGAAAAAGTGCTAGACGGCTTTGTACCGTGTCCACCTATTCTTGATGCGACTCTAAAAGATGAAGGAGGTTTATATGGAGCGATAGCACTGTTGTCAGAGAAGCTTGGTAAGTAGGTTTGGTTTTAAAAGGTAAAAAAAGTAAGAGGGTAAAACAAGTAGGGTGGCCGAAGGCCGCCCTACTTGTTTTACATAGTAACAGCAATTAATACACGTAAGTATTGCTATAATTATCTTATGTCAAATCCAGAAATAATAAAGTATGTAAAACAGCAGCTATCAGCTGGGTACTCTAAAGAGAAAATAATCAAAGTTCTACTTTCAAGTGGTTGGAAAAAAGAAGATATTGACAATGCTTTTATAGAGGCTGAAGGAGGGGTTTATGAGTTAAATCAAACCGAAGGCATTACTGACTTACGGATAAATAACAGTTTGGAAGCTGCAGATAAAGAAGTTGTGGAGAAAGAAACTATTTCTGAGATAACTGAACCAAAGGCTAACTTAACACCGGTTTTTAGTATTAGCGACAGTAATTGCCGGAGTTACTTTGTTTGGGGTTATTCAGATTAGCTACAATCAATCAATAATATTTAATATTTTTAATCTCTTTGCCATACCAGCTTATGTGGTGGTCGGTATCTTGGTGTTTATATCACTGCGAATATTTAAACGTTTGTACAGAACTACAGGTAAATCCATCCGGTCTTTTTTGATGATTTTATCCACATACTTTTTAAGTATAATCGCTCTCATATATTTGTTTTATTTAGGAGTTGAACTCTATTCGGTTAACATACCCGGCACATCTATGTGGGGTTATTTCTTTGTAGCTGCGACTGCTGTACAGATATCTTATGCTGTATTTCATCTAGGTCTTGTCCTATTGATGGTTTTAATGATTAAGAACATTAAGAAAAAGCCAGTATCGGCATCGGCTGCTGAGTCGAGTCCAATGTTTGTGAAGATAAGTAATGTGACTATATCTATTGCTGTGTTGTTGCTTATTTATTTTCTGGGTTTGGTGTCTCCGCTTGCAAAAATGACGGGGTCGCAATCTTTATGTAGCCTCGTTTACCATACACATGTTAAGACAGAGTGTTTAACGGAAAACTCTATAAATATTAAGGATTCGGTTTATAAAACTGAAGCGGGTAATTTTGGTGTCATTGTCGATGATGAAATGATAGGTGATATTGAAGTGGTGGGCGATAAGATAGTTTATACTCTCGTGGAGCGTGAAATGGGCAATACTGTTGTATCTGTTGTTTATGATGGTAAGGTTTTGGGTGAATATGAGGCTGTATACAGACTTACAGACCTAGATGGCAAATTAGCTTACTTGATTGAGAATAAAACAGGATCCAGAAGCCCGTATACTCTATTTTATGATGGAGAAAAATATATGGATCTCAACAAAGATGTTTATGATTTAACAAATATAAATGGAAAGGTAGCCTTTAAGGTATATGATATGAATAACCCTTACGTATACTTTGATGGGAAGAATTATAACAATAATTATGTTTATGTAGATTTACTTATTGCTTATTCTGGTCAGCCAGCCTTTGTCGGCAAAAGAGATTCACAATATTATATTGCAATAGGAGACCAGGAGTTTGGTCCTTATTCAGGTATGGGTACTTTGGATGAGAAAGACGGACACTTGTTTTCATTAATTATAAATAACGGAGACCTACAGGCTTTTGTGGACGGACAAGTTGGTTGGATAGGAAAAAAGTATAATGATGATAAGATCACATCCTTTGCTAATAATAGTAGCTTAGGAAAGGTGAGAAGGATAGTTGATCTAATTGACGGTCAGTTATCAACTGTTGTCAGCAAAAACGGTAAGGGCGTATTAGTTGTTGGAGATCAGGAAGTGACAGAAGTAGCCTCTTATGATTCCGGACCATATATTATTGACGGCAAGTTAGGTTACTTGGCTTTAAATAGCGACGGTTCATCACAATTTATGATTGATGATCAGATGGTGCCTAATAATATCTTTAATGAGCCTGTCTATGATGTGGCTGTATCAAAGTCAGGTAAAATTGCTGTCCAAACCAAAGATAAAAATGACGTTATCAGGGTCTATGTTGATGGACAGATTGTATATGAAGGAGGTGCTAGTATTAACAGTATACAAAAAGGTATAAATTTTGTAGGAGATAAGTTGCTTTTTAGTATCACAGGAAGTGATGGGGTTTCGGATCTTTGGTATAACAACGCAATTATTAAAGGTAATTATCTAAATTTTAAACAAACTATTGCTTTGAATGATAAGTTATTGATTTTTGCAGAGAAAAAAGATGGTAAGGGTATTATTTTGTTAGAACAGTGATTTTAGTATGTGACTATAAAACAAGTGGGGCGGCCGAAGGCCGCCCTACTTGTTTTCTCAAACCAAAAGTGTAACATTGCAAATCTGAATAACAACTGGTTCTTTGGAGGGTAAGATGAAGATCAGAACCATGCTCCTACTGTTCTTGGTACTGCTATCACCAACCTGTGTTAAGGCAAAGATTGTTCACATAGAGCATTTTATATTAGTAGCCAATATAAATATTCACAGCCATCAGCTCCCTGGCTTAAGGTACTGTGTTCAAACTGTGAGCCGACCGGTTTATATAGATAACCTCGGTCACCCAGTCCTGGGTGTCAGAAAGGTAGAAATAAGGTGTCATAATTAAGTTAGTATATTAGGTGATAAGGTTAAGTAAAAATCCCCGACCGGTGCGGGGATTTTTTTAGTTATGAGCTGAGAGAAAGTATAGCTGCAACTCTTTCTTTCGTTTCGGTGTACGAATCATTTCCTGGATCTAACTCTATTGCCATTTCTATAAAATATAATGCCTCGTTGTTATTTTGTAATGACAGTATTGATCCCAAAACATAAGCAGCTTTGGCCAAGTTAAGCTTATGTTTCTCTTGGCAATCACAATCCATCTCTTTTGAGGTGTTGTATTCTTCAGAAGCGTTTCTAAAAGTTTGGCGGGCAAAGGCCTCGGCCTCTGTCTGCTTCCCTATAGATACAAAAGCGTGGATCTTGTCATAATGTACAATTACCTCGGAACAACTTTCTTTATAAATAAAAAACAACGAAATAATCAACGGCATTACAGCTACAAGAATCGTTATTATTTTCTTCATCAGCTTTTCCTTGTACTTAGTTGAACAGATTTACGGATAACAATACAACATAAAAGATAAAAAACAACCCCGAAACGAGTTCGGGGATTTTGGGTTTATATCTTATAGCTCTTTTATCTTTCCAGAAGGATAAGCGATAAATAAAGGTCTATGATCCTGGATTTTTATTGTATAAGGATCGACCTCTAATACTTTTATTGGTTTGTGAAGAATTTTCGATAATTCCAGAAAATTTTTATGGGAGCGAGGAAATGCGCCAAGATCCTCATAGTCTTTAATCTCTAGAGGTAGTTCAACTTCTGCATATTTAAGTGTATGTCTGTTCAATCCACCCCAACTAAAATTAAAAGGAAAGTTTCTAGGTACTGGCTCTGTTTGAGGGTTAAAAACCGGACGTAACATTTGTGGTGTTACTCCAATGGCTATTAGGAGATCTTCTAAATTAACGTCATAGTCTTCACCAATAAATATGTAGGTGTGCATGTCGATTCTATTGCAATGTGACTTTGCATCAAAAATAAGTATATCAGCCTCTACAAATTTTTGCCTTATTTCTACATACAGTTCAGCAATTTCTTTTGTATATTCATATCCCATTTCTTCTCCTTTCAATGAGTATTTGTAAAAAATTACATTTACGAATTTCCTTAAGTATTTAATAACGAATTAGTAGAAAAGTCAATGGTTTGTAATAGATTGAAACGATTGACAATACCTATATTTCTGATATTCTTCTTGGCAAGGCGATGGGTGGGTAACTCGTAAGAAAACCTGGCCGGAGCTGCTTGATTTGCCCAAATTTGAATAAATTTATGAGCAAATTAAGCGATTATCAGGAAGTAAGTCACGACAAACTACGTGATACTACTTCATAGAAATAACTAAATAAAAAGTGGCGAAAATTTCAGTAAAGGTTCGCGCTACGCGCGAACCAAAATTCGCTTCCAGAGTCGTAAGACGCTGTAAGTTGTGTGGTCGCAAACACGGATACATGCGGGATTTTGATGCCTGCCGAATCTGTTTTCGCGAGTTAGCCCATGAGGGACATATACCAGGTATAAAGAAATCATCATGGTAGGAGATATTATTGGCGACATGATCATTCGTCTAAAGAATGCCGGAGTGGTAGGTAAGAAAGAGGTAGAAATGCCTTACTCTAAGCTTCGTCATGCGGTAGCGGATAAACTGGTCGCAGCCGGATATATAGAGAAGGCCGAGCAACAAGGAAAGAGGGATAAGGTTCAAAAAACCTTAGTGGTGACTTTGAAGTATGAGGACGGACGACATCGAATTGATGGTGTTAAACGTATCTCAAAACCAGGTCGTCGCCTATACACAAAGGTCGCAAATATTCACAAAGTTAAGTTTGGTAAAGGGCATATGATCCTATCTACACCAGCTGGTATTCTCACTAATGAGGAGGCTAAGGCTAAAAATGTAGGTGGTGAACAGCTTTTTATCATTTGGTAAACGTATGAGTCGATTAGGAAAACAACCAGTAACCATTCCAGCCGGTGTCACAGTTACTTGTGATGGTGGATTACTAACGGTAACCGGACCAAAAGGTACTCTAAAAAGAGACGTTAAGTCAGATGTGGTATTTGCAATTGATGGTAATACTTTGACTCTAACACCAAAGGACACTCCAGACGCACCTGCTTTGTGGGGTACTTATGCCGCTCATGTACGCAATATGATCAAGGGTGCAACCGAAGGTTTCACCAAAATTCTTGATATTGAGGGAGTTGGGTACAGGGCTGAAGTTAAGGGTAATACTTTGGTACTTAACATGGGCTTTTCACACCCCGTACCGCTAGAAGTGCCAGAAGGATTGTCGGCTGTTGTCGAAAAGAGTTCTATCACTCTAAGTGGAGCTGATAAGGACTTGCTCGGGCAATTTGCTGCCAATGTACGTAAAGTACGAAAACCAGAGCCATACAAAGGTAAAGGAATTCGATACCGAGGAGAGTATATTATTCGCAAACAAGGTAAAAAGGCTGCGTAAGGCCGTAATTCAATTTGAGCTATGGAAAAAACACAGTATAAAAATACAAAGCGCGCCTCTCGTCACAATCGAATTCGCGCCAAGGTAACTGGAACAGCTGAGCGTCCACGACTAGCTGTCTTTAGAAGCAATCGCTTCATCTATGCCCAGCTAATCAATGATGTAACAGGGAAAACTTTAGCAGCAGCCGATTCTCGGAAAGTTGAAGGAAAGACTTTGACTGAGCGAGCTAATGCTGTTGGTACAGTAATTGCTAAAAAAGCTAAAGAAGCCGGAGTAGAAAAGGTGGTCTTTGACCGCGGAGGATATCGTTACCAGGGGACAGTAGCGTCACTAGCTGATAGTGCACGAGCTGGAGGTTTGGTATTTTAAAAAATTAAACTAAAAAATAATGTCAGAAACAAAACAGCAGGAAGCTACAACTGACTCAGTGTCAGAAGCAGAAGTGGCAACAGTCGCTTCGACCGATGCACCAGCTGTGCCTGAATCAGGAGAAAAAGGAACTGAACGAAACGGGCGCGGGCGCAGAGGTCAAGGAGGAAACGAAAGACGAGGTCAGCGTCGTCCCAGGCGTGGTGGTCGCCCAGAGAGGGTTCGCCCAGAATTTGATCAAAAAATTATCAGTATCCGTCGAGTTACTCGTGTGATGGCCGGTGGTCGTCGCTTCAGTTTTTCAGTGTCGATGGTGATTGGTGATAAGAAAGGTAAGGTTGGTGTTGGTATCGGTAAGGCTGGTGATACACAGCTAGCTATTGAAAAGGCGGTACGCGACGCTAAGAAGAACATGATTGTGGTGACTATGAACAAAGATAGTCATATTCCCCACGATGTACATACTAAGTATGCATCTAGTGAGGTGATGATTATGCCGGCTCCCGGTCGTGGGTTGGTGGCTGGATCTTCAGTGCGTACCGTACTCGAACACGCTGGAGTGAAGGATGTTACTGCAAAAATCTTTTCACGCAGTAAGAACAAACTTAACAACGCTCGTGCTGCAATCGAAGCACTTAAACTTCTAAGAAAAAACTAGTATGCAGTTACATGAACTAAAACCTACTTCCGTCAAAAAGACCGCCAAGCGTATTGGTCGGGGCGGAAAGCGAGGTAAGACTTCAGGTCGTGGTATGAAAGGGCAGACCGCCCGTGCTGGAAACAGTACTCGTCCAGAAATCCGCGAGCAGATCAAGAAGCTACCAAAGCTTCGAGGGCACGGTGTAAACCGCGCTCGCACTGTAAACAGCGGTAAGGAGGCAGTGGTGGTGGTGAACTTAGCTCGCTTAGAAGCAGTGTTTGCTTCAGGTGATACTGTTTCACCTAAGACACTGGTAGCCAACAAGGTGGTATCAGCAACTTCTAAGAAAGCTCCTCTGGTAAAGATTCTTGGGACTGGTGAAATCACTAAGAAATTAACGATTGAAAATTGTCAGATATCAAAATCAGCCGAGGAAAAGATCGAAAAAGCTGGTGGAAAGATTATAAAATAGGTAATATAAGGGTATGCAAACATTTTTTCGTAAGCTCACTCTAATCTTTACCGAACCAGCAATTCGCAATCGTGTTTTAGTGATTTTAGCCGCTTTGGTTATCTTTAGGCTTTTGGCTTCTATTCCAATTCCGGGCGTTGACCAAAACGTGCTACAACAATTCTTTAACAACAACCAATTTCTTGGTCTTTTGAACATCTTCTCTGGAGGTGGTTTGGCCAACTTGTCGATTGTGATGCTTGGTGTAGGCCCTTTCATTACAGCTTCTATTATCATGCAGCTTATGACAGTGATGTCGCCGAAGATAAAGAGCTTGTATACAGAGGAAGGAGAAGCGGGGCGGGCTAAATTTACACAGTACAGTCGTCTTTTGACATTGCCTCTAGCTATTTTGCAGGGATTTGGTTTTCTAACTCTTTTGCAAAGCCAGGGGGTCATTAGCGGATTGTCCACCTTTGACTTTATAGTCAACGTGATCTTGATTACAGCCGGTTCAATGCTGCTGATGTGGATTGGTGAACTTATCACTGAGTATGGTATTGGGAACGGTGTTTCCATCATCATCTTCGCCGGTATTGTGGCTACTTTGCCGTCTACCGTTAGTCAGTTGTCATTTACTTTTGACCAATCGCAGCTACCGCTTTACATTGGTTTCTCATTGGTGTCATTACTTATCATTTATGCGGTGGTAGTTATGACCGAAGCTGAACGTCCGGTGCCTATCACTTACGCTAAACAAAGCCGTGGGGGTATGACTTATGGAGGTAGCTCTTCATACTTACCACTTCGTCTAAACCAGGCTGGTGTGATTCCAATCATCTTTGCTCTTTCTATCTTGCTTTTCCCGCAAATGGTATTGAATATTCTCACGGCTTTTGATTTGCCGTGGGTGGCTGGAGCAAATGAAACCGTTACTGCTTTGATGAATAATCAATTTGTGTACGGTGGAATTTACTTTATCTTGGTATTTCTGTTTACTTTCTTCTACACAGCTATTACCTTTGACCCAGAGTCTGTAGCGAAGAACCTACAGCGAAATGGTTCGTATGTACCGGGTATTCGTCCGGGAGCACAAACTTCAGAATATCTCGGTAATTTGATCACTAGGCTGACCTTGGTCGGAGCGACTTTCTTGGGCATCGTGGCTATTGTTCCAATCGGAATGCAGATGGCAACCGGTATTGCTGCTTTAGCTATTGGTGGTACAGCCGTCTTGATTGTGGTACAGGTAGTACTTGATCTGATTCGTCGTCTTGATGCTCAGGTATCAATGCGTGAGTATTAGAGTCAGAACTCACACACCTAGCGAACTTCTTCGTTAAAACTATGAAAAACAAAAGGCCGGCCCCTACGGGGCCGGCCTTTTGTTTACAATTCATCATATATATGTTATAAAGTCTATCAGGTTTTGTTTTGATTAACTCCAACTAGGAGCAACTAAAATGGATAAACTATATCCTTTAATTGTGCTTGCGGGGACATTGGCTATATTCTTACCGGGAACCATTTATTATGCTTGTGAAATTATAAAATATATAGCAACACTCAAGGCGGGTAAATAACTTTATTAAAAAGAGTGACCAGAAGACTGTATTGTGATTAGCGATATGGTCTTTTTTGTTTCTAATACTTATCCTTAAAAGAATATCCCAAGGGTACGGCACTGTGAACTGGTTTCCAGGTGTCGGTCTTTAGCCACTGACGATAGGTATCAAATACAGTCAAGGCCACTGTTTGTGGGGAGTGTCGCGAGGTGTCGATGACTAAGTCAAAGTGTTCTGGGTTGTATGGGTCAACACCGTAAAGCTCTCGAAAACGTGAACGCTCAGTCTCCATACGATTCTTTACTTGCTTGGCTACACTATCCAGAGACTCAGCCACCTCACCGCTCTTGGTACGCATATTGTTGCTAACCGCGTCTTTGTAGATACGCACGGTGGCGACTTGGATATCAAGGTCTAGATAAACTTTAAATGATTCTGGTAACCAATAAAAGCCTAAACGTGAATCAATGACAATGTCTTTCTTATTTCTTAGTTTTCGCAGATATTCATCAATTTGCGTATCCAGGTTATGGTCATCGAGGGCTTTGGCATTGTATTCGGCTAGCGTCATCCCTTCGCGGGCCAAGATATTACGCACCATATCACCGGAAGAGTGTCTGGTATAACCTAAGAGTTCTGCTACTTTGTCGGCGGTCGAGGATTTTCCACTGCCTGGCTTGCCGGAAATTGTGATGATATGCTTTCGGTTCATGATGCTTGTAGCATACCATAAATATTGTTGCGAAGAAGGCAAAAAACTGGTACTCTCGGATGGCATGTTAGACAATATAAACGGCCATGTCTTGATTGTAATGGCGCCAACAGGTAGCGGGAAGGGAACTTTAATTAAAGAAGCTCTAAAAACATTTCCAGACTTATACGTTACTATTTCGTGTACGACACGGGCAATGCGTCCAGGTGAGGTTAATGGTAAGGACTACTACTTCATTTCATCGACTGACTTTGACCAAAAGATTGCTGACGGAGAATTTTTGGAATGGGCGACATTTGGTAATAATCGTTATGGTACTCTAAAGAGTGAGATTATACCGCGTTTACAGGATGGTCAGGTGGTGATTGCAGAAATCGATGTTCAGGGAGTTGAGCAGTTACATTCTCTTATAGCAAAAGATCACATCACGACAGTCTTTATTGAAGCGGGTGGATGGGAAAATCTCAAAGCGCGAGCGCTCGCGCGAGCTCAAATGAGTGAAGAGGAGCTACAAGCACGTTACGAACGTTATTTAGTAGAAGTAGCTTCGAAGGATATTGCTGACGTAATTATCGATAATTCAACAAATGATTTTACTCCTGCTAAAGTCGCTTTCTGTGAACTGGTTGAGTCATTGAGAAATCGTGTTTATAACGATTAACAGTTTGTTTGTATTTATTCATATACTAAAAATATGGAACCACTAACCTTAATATTTATCGGTCCGCAAGGTAGCGGCAAAGGAACCCAGATTAGCAAAATAAAATCAGTAATTACCAAGCTTGATCCAAATCGCAAGTTGCTCGATATACAAACCGGTCGATTATT
This sequence comes from Candidatus Nomurabacteria bacterium, assembly GCA_023898525.1. NCBI lineage: Bacteria > Candidatus Nomuraibacteriota > Candidatus Nomurabacteria bacterium. Next base: position 759,373 of record CP060227.1, read on the forward strand.
TCGCACTCTTACTGATAAGCAAGATACCTTTGCGCAAAGAAAAATAAAAACCTCACTAAGTGCTGGAGTTTTGCAACCGGATTTCTTAACCTACGTTTTGTGGGGACAGGAAATGCTTCAAGAGTTAGATCCTGATAGCCATTTGCTAATCGATGGTTTTCCACGCACGGTGGCACAGGCAAAGACTTTAGCGGGAGCGTTTGAATTCTTTGAACGCAAAAACATTCACTTGATAAACTTAGATACACCGGAAGATATTGTTAAAGAGAGAATGAAAAGCCGAGCCAGAGCCGATGATACTCCGGAGTCGATTGAAAGTCGTTTGCGCTGGTATCGCGAGCACGTTTTGCCGGTAATTGAATACTACAGAGAAGCGTCTAACGTAACCGTTCATGACATAAAAGGTGATGAAAGTATAGAAGACGTGCACAAACAAGTTATGTTTGCCCTTAAATTAAACTAATTATGATTACCAAAAAAACACCGGAAGAAATTGAAATATTAAAAGAAGCTGGTTCAATATTAGCCAAATGTCTAAAAGAGTTGGCGAAAGAGGCAGTAGCTGGAAACACTACTTTAGATATTGATGATCGGGCGATGGAACTGGTCGAAGAGTACGGGGTAGAGCCGGTACTTTTGGGTTATCATCCTGGTTTTGCTGATCGGGCTTATCCAGCTGCTATTTGTGTATCGGTCAATAATTGTGTTCAACACGGTATTCCCAGCGAGGAGTTAAAGCTAAAGGAGGGTGATGTTGTGAATATTGACATGTCGATTGGTCACAAGGGAATGGTGGTGGACTCTGGTATCACTGTGGGTGTTGGTGAGATTTCTGCGGATGCGCGGAAACTTTTAGACGTCACGAGAGAAGCTTTAGCTCATGGCATAAAGGCAGCTAAGCCCGGCAATCACATCGGAGACATTAGTGCGACTATTCAAGAGTTTGTAGAGAGTCGCGGACTTTCGATAGTAGAGGAGCTGTGTGGACACGGAGTCGGGTACGCTGTCCACGAAGATCCAACTATTCCAAACTTTGGCAAAGCCGGTACTGGTCCCAAGATAGAGGTGGGGCATGTTTATGCGATTGAGCCGATTGTAAATTTCGGAAAGAAGGACGTGTACTTCGATGACGAAGGTGACGGCTACAGTGTCTATACCAAAGACGGCTCTATTTCTGCACACTTCGAGCACACTGTGGCGATTACTGAGAGTGGTCCGGTGATAATGACTAAGGAATAGCTTCAAAACTTAACTTTTGAAAGAGTCGGTGTATACTTTTGGTATGAATACTATCGCTATTGATACTTATAAGATGATAAATAAGCTTACGGCAAAAGGTTTTACCACTGAACAAGCTGAGGGTATTATCGAAACTATTACTGAGAGCGACCATGTAACTAACGGTTCGCTTAAAAGTATGCTCCAAGAGACAGCGCAGGAATTGAAACTAGAGATGAGAAGTCAACGAGTTAATACCATAAAATGGGTGGCCGGTATGCTGCTGGCTCAAGCCGCTTTGGTGGCAACTTTAGAAAGGTTGTTGGATTATACCAAGACCTGAACTGTAAGGGGGTAGTAATTATTTACTGCAAAATTAATTGCCTCGTTTAATCAATGTATTCAATTTCTACTTTTTGTTATAAAAACCGCCCTGTGTTTGGGCGGTTTTTACTGAGTGTCTAAAATTCAAAATATCAATAGACCGTTATCAAAATCTCTAAAGAAATTACAGACTCCAATAATAGCCATTGTCATTACTATCAAATCCAAGGATGAATCTAGGTTATGTCCAGTATAACAACCAGTATTAGCTTGATCGATAAGTAATTGGGCGCCGCCACTGGCGTTTGGTACTTTGATGTGAAATAATTTGCCATACAATCGTATTTCTAGACCGCTTGCTATCGGATCAAATTTACCAACTTTGTTGTTGGCTGCTTCCCAGGATGGTTCTGTCAGTAGACAGCGTCTCTTAAACAGATCTTTTTCTAGTTTCCCGAAAACAATAGTTTTTGCAATGCTATTAAGCAAATTAATCTTAGTGAGAATCGCTGGAGATAATTCTAGATTCAGATCCGGTTTAATATTATAGCTGCTGTAGCCAGAACCAGTAAATGTTTTCAGGAACATCTGCTGCTGGATGCTGTTTAACGCAAATTGGTTTTCTGATCCACCTGCTTGAGTTCTAAATGTTTCCGCAATACTTTGTGTCAGTATTGACAATGCTTCAGCCGCGCGATTGAGTTTCTGAAAATCAGGATAAACTGTTGCTGGAGCATGTGGTCTGTCGGGACCCAGAAAAGGAAGATAGATTGTAAATGAAACCGTATCACCACCAAAAGTCACCTCAACGTCATCGATACGTTTTAAAGTAAGTATCTGTGTTAGATCCGGGTTATTTAGGTCTAATAAAGCATTATACATAGACATGCTGGTAATCAATTTTATTCCTTCTTCCGTCACCTTAAACTTTGTAAATTCTGGACTACCATTAGCATTAGATAATATTGAATATGTCATCGACATCTCCTTTGTAAAAAGGGTTTTATGAAAATTGCTTCTGAGCGCTAGATTACCATAAAATTGTCTGGTGTAAATAAGAAAACCACCCGATGATGCTTGGGCGGTTTTGTGTTGCATTGTAGTCTTTAGGATTTATTTTTTTTCAATGTAAGTCTGTTTTAAAAACTTATCCCAAAATAGACTTAAAGCAACAAGTAAGATTACTTGTTGCAGAGTTGAGGTCAATCCAAAACTGCTGTAGATATTGCCGTTGGCCGATAGTGTATATGGCTGCAGATATGTTTCGCTTTCCGGATTGGGTATATTTACATTTAGTTGACCATTAACGATCTGAATTAAAAAACCGTTATTTCCTGAGTTGGACCGCTGTAATATATCATACCGAGCAGATGAATCATTTACCGTGAGTCTGGTGTGGTGTCGTAGCGCCTCTTTTTCACAATGACTAAGTAATTTTTTACCCCCTGGTGAAACGGCTCCACTAATAATTTCCATTGCTGGGTTTGTAAAGTTGACGATAAGATCCAGACTAACCCGATTGAGATTTCTAGTGGCCACCACCTCTACAAACATTAATTGTAGATCAGAACTTAACGCTAACTCTCTTATTTTATCTTGATCAGTAGTGTTTAATTCTACTATTAGATTGTTTAGGTTGCGCGTTAGGTTAGCTAACATTGATACTACCTCACCCAGGGCAAAGTTCGGGTATTGTTGATTACCTTGTTTTGCTTGACTAAAGTAAGGGAGTTTGATTCCAATTTCTGCCTGGTTATTCCCGTATAAGGTATCCATATTTTGTGGTTAAAGATACTCTTTAACTGATCGTTTCCTTGTCCATTTAAAACATGAATAAGCAATTTGTTGCTGATTATTACGACCAGGCCACTTTCAGTTGCAATGATTTTGTACATTTCTGGTATGTCACCATTAAGTTTTCCTAATTCCATCTTCCTAACTCCAAAAAAAAGTTATTGAAAACTACTTCCGCCAGCTAAATTACCACACATATAATTTAAAGCAATAGCTTGAATAATGGGCATTAAATAGCTATACTGCCAGTAAATTTTAAACAAATATTATGAAAAAATTACCACATCAAGAGAGGACTTTTATTATTTTAAAACCAGATACGGTTCAGCGTAGTTTGGTTGGTGAAGCGATCAAGAGAATCGAGCGAACCGGTCTTAAGTGTACAGCTATGAAGATGTTTGTGCCGGACGAGGAAAGACTGCTTAAGCACTACAACAAATCTGACGAGTGGTTTTTGAAAAAGGGAACTAACGTCGTGGAAGACCTTAAAGCTCAGGGTTTGCCGGTTGATAAGGAGCCGATTGAGTACGGCCGTGACATTATCCGTACTATCGTAACCTACATGACAGCCGGTCCGGTCGTGGCGATGGTTTGGGAGGGTAATCAGGCAGTCAAGGTCGTGACTAAGATTGTTGGTACCACTGAGCCTGCTACTTCAGATGTTGGAACTATCCGTGGTGATTATACAATTGACTCCTATGGGCACGCTTCATTTGAGAATCGCGCCGTGCGAAACTTGGTGCACTGTTCTGATGCGGTGGAGGAAGCCGAACGAGAAATTGCGATTTGGTTTACTGAGGGTGAGGTTATGCAATATGCTACTGCTCAAGAAAGGATTATGTATGATGTAAACTTGGATGGTAAGGATGAGTAATTGAGGGGTTGGGATGAGGAAATCAAAGACCGGAAAGCGAAGCTTTCCGGTCTTTGATTTTTATAAATTGCCTAAAAATACGTTCGGGTGTAAAATTACTGAAGGAACCACAAATAACGTATGTTCCGATTAAACATACACGCAGGGTTGCCAGCAGTCGCAAGTGATAATGAGAACTTTATGGAGAATTTCATAGAGATTTCAGACCTCATTTGGAAATGGTACCCACCTGGATTTTCCAGGAGCATGCGTAAGTGGTTCCCGTGAAAAAACACCTCGATGAGAGGTGTTTTTTCACGCTCATTTAGAGTATTATAAAGTTATGATTAAGAATATTTCTTTGTTGACAGTGGTTGTGTTGTGGTTAGTATTTGCGACGGCTCATGCTTTCTTCAAAACAACAGAGCTATATTGGTTTTATCTATGGCTTGATATCCCGATGCATTTGGCTGGTGGTTTTTTAGTGGTGATGACTTGGTTTGTTTTGCAAAGGAGGTTTATAGCGGGTGAAAAAATTTTTAGTCAAAAATTTTTTCACCCGCTCATCATCCTCGCCATCATGATGGTTGCTTGGGAAATATATAAATATATGATTGGCGATATTGTTATGGACAATTATGTATCCGATACCATCCTTGATCTGATAATGGGTACGGTAGGTGGACTAATTGCTTTTAAGTTATTCTTATCACGTACAATAGACAAATAATTTATGCAATCAACTTTAGGATTTTACGGAGGAGTAGGGTCGGTGACAGGGGCAAATTTTATGTTAGACACCGGTAAGGTGGCTATCTTGGTTGATTGTGGTTTGGTACAAGGGGACTGTTTTGCAATGGAGAAAAACGCTGAGCCTTTTGTTTATGATCCAGCTCATATTGATGTGCTACTGGTCACTCATGCGCACGCTGATCATATTGGTCGTATTCCTAAGCTGGTACGCGATGGTTTTAAGGGAGTTATTTATAGTACCGAGCCGACCAGAGAGTTAACTGGTGTGATGTTGCAAGACGCTCTTAAGGTAATGGAGTATGAGGCTAAGCGTTATGGGGTAGAGGTTTTGTATGATAAACACAACATCGACTCAGCGCTTGGACTGTGGCAAAGTGTTGACTACGAGGAAGTGATTGGCTTATCAGACAATGTTGAGGCCTGGTTCACCGACGCGGGTCATATACTAGGATCTGCTATGGTACATCTAAAACGAGGTGATAAGAAAATAGTCTTTACAGGTGATATCGGCAACATACCCCAACCGCTCCTTAAGGCGCCAGTTATCCCTAAGGATTATGATTATCTGGTAATGGAAAGTGTGTATGGTGATCGTTTGCACGAAGAGGTGGAAGAAAGAACTGCCTTACTTCGACATCATATAGAAGAGACACAAAAGAGAAAGGGAACACTGATCATCCCGGCTTTCTCCTTAGAACGTACGCAAGGTATGCTCTATGAAATTAACAACATGGTGGAAGCGGGAGAGGTTGATCCGCTGCCTGTCTTTCTTGATTCACCACTCGCCATTACAGTTACTGATATTTATCGTGGGTTTACTCGGTACTTAAGACCAGAGATACAAGACCAAATAAGAAACGGCGATGACATATTCGATTTTTCCGGTCTTAAGTTTACCGAAACTAAGAAAGATTCTGAATCAATTTCGCGGGTTGACGATCCAAAGATTATTATTGCCGGTTCTGGTATGAGTCATGGTGGCCGGATTTTAAAACACGAAAGAGACTATCTTGGTGATCCAAAGACAACTCTGCTTTTGGTTGGTTATCAGGCAGTGGGTAGTATGGGTAGGCTGCTCCAAGACGGAGCTAAGACTATAAATATAGACGGTAGCAAGGTGAAGGTGCGGGCTCAGGTGGCACAAATCCGTGGTTATTCCGGACACGCTGACCGAGACCAGCTTTTGGAGTTGGTGGCCCATGGTGGTGACAAAGCCAAACAAATATTTGTCACAATGGGGGAAGAGCGTTCGTCACTGTTTTTGACTCAGCGCTTACATGATTATTTAGGCTTAAATGCCGTAGCGCCGGATCTGAATCAGGAAGTAGTGATAGAGTTTTAAAAAACTAAACCCCCGTGCCGTAGGCGAGGGGTCAATCCATCTTTTATGATTTTTGTTAATATAACAAGCTCCTAATACACACACCATCAATAAAATCAGGCATAATCTCTACATTTCATTGCTATAATAATAAAATAACCCACATTATCTATGCCCACCCTCCACCACCTCCTCCAAACCACCCTCACCTTCCTCTTCACCCTCACCCTCTCTTTTGTCAGTGTATACATCCCTCAACCATACCACCAAGTCAACCACGCCGAAGCCGGAGTCGCCACCTTCAGTGGTCAGTTGATGGGTCTGGCCGAACAAGCCGTCAGTGCCGCCGCCAACGTGATGTCAGCGGCTATTGAGTCGGTCATCAGATTCAAGGAACTAGTCTGGGACCCCTTAGCCTGGAGTGTGGCCAAGGGCATGATCGCTGTCATGACTGCCAGTGTGGTCAGGTGGATCAACTCCGGTTTCCAAGGTTCCCCCGCCTTTGTCCAAGACCTGGAATACTACCTCTCCCGGGTTGGAGACCGAGTCTTTGGTGAATTCGTCAACGAACTCGGTATCGCCCCCTTTGTCTGCCGCCCCTTTAGACTTGACCTCCAAATCGCCCTCAACATCGGCTACCAAAGACACTACCGCGCCGGTTACCCAATTGGCGCCACCTACTGCAGCCTCGAAGGTGCTCTTGCCAACATCGACAACTTTGTTAACGGTAGCTTCAATGACGGTGGTTGGGACACTTGGTACACTGTCACCACCAGACCCAACACCTATACCCCCTATGGTAACTTCCTCTCCGTCAGTGGTGAAGCGGCTCTCAGAATCAACAACCAACAAGTTAACGCCACCCGTTTCCTAAACTTCGGTGACGGTTTCATGTCCAAAGCCATCTGTTCCCAAATCCCCATCATCACCGGCGGAGCGATTACCAGAGAACGTTGTGCTGTCTCTACTCCGGGACAAGTCATCAACCAAACTCTTAACCACCACCTTGGGGCCGGTCTCGACAGCCTCATCGCCGCTGATGAGATCGGTGAGATCATTGGTGCTCTGGTGGGCCAACTGGCACAAAAGTCCCTGGAAGGCGCGGCCGGACTCCTTGGTCTCTCTGGTGGTACCGGCTACACCGACCCTAGCTACGGTACCTCCTACCTGGATGCTGCTATTACCGAACAAACAGCCAGTTCTGCCGAAGCGGCTATCATCACCAACGCCAGCTCCACCAACGCCTACAACCAAGCGGCCAACCAAGCCGAACAACAAGGACAACAAAGAGCTGATAATGCACAGGCGGGAGCGGATAGTACGACGAATACTGGTAATACCGAACAACTATTGCAACAACTGATAGACATACTGGGAAGCGGAACTGTGATCACCCCAACTGACCCTAACACCACCACCCCACCAATTGGTCTTAGTGGTCCAATTGGACCGCAACCAATCACTGCTACTCCACTTTCCAGTGGTACCATCTTCGCTGCCCCTAATGGTTCCGGTACCGCTTGCTCTGAGGCGATGCCGTGTGATATTTGGACTGCAGCGGCTAAGGCCAAGGCGGGAGATGTGGTATTCCTTAGAGGGGGAACTTACAATATTACAAGGCGAATAACTATGGATAACCAAGGTACCGCCTCCAACCCGGTGATCTATGAGAGTTACCCAGGGGAGAAGGCGGTGTTTGATGGTAGTCAGCATGTAAAGGGGACTAATGTTTGGTTAAGAATCTCTGGCAAGTTTATCAAGTTGCGTAACTTAGAAGTTAAAAACATGCCAAGAGAAGGTGTGTTTATAAGTGGTACTGATAATATAGTCGAAGGTTTAAATGTTCATGGAAGTGGTCTGAGCGGTATACACATATTCAGTCCCTATGAAGCGTACCCTTATGGTCAATATGGCTCTAGAAACACAATTATTAACAATACTGTTTATGACAGTTCAGATGTAGGTCTTGCTTCTGGCGGTATTGGTAATGGAGGAAACGCAGATGGCATAAAGATTTCAAGTGGAGGTGATAACAAAATAAAGAACAATCTAGTATACAAGAACTCCGATGATGGTATTGACGCTTGGCGATCGACCAATACTTATATTGGTTACAATATTGTTCATTCAAGTGGTCTTGGAGATGGTGATGGTAACGGTATTAAGGCTGGAGGTAAGTCTCCTAGTTCAGGTACATATGTTGAACGAAATATATCATACTCAAATAAGTCAAGTGGTATTGATCACAACACAGGTGTTAATTTAACTTTTATCAATAATACTACCTGGAATAATCCTGTTGGTTATAGAATAGGTTCTGATACAAAAGCTATTAATAACATCGCAGCAGAAACCAGTATATTTGGTGTCGGTACCCAAACCAACAACTCCTGGCAACACTCCGATACTCTTCAGTTCATCAGTACCGACCCTAACTCACCTGACTTCTTAAGACCGACAGTTGGAGGAGGATTTGAGGATATTGGAGTGTATGGTACCGGTGGTGGTACTACTCAGACACCTACTCCACCAACCCCAACCCCTACTCCAATTGGTCTTGGTGGCCCAATCGGCCCACAACCAGTCACTGCTACCGCTCTAGCTAAAGGTACTATCTTTGCTGCCCCTAACGGCTCCGGTACCGCTTGCTCAGACGCTAATCCTTGCGACATCTGGACAGCAGTTGGCAAAGCGGGTGCAGGGGATGTGGTGTTCTTGAGAGGGGGAACATACAGGTTAAATGGTATTTTAGACATATCAAAGCACGGTACCGCATCAAACCAAACCCGATAACATTTGAAAGCTACCCGGGGCAGAAAGCGGTGTTTGATGGCAGTAATCATCCTCGTGGTGCTAATATTAAAATTAGAATTAGCGGTAGCTTCATTCATTTTAGAAATATTGAAATCAGAAATATGCCAAAAGAAGGTATAATGATTGAAGGTTTTTCTGGAACCCAAACAGCTGGTAACGACAATTTAATTGAGGGAGTTACCGTGCATAATAATGGATTGTCTGGAATACATGTATTTAGTCCTTACGATGAATATCCATATGGTGCCTTTGGCTCACGAAATGTTATACGAAATTGTACAGTCTATAGAAATTCTGATTATACTGGTGATCCTACTAGTGGCGGTAATGCAGATGGTATTAAGATATCTAGTGGTGATTCAAACCGTGTCGAAAACTGCATAAGCTATGAAAACTCTGACGACGGAATTGATGCGTGGCGATCTACTAATACTTACTTTGGTTATAATATTTCCTATGGAAACGGTATCAATAACCCAGGTCATGATGGTAATGGTATAAAGGCTGGCGGCATATCAGCGATTACTAATGGAACAATTGTCGAGAGAAACCTAATTTATAATAACCTAGGTTATGGTGGTATTATTCATAACAATGGTAAGGATCTGACATTTATAAATAATACTGTATGGAATAATGCGAATTATAGTATTGCTCATTCAAAAGAGGTGGTTAGTCGCAACAATATAGCTGTTGGACAGTTAGGGCCTAGTAATCCAGCGGTAGCTACCAACAACTCCTGGCAACGCTCCGGCACCGTAGAGTTCATCAGTACCAACCCAAGCTCACCAGACTTCCTAAGACCAACCGTCGGGGGAGGGTTTGAGGATATTGGGGTGTATGCGCAGTAGATACGGTAATTAATATAGAGTAAATAGTAGATAAGTAAAAAGAGCGCACCGCGCTCTTTTTACTTATTTACTTAACGTTCTCTACAATTCTTGCAAAAGCTTCTGGTCGGTCTTTTGCGATAGTGGCTAGAACCTTACGGTCTAGTTCAACATTTTTGTCCTTAAGTTGCTTTATAAAACGGCTATATTTTAGACCAAGAGCCATCAAAGCGGCGTTGATACGAACTGTCCAAAGGCGACGAAAATCATTCTTTCTATCCTTACGGTGGGCAAAAGCGTGTAGCTGTGCATGATAGATAGCTTCGCGGGCTACTCGCTTTTTCTTTGATCGTTGTAGACGATAGCCTTTAACTTCATCAAGAATATTGCGTCGTCTTTTCTGGGCCATTAGGCCTCCTTTTACTCGTGCCATATTATCTGTTTATTACTACTAAAATTTGAGATTACGCACCGGTCTTTGGTAGAAAACGGCGAGTAATACGCTTACTAAGGGTAAGAGTCTGGGCGCGTTTGCGGCGCAGGCGCTGCTGTCCGCTCTGGCGAGCGTTGAAGTGGTTTTGTCCGGGTTTACGAGCCACTAACTTACCATTTTTTGTCACTTTTATTCTTTTTGTGAATGATTTATTTGTCTTCATAATTTAATATCTTTGCTAGATTTGAAGTGACAGAACTATAGCGTATCTGAGCATCAATGTCAAAGCTTTTTCTAGCTTAAATCATCCCACCCTCAAGTAGGTCGTCCAGGCTCTTTTTCTTTGATTTTCCAACAATTTTTTCCTTGTTAGTAACTTCTTTTTTAGTATCAGCTTTTAGGACCGGTTTACTATTACCACCTTTTTGCCCAGCCATTCTTTCGAGTGTGATAGTGAAACCTTTAGGACTTTTTTTTATTTCGTCGGCTACTTTATATTCGGCTGGAATTATCTTTAAAAATCTGTCTAAACGCTCTTTGAGGAAGTTTTCTTCCATATATTTGTAGCGACCCCAGAGGAAGAGATCTATTTTTACTCTGTGTCCCTCTTCTAGCCACTCTGCCACCCGTTTAGCTTTTAGTTGTTGATCGTGTTCACCAGTACCAATTTTGACTTGAACACTCTTGGTCTCTGTGACATGGGACTTGGCCTTTACTTCACGAGCTTTTCGGCCGGTTTGATAGCGGTATTTACCAAAATCCATAATTTTAGCCACTGGAGGAGTCGCGTTTGGAGAAATTTCAATAAGGTCCAAATTGCGTGACTCGGCTTCTTTTAACGCTTCCGGCACACTCAAAACACCCAAGTTTTCACCTTCGGGTCCAACGACTCGCAATTCTTCAGCTCTAATAGCCTGATTGATACGAGTTCTATTTTTGTTGTAATTGGTGTAAGGTTTTGACAAGAAAATTTGGCTTAATGAATAATAATCTAGCTTTAACTGAGATGTGCCTTGTGAACTACTGATTTTTGCAGTACCAACGTCAGGCAACTATTGGTTGACAAACTTTACCATAATTGTCACTTTAAGCAACTACTTTTTAACAACATCATAGATATCGACATGCTGATAACTAATTAGGTATATACATCGGCTAATGGTGATACAATAAAGTTTAATATGTCTAGACTAAAGTCTAATGATGCTGAGACTGCAAAGCGTGCCCCGAGAAGGCAGGTCTCTAAAAAAACTACACCAAAAATCAAAAAGAAAGCAGTTCCTGCGCCAGCTCCCGCTATACCGATACCTAGGGTGGTTGAAGTTGATGGTGTTGATTCGACTTTTGAAAGAAAGGCTCCTACAACATTAGGAGTGTCAACCGGAAGTAAGTCTCGAGTTTCTAAAAGAGGAGTAATAATAGTTGCTGTGTTAATTGTTGTTCTCGGTGCAACTTTATGGATTGGTTTTTCGGATAAAGGCCAAATTGATGTTTCAGAAAAAATAGCTGAACGAAATGCTAAGATCGCTAGTGGTGATACAAGTTCAATAGAGGAGAGCCCTCGTGGTGGCAGTCAGGTTATTCCGGTTCAAAATACTACTCCGAGTGTTCCTAATGGCGGCTTGCGTGGGAGAGGAGTAGGTACAGCTAAGGTTAGTCAGCCACCGGTTGAGGATTCAATTGAATCTGCCAGCAGCACCGCTACTAGTACCGCAACTAGTACGGATGTTTCTACTAATGAAGAGGGTAATAGTACTTCAACTGAATCGGGTGCTACAGCCGGAGAAACTGAGGTGGTGAACGAGACTGGTGCGGATCAGGTTACTACTGAATAACATTCCATTTTTGTCAGTGTAATTTTTACGAGCCCTTCTCAGATCTTTTAGCTAAACAGGCAGTGCACTGACAATTAGCTCGACCAATGATTTCATCCAAATACCACTTGCCGTAGTTGTAAGTAATTTCATCTCCAACTTTAATTTTTTTAGTAGCGTATATAAAGATGTGTTCCTCCTTGTCGTCTATTTCTGGTTTGCTGTTTGGTTTACAGGAATGGTTTATATAACGAGCCAAGTTTTCCCGGCCCTTAGCATCAATTGTCCATTCGTCATTAAGCTCGAATAGATATTTACCGCCACGTCGGTTGGCTTCGTCTTCAGAAATTTTTTCACCGGTATACTCAATAATAAAATCACCTTTTTTAAAATCTCGATTAGCAAATAAACCAAGACCAGTGTTTGTTTTCTTTACATTTACGTCTATGTTTTCCATGATCTAAGTATTATAGTTCCTTGAGGTTTGTTTTTTGGATTGTTTTAAACAGGAAGAAAAAAATGCTGGCAATATTTTTGTTATCATTATCGGTATGAATCGGGTTCTTGAGAAGTACATTAGAGCAGCTGATTATTTATCAGCTGCCCAGATTTATTTGCGTGATAATTTTCTACTTAAAGAGCCGCTCAAGCGAGAACATATAAAACCCCGCTTGCTTGGACACTGGGGTACTTGTCCAGGAATAAACTTCACCTACGCACATCTCAACCGGGCTATCATTGAGCATGATTTACAAATGATGTTTGTGCTTGGTCCGGGACATGGCTTTCCGGCTGTGCAAGCCAATCTTTTTTTGGAGGGTACATTATCTAAATATTATAGTGATATTACTAAGGACAGTAACGGCATTGCCGAAATAGTTGGTCGTTTTAGTTGGCCGTACGGTTTTCCGAGTCATAGTAATCCAGAAGCACCCGGGGTGATTCTTGAAGGTGGAGAACTCGGTTATTCATTGTCGACTTCTTATGGTGCTGTTTTAGATAACCCTGATTTAATTGTTGCCTGTTTGGTTGGTGACGGCGAGGCAGAGACAGGACCGATCGCTACCGCTTGGCATTTAAATAAACTAATTGACCCAGCGACAAATGGTGCAGTTTTGCCTATATTACATCTCAATGGGTATAAGATTTCTGGCCCTACTTTCTTTGGTCGAATGAATAATGAGGAATTGGAAGCGCTCTTTAGAGGTTATGGTTATGAACCACACTTTGTTGACGCTTATACCGATGAAGATGTTCATGAGACTATGAAAGATACTCTTGATAGAGCCGTATCAGCCATTCGTTTTACTCAGCATTGTGCCCGAGAAGGTAGTCTGCACGACAATCCCCGTTGGCCGATGATTATCCTTCGGACTCCAAAAGGGTGGCATAGTATTGCTCAGATTCGTGATAAAAAAATTGAAGACAATCACTATTCACACCAGGTTATTGCTGATGGTGCTCTCCATAATGAGGAGGAGTTTGAATTACTTGAAAACTGGCTTCGTTCCTATAACTTTAATGAGCTGTTTGATGGTGAAAAATTTGACTCAGATATTGAGTCCCTAATACCAAGATCTGATCGCAGGATGGGGGACAATAAGCATGCTTTTGGTGGTGATCCCTACTATCAGCCACTCAATCTTCCGCAACTGACAGATTATGCAGTAAGTGCTACCTGTAGTTTGGATGACCCGATTTGTGGAGAGGTTAGCAGTATGGAAAAAATTGGTGCCTACCTTAGAGATACGATGCGTAACAATGAAGCTAATCGTAATCTTAGATTATTTTCTCCCGACGAAACTTACTCCAACAAGTTACAAGCGGTTTTTGAATATACTAACCGTACTTTTGTATGGCCGCACAAAGATTGGGACAGAAACCTGTCCCGAGACGGGCGTGTTATGGAAATGTTGTCAGAACACAGCCTCCAAGGTCTGTTGCAAGGCTATGTTTTAACAGGTAGGCATGGTGTGTTTGCTTCTTATGAGGCTTTTATACAAATTGTTTCCAGTATGGCTGATCAGTACGCAAAATTCCTAAAGATTGCGCGCGAGGTATCGTGGCGAGGGACGATTTCGTCTCTCAATTACATACTGACTTCAACTGGCTGGCGACAAGAACACAACGGCTTCTCTCATCAAAACCCTGGTTTTATTGATGGAGTTTTGCAGCGACAAGGCTGTTTTACCAATGTCTACTTTCCAGCTGATGCCAACACGGCCTTAGCAACTTTTAGGCAAATGCTTCAGTCTACTAAGGAAATAAATGTTTTAGTTTGTGCTAAACGACCGTTACCAATCTGGAGAACGGTCGAAGAGGCGGAAAAAGATGTTAGGGAAGGTATATCAATCTGGGATTTTGCTAGCGATGATGATCCTCACGTTGTCTTGGCGGCGGCTGGTGATTATCCGACACAAGAGGTGTTGGCGGCGATCAGTATTGTTCGCCGAGAACTACCGGATCTTCGTATGCGCTTTGTAAGTATTACCTCGCTATCAGCACTGGGTATGGGTAACTCAGAGTGTCGTATCTTAGCTCATTCTTTTGAGGATTACTTTACGGAGGATAAACCAATCATAATCAACTTTCATGGTTACCCGCAAACAATGAAGCAGGTATTGTTTGATTATGGTTGTGACGCTGGTCGGGTACGAGTTCATGGTTATGAGGAGTCTGGTTCCACCACTACCGCTTTTGATATGATGGTTCGTAATCGGGTTGATCGCTTCCATTTAGCTATGGAAATATACGCGCAGGCAGCTCATCAGGAGGTGACTGATGAGGAGACAGCCAGGCGTTTGACAGACTCCCTTCATGATAAGTTGGCTGAACACCGTACATATATTATTGAACATGGTGATGATCCAATCGAAATAGCAAATTGGGTATGGCATTCACGTTAATTGTAAATCCGGGCAGTTCCTCAAAAAAATTTGCTTTATACAAAGATGATAGTCTTTTAATAAATGCCTATGTTGAGGGAGGGGCTGACGGCTATTGTATCAGTACTTTTGTCAAAGGGGTTCAACATGAGCGCAAAAATCTAAATCGACATCTTTTTTTAGAAAGCTTGGTTGACTTTATAAAAACAGCTGAATCCTTGGGAATCATTACTCAGCGAGAAGAGATTACCAAAGCAGCGGTTCGGGTGGTGGCGGTCGGTACCTATTTTCAAGAACATAAAGAAATTTCTGATGAATATTTAAAAAAACTTCAGGCGCATGAAAGTGTAGCTCCGCTTCATATTCCTCATTTGTTGCAGGAGATAAAGGTTATTAAGAAAGAATTACCGTGGGCTAAATTGATTGGGGCGTCGGACAGTGCTTTTCATCGAACAATGCCAAAATTGTCCCGCAGTTATTCTTTGACAGATGAAGAAGCTGAAAAGTATGATTTGTTTCGGTTTGGTTTTCACGGGTTGTCAGTCTCGTCGGTTGTTCGTCGTACTCATGCTGTGACGGGCAAAGATCCGTTACGGGCGATTGTTTGCCACATCGGTAGTGGTGTTAGTGTTACGGCCGTAAAAGACGAACAAAGTTTTGATACCTCTATGGGATACAGTCCTGGTAGTGGTCTAATTATGGGTAGTCGAGCCGGTGACTTAGATGTCGGTGCGATGCTGTATTTGATGCAGTGTAAAAACCTAAAACCAATTGATGCCATAACTTATATGCAGACTCAAGGTGGGCTTTATGGTCTAACTGGTGAAAAAGACCTAAGGTTTCTACTTGAAAAAAGAGCACAAGGTGACACTCGGGCAGCTTTTGCGGTGGATAGTTTTGTATATCAGATCAGAAAGAAAATTGGTAGTTATATGGCGGCTTTGGGTGGGATTGATTTACTCATTTTCACTGCTACCGCTGGCGAACGGAGTCCGGTTTTGAGGGGGTTGGTCGTCGCGGGTCTTTCAGAACTGGGTGTGGAAATAGATGATGAAAAAAATGAGTTATGTGTCAGTCGAGATGGAATTATTAGTAAAATGGAATCAAAGATTAAGATTGCGGTTATAAAGACTGATGAAGCAAGCGAGATTAATTTTGTTAGTAAGGTTATTTAATAATCTAGCTAAAATTAATTGATGTTAAAATAAAACATGTCTCGAAGAACAAAAAATAAATACCCATTATTTGCACTTGCAGAAGCCGCTCTTGCTTTTTTGATTTTGTTTTCAATTTTGGTTGCACTTGTTTTATTTTATGATTTTTCAAATACCAACCTTGGCGTTCTATCATTCATTTTGGCGCTAACGGTCTCTGTTTTGATTGCCAAAAGTATTTATGATTTGGCAATGGAAGGAAGGCAAACATCAAGTGATTTTGGTTTACACAAAAACAGTTCTTCCAATACTCTACTTACTGAAGTTTATGACCGGAGCGTGGTAGCTTATTTGCTTCTCAATAAGCAAGGGAAGGTCGTTTCGGCTAACAAAGCAGCGGCTCGGCTTTTGGGGAGGTCATCTACTGCATTAAATGGAGCTTCTTTTTTTTCTTGTATCAATACAAGTCGGACCGAACATTTGATTTTACTAAAGGAGAAGTTTCGGAATGGAGTGGTGGTAGCTGAAGAAGAGATCGAAATCAGTCATGGCGCCGGATCCTACTGGGCACTACTATCTATATCATCATTAAAAAAGGAATCAGGTGAAAATCTAAGTTTGGTCACCTTACTTGACATAACTAGGCAAAAAGAAATTGATCTTGCTAAATCAGAATTTGTGTCTTTGGCTTCTCATCAGCTGCGTACACCAATAGCGGGTATGCGCTGGAGTGCTGAGTTGTTACTTATGGATGGGGCTGAGTCTCTGACCAAGCAACAGCAAAGGTATGTTGGGCGGTTGCTTTTGAATGTCGAGCGAATGGGAGATCTAGTTGACGACTTCCTACAAGTATCGAGGTTTGATTTAGGAACCAGAGTCATTCAGCCTGAGGTGGTAAAAATTCACGACCTGATGGATGATATTTTAAGTGAGCAAATAATTGTTGCCAATGGCAAGAATATTAAAGTTAAAAAAGAGTATGATGCTGATGTGTCTGAGGTTGTTACCGACAAGCAGCTCTTACGTATGATAATAACTAATATATATTCCAATGCACTACGCTATTCCCGTAGTGGCGGTGTCGTATCAGTTGCTTTTCGGCGCGAGAAAGACAATTTAGTATTCTCTGTTGAGGATACCGGAATCGGTATACCGCTAGTTGATCAGCCAAGGATATTCACTAAGGTTTTTAGGGCCAGTAACGCTTCGCGTGAAGTACCAAACGGGACTGGGCTCGGATTGTATATAGTGAAAAAAGCAGTCCAGGTTTTACGGGGTCGTGTTACCTTTGTTTCAACCGAAAATGTAGGGACAACTTTTACTGTAGTTATACCAATTGCTTTATAAAGAGTAGATGGTAATAGAACCTCAGTCCGAAGTATTATCTTGATTGGTGTTCAGTTTTCTCTCGATATTAGAAACGATGTCTTTAATACCGCACCTCGACTTATGGATGATATCTTCTTCAGCGATATTTAATTCTGGCGCGGACTCGGAAGAGAAATCAGAGGCGGTCAAAAAGAGTACCTTAGCTGTTTGGCCCCAAGTATCAGTCAATAATTTTTTTAGTAATTCTACACCATCCATATCTGGTAGTCGCAAATCAAGTAGTATCAAATCTGGTTTTTGGTGCAAAGCTGCCTCCAACCCCTCTTTGCCTGTTAAGGTTTTTAGGGTTCTATATCCTTTTAGGGTCAATATGTCTTCCAGAGAGTCGGCTAGATCAATTAAGTCTTCTATAATTAAAATAGTTTTTGGTACCATACTTAAATAAGTATACATTAATATGGGTGACGGGTACAATTAAGTGATTTTTTGCAAATAGGATAGTTCCAAAAACAAACTATATTTTGAGGTGGGTATAGACATTTACCATTATTCCAAATCAGAGTAAAATAGTGCGATATGAATAAAAAAACATTAGTGTATACGTTGGTAGTATTGGTAGCTGTGCTTTTGGTCGGTTACTTTTTTGTAAAGCCTATGTTGCAGGATCGTACAATAGTAACTGATACTATGCAGAGGATTGATAACAAAGATTTAGATTTTTCATTCGCTTTTCCAAGTGGTGAAGGAGCACTGACTTCAATTGAGTCAACACCGGAACAACTAGCTGGTACTCCATTACAACATATGTACGTCTTAATGGAAAACAAGGCTTATCTAGAATTTCAATCGGCTCCGTCTGGTCAGATGAAGACTCCGCCAGCCATCAGTGTGTTGGTGTTTAATGAGACAGAAGAAGATCAAACCGCTGCTACTGGAGCCCCCACTGCTTATGACAAGATTCGACTTTGGGCCAATAAGAACGATGGCTACACTAATATTAGTTCAGCTAGAGATGGTGTTGAGGAGCTAAAGATTGATGGTGTACCATCTGTTAGGTATGCAAACCAAGGCCTATACAAGCAGAATGTTTCAATTGCTCGCACTGGTGGCAGGTTTTATTTGATTGTTGGTCAGTACGAAACCGAGGGTGATTATCTCAGTACAGTTTACCAAGATTTGATAGACTCAATCATCTTTGAATAATTAAATTACGTAGAATATAAAACCGAAAACACACCCTAACTAATTGGTTTAGGGTGTGTTTTAATCTGTTCTTGCGTTTAGTAGTAGACTAAGATCGGTTGTGTTTACTTTGCCGTCTTGGTTAAAGTCAAATTGCGAATTGTGGCCAAGAAACTTAGACATAAAAATACTGATGTCAGCGAGTCCAATTTTGCCATCATCATTTAGGTCATAATTTGGTGTTTCTTCAAGAATTGTAACTAGGCTGTTTTTGTCTTCTTCTTTTCTGTCAGAGCCTAGGCTTAGGTTTTTTGACTGGGTTTCTAGTGAAATGTCGGTAAACAGGGCATCGATCGTCGGAGCTAGCTTAAGCTCAGAGCCAAAACCATCATGGGCCAAAACCATGGCGTTAACTATTTTTACTTCGGCTTGGCCAATATTAATCGGGACAAAAGTAATGGTGAGTAGAGTGTCTTTACCGATAAAGCCACCGGGCTTGGTGGTGCCACCAGCGAAGTTGATTGTTCCATCACCATTTTCATACCAAGGTTTCGTAACCCATAAGTCAGCAATAGATGTATTGTAATCTATAGAAGCCACCTCTAGTACTTCATTATTGAATTCAATTAATCCACTGTATGCGTTGGCGTTGGTACTGCTCTCAACTACTACTTGCACCGAAAAAGGTTTGTCAATTACTGAGACAGCTTTATTGGGTTCAAGTGCTATTGATGCTACTGGCTGGTCTGTTGTTGTAACAACGGCTGTCCAGACACCAATTAACCCGAGAATTGCAGCTCCTACTAGAAGTTGAGCAAGATTTGTAGATATCATATCATTTAGTATTTAGATAAAATTAATTCTAAATTACATGGTACTTTGTTTGTTGAAGATTAACAACTCTATTATGCAGGTGATATACATGTGCTATTATTCCTATATATGTTTTTCTTTAGCAGTAAACCAAAAAGAGTAACGAAGGAGGAGTGGGAGAAGATAAGAATTAACCTTTACGGAAAATTAGACGAAAGAGAGCGAAATGAATTAGAAAAATTTTTCCGGGCCGACTTATACGAAGAAGGAAGAGAGTCCGGCATCACCAGAGCCGAGTTTGAGGCGGGGATGGCGTGGCTCCGGGCCAACCCGCGTAAGCATGAGTTTGAGGAAAATGATTTGGAGCAAATCGAGAAGTACTTTGAGGAACACCTTAAAGATTAATTAATATTTTAAGGGTAAATATTAAATCTGTGCCGACTTACCGGGTTTGATAAGAGATTTGAATATTCCTTGTACTAGGAGTATGGTTGTAAGTATATGCTTAAGAATAAATACTTCTGGGGACTGGTTTTAATATTAATAATAGTTGGTTCTATTTTCTTCTGTATCGGTGGTAAGACTTTGCCGAGCAAGATGGTGGAAGGTGAGATTACTCTCTACCAAGTAGCTTTCAGTGGCGAGGTGGCGGACAGAGCTTACATAGATGTTCCGTTTAGGGTGGCGAGTGAAGCGGTGCGACACCTAAATATCGGTATTGATTTTAACGGTGATGGAGTGATTACTCCATCTGATGATAATAGTAATGAGTGGGTAGTAAGAAACGTTGTACCAATAATATCAGCTGGTGAACATTTGCGCTTCCTGATTGAGCTTAAAGGAAATGAGATTAAGGAGAGTGACAAAACTGAAGTGGTCTTTTTCTACTCCAAGGCACCGCTGCCTGCGGCAGCGGTGCAGTACGGAGAATCTGACATTAAGTTTACCTCTGAACGGGCTCGTATTACCTCAGTTCAAGTAGACAATATGCAAACTTCCTTATATGTAGACGAGGAGAATAACAAGCGTACCGGCCCTTCGGTTATCGACGCAAACGAGAAAGTTGTGGCAGATGATTTTTCACTAATAAATACAGCGAACTCTCAGACTGATCGCCCAGACTACTACAATGCCAGTCACGATGGGGTGCCGGACCAAGATCAAGAGTACAACGAATGTAGCCCAACTTCAGTCGCCAATTCCTTTACTTGGTTGGCTAAAGAATATGGTTTTGAGGACCTAATGCCGGAAGATATTGGTAGTACGATTGATGAACTCAAGGCTGACTTAGATTGGGACAGTGGGACTAATGATGAAGATATTATTCCAGGCAAGCAGATGTTTGTTGATAGGCACAATTTGCCGATTGAAGTACATCAAATAGGTTTGCAAAACGATCAGGATATTCATTATCAGATTTACGAAGAGTTAAAGAAAGGCCAAGCGGTAGAAGTGTCGCTACAGTTCTACAAGCGTGATGAAAATGGTAACAAGAAAAAAGCGGGCGGACATATGGTAACTGTCACTGGTGTGTCTGGTGGTCCTGATTTTAAAGGAATTCGTTTCAATGATCCGGCGACCGAACATGCCGAGTCTGGAAGTGGTGAGTTGTATGAGCTTAAAGGTAACAAGTTAAAAGGATTTTGGACTGATAAAGAAGTAGAGATTGAGTACGCTTATGCCCAGTCACCAATTACCAGTGTAACTGACGGTACTTGGGTAATGCCAAGCGGCAAGGCTTTCTTGGTGGGGCAGGATCATGTCTTGAATGCTGGTGGGGACGTAGTAGCTAAAGGTATTTCACGCTTTGGATTTTTTAACAGCTTTATTGATCACCCCGGTGATCATTATGTGGGAGATCGCTTTACAGTGGTGGCTACAGTGGTCATGCGAAATGGTGAGCGGCAGTATATGTTTTATACTGATGAGGATGGTAAAAGTCAGGCCTACTGGCACGCAGCAAAAGGTCCGTGGACTTTAGATGGAGTCATAACTGGCGGTGGACCAATCTCTCCGGGTCGCCTGGTAGGGCGTCCGACTGTAACAACAGTAAATGGTGATCGTTATCGACTGGAGCAGACTTATCAGTGTGTTGAGCCAGGCTTGGCCAAGGTTACCTACGAAGCCAATGTGACTTGGACGGTAGAGGATTCCGGTCAGCTTCCACCGGACATGGCGAAAAGGTACGAAGATCAATTGAAACCAGAAGCAACCTTCAAGATTAATTCACCGATTTTCCAATGTCTAACTCAAGACGTAGGCTTAATAGATGAACCGACAGGTCTTTCTTTACCAGAGCCTAAGCCAGTCTGCGAAGGGGTTGAAGAAAATCCGGAAGGTAAAGAAATAGAGGTCTTAAAGCTTGGTAAGGAGTGTTATCCAAAAGTGCAGTTTCATGTAGGGGGAGCAATGGATCCCTGTCAGGCTGAACATTGGCACGCCGGTGGCAAAGTATTTTCACTCTTAGGTACCGAGACAGAGGACCCCAACCCGAATGCTTGTGGCTTTGGAAAGTTAAGTGAAGTTAAAGTCGAGAAGATCAAAATTAGTCCTGACACCGCCGCTAAATTTCTTGGTGGTGTCCTAGATGATGCTCACAGTTCTCATGATGAAGGCGAAGTGGAATACACTGACTTTAATTATAACGGGTATAGTGATGGGTTTGATTATAAGGTAAACGGCAATATCGAGTACGGAGGGTACGATGTAGAAGTTAAGGGGAATTAATTGACTAAAATTTTAACGACTGGCTTATCCAAGTAAAGCAAGGGATAGTATGGATAGCGTGATGGCGATAGCTTTTTGGAGATTCCAATGCTCGTTGTAGAAAATTATCGAAAGTATAATTGGTATCAGTATATATAAAGAATGAATGGTTTGGACAATTCCTAAGGTGCCGCCTTTAGTATATGCGTATAAAACTAAGTAAAAAGCCAAACTAATAAAGATGGAGCGTAGTGAAGAGTGTAATATTAGTTTGAAATTAGAATCTGTTTTTATATGATTAAAAGTAGGTCTAAATCCCTGTTTAAAGATTATTGTAATTAAGGTCCCTATAAATACACCTACTGAAGAGTAAAAAAGTGCGACTAGAACTTGGATTCCGGAATCTATAACGAATTTACCCACGGCAGCAGCTAGGGCGGAAACTAAGGCGGTAAGGAGCACGAAAATTAGTCCAGCCTTCAAATTATTTTGCCGGCCGTTTTCGGCTTTGGTAATTAGCATAAGAGGCACGGTTAGTCCCAAGACCATTCCAAGCCACTCAGTTGAAGTGAAGCTTTCATTAAACCAAATAATGCCAAATATAATAGCTAATCCTGGAGAAAGTAATTTAAAAAGAGGGAAGAATATAGTGGAATCGACATGACGAAGAGCATACACTTTCATAATTCCTCCCAAAGAAGCAATTATTCCACCGATCGTCATCATTAAAGTAAAAAAATTAATTTGCCATATTGAATAATTTAGTATCAAGGCAATGGGTATGATGAGTATTGAAGATGATAGTCCGCCATAAAGTATGAAAACTTCAGCATTGTATCCACGACTTGCCGCTATTTTAAAGTAGAAATTACTGACTCCGGCCAGTACCGCAGCCAGTACTGCTGCTATAAACCAAATTTCCATCGAGTAAGTATAGCAGCCGTATTATGATAAGTTAATAAGGTTTACTTATTTAAAAAACACCCGTCACTTAAATAGTGACGGGTTAATGAATTTTTCTTATCATAATTTAAGCTCAAAAACGAATACTAACTTTAACACTACCTTTTACCAGATCTGGATCAGCGAGACGAGCGGTTACTTGACTGGTGAGGCGTAAGACCGGATTAATTCTCATACCAAAACCAAATGAACCATATTCATCGTTATTAGCTCGTCTAAGATTGCCGTGTAAGCTAAACAAGCTATTAAGTGGATATTGGTAAGAGACTGTTTTAGTCATAAAATCACTATTATTAGTATAGCGCCCCGTTAAGTTTATGTTCTGTCTTAAGTTGCCATACCTAAAATTCATCATGACTCTAGAATTATCGATAAATTCATCTGTGTCATCAAACCAATTAAAAATTGTTTGATTTGTTACGTTGCCGGATACAGCTAACGGAAACCTTGTCCGGCTTTGACCCAGATCAGGAAGTGTCAAATTCTCGTTATTTTCTAGTATAGTAAGTGAAGCGTTACTGTTGCCGATGTCTCTCGGCTCTGTTTTTGCTACAACGTTTTGTGTGCCATATATGAACAAAAATATTACATGAACACAGATAAATATACGTTTATACATTGGTTTATCCTGAAAGAACAAGAAATAACTAAACCCCATCTGATAAGCTGTCATAAAGCATTTAACTTTAAAACTAAAGCCAAATTAGTATTTAGACACTATCATTAGAGTGGTTCATCTAGTTGACGTGATAATCCGGTGTTTCTTACATTCTCCGCCCATAAAACTCCCAGAATGGTTTAAGTGCTGTATTGTTTAACAGCTTAATTCAATTAAGGTGTCCCATGCGGGTGGTAAAAATGGTGCTATACTCTGATGATGGAATATCTGCCAAACCTTAGCGTCGTTGTGCTATTTCAACTTATTTTCTTTATCGTTCACGCGGCGGTGGCTAAGGAAAAAGCTAACATTTTCAAATATTTATCTATTGGTATTTTGCTCGGATTGCCGTTTGGCATTGCTTTTGATTTCATTTTCGGCAAGTCAATTGGTGTGTTTGATTATGGGGCCGGTTTTGTGCTTTGGTTTTTGTTTGTAAATGGGTTTCTGTCGTACGGAATTATGATGGCTAATGTATTGTTGCTAAAACACTACTCACTGCTTCAGGTGTATCTCTGGTCCATTGCTCTTGGTTTCACTTATGAAGTTGTAAATTGGAAATTTCCGGTGTGGGAATGGACTTTTTCTTCCGAAACTATCGAATACTTGGTCGTGATTTTTGCCGCTTACGCCGGACTGACTTGGCTGATGATGGGTTGGCTGAGATTGGTGAGGGGTATTAAGTTTAAATTATTCTAGTTTTATTTTCCAAACCTCGCCAGAAGAAGTAAATAGCAATAAAGAAGACCGCTTGTAACAAAATGATTGTGTTCAAAAGGCCAATCTTATCAGCGATTAATCCAGTTAGGTAAGCGATGATAACGTAGATAATGCTACCACCTAGTCCGACCAAACTCCCCATGGTTGCCCGCTGTTCCTTAGTATATTTAGCTTGTAGCAGATCCTCGGTAGCAATTTCACGTACTCCATAGCTAATACTGGTAATTATATCCATAAAGAAGGCGGCTATAGGCGTATAAATAACAGCTAACACCGAAACTGATATTTTTTCAAAAATATTTAAATGCACCAGTGATTTTTTAATACCAATTTTCTCTACTATGAAATGGTTAGCATGCATAATTAATCCGGTGATAAAGCTACCAAAAGTTATGATTAGACTTACTAGCCAATCAGGCATAAGGGAAGAAAAGAAAAGAGAGCGAAAGCGGTATTCTGCGTTACCTACTCCCCGGGAAAACATTTTTCCTAAGCTCAAGTCTCTGAGCGAAGTGTTACTTTTAAATTCTTTTAATGCAGTCTTTAGATTGTAGTAAATATTACTTTTGTTTGGCTTGAATTTTTTAAGATCGGTCAATAATAATGATAAGACTAAACCGATAAACATAATAACTGCGGCGGCTAACAAAGTGGCACGAATATCGTAAAAATAAATAATAAGAGTACCAATAAGACCGGCTACTACTAAAGAATACATACCTTGAGCTCGACGTTTACCTTCAAACTTTTTATATAAATTTGTCTTTCCAGACACTTCTAGATTTTCATAGACAAAAGCTGAAATAGTACCACTACCGAGTGAAATGGATAATCCTACCAGAATAGCACCGAGTACTAGGTAGATAGTGGAGTCAGCAAGAGAGTAGAGTAGTACAGCTAAGAAGTTGGTCAGCATATAGAGAATTATGGTCTTTTTGCGTCCGATATGATCCGAGAGTATTCCGGTCGGTACTTCCATAAGGCTACTGGTAGCATGCATGATAGCGAACACGGTCATGCCTGTAGCATAGGAGTTTGTAATAGTGACAAAGAAAATGACTAATACTCCCTCAAAAGTTCTAAAGCTATACAAGAAAGCTAGAATATTTAAAAGTTTTAGATTTTTCTCAGCTTGCAATAACATATCCAAGGTCTGATTGTAGCATCTTTTGAAGAAAGTTTAATTTTTTAACAAAAAAGAACCCTCGTCGTAAAGACGAGGGTGTAACTTGAGATCTTATCAGCCAGATCTACACATTATCAGCAATATCGCACAGAAAATGGGGTCACAGAAAATGGGGTCAGCCACCATTTATTTTATATCTTCTTTCTATATATAAGGGAATTGAACCTCCAAGTTACTTAGCAGATTTTTTTACAAAGTAAAAAATCTGCTAAGTACCTGTAGGCTTTGAAACAGTGTTTAGACACTGTTTCAACAGCTGTTTTCAGTTCTAGGAAATGAACTGAAAACATGCCTGCGACCGTTTCAATTACCGCGCGAATGAAGCAGTTCATTCGCTCCCATCTACACTAAAAAACAAAAAACGCTCATTTGAGCGTTAATGTTTTAATTTGTGGAGATGGGGGAATCGGTCACGAGTTACTAAGTATAATCTTTCGCTCCGCTCAGATTCTACTAAGTACTCTCGACCCCAGCTCATTTGTGGCAAAGCCACATCATTCCGCTTTTCAATTCTCGACGCACAGTGCGCAGGCACTGTGCTCCATCTCCACAAATAATAAAAGCCCCAAAATGGGGCCTTATTAATTATTTGTGGAGATGGCGAGAATTGAACCCGCGTCCGAATTAGGGTGTGATCGTGAGTCTACAGTGCGTAGTTAGTTTTTTGGATTTAAAATCATTTGCTTATGAACTGACAAAACACAAATGACTCGAGTTGTTTAATTCTTAGAAACCTATGACAACGACAAAGGCTTCCAAAGTCTCGTGGCTATTCTACAAGTATCAGCGTATGAGACCTTTACTGAACCTGCATCATTCCGGCTAGCGTAAGTTTACGCAAAAGCGGGAGCGAATCCAAATGCGTTAGCATAAGGACTTGGTATTGCTTTTTTTGCAAATACAAAGTGGAACCTTTTAACGAATTGATTGCCTGTTTCGACACTGCACACAACCGACACGACTAACCGTCGATGCCTAGCATCCCCAGTCACGATTTTAGCGAAAGCCTTCGCTAAAATCGTGACTGGGAACGGCGTGTAGTTTTAAATTGTCAATTTACCACTTTTTTCATTATACCATATTTTGCCATTTTATACAAATGAGTGACCTTGAATCACCACCCTAATTGCACAGACCATCACTTCCAAAATATCTGATGTGGAGACTTGAAATTATGTCTCTTTCTAGGACGATGATTTATACGACGAACCGCTTCAGAAAGTTCTTGTGGAGTAATGGTGTTGAAATCCAAGTCTTTCGGAAAATATTGTCGAAGTAGCCCGTTAGTATTTTCATTGGTACCACGCTCCCAAGAGTGGTATGGATAAGCAAAGTACACAGTCATACTCGTTTGTTTCTCAAACCGTTCCCAGTCACTGAACTCGGTACCGTTATCAAAGGTAGCGGTCTTTCGTTTGTTTTTGGGTATACGCCTGAATTTTTCCACCGCCAGTTTAGTGAGTAAAGTAGCATTTAATTTTGGCAGAAGATACGCAATTAGATACCCGCTTCTGCGATCAACGAAGGTGACAATACGTACTCGTTTGTCTCTTCCCAGCATAGTATCTCCCTCCCAATCTCCCAAACGGGAGCGACGTTCAATAATGGGCGGTCGTTCATCAATACGACGTTTCTTGGCTCTTTCACGAACTTTTTCACGTATTTTGGTGCCTCGTTTGCGCCGATACTTGCCTTTCTGAGAACGAAGAAATTGTTTAAGGTGTGGAGCTCGTTCGTTAATGTATCGGTAGATAGTGCTCGCAGAGATGTCATCACGTACTCCGACTATCTGTTCCGGTGAGTAGTGTTGTTTTAATAATCGTTTCACTTCTCGTAATAATACTCCTTTGAGTATTCTAGTACCTTCCATAGCAATGATACGTGCCTGTTTTTTCTTTCTGCGAACCTCGCGAGCATCGTATCTATCCCGACCACCATACGCTTTAATATGTCTATTAACCGCACTTGGATCTTTGTTGATAATGTGCGCAATCTCCACTCCTGAGTATCCCGCTTTGAGCATACGTGAAATAACCGGCCAGTCTTCCGGTCCTATTTGTTTGTGTGACATACAAAAGCAGTATGTATGTCATCTTGACCTGTGCAATTAGGGTGCAAAGGATTGTGCAATTAGGGTGAGAATTCAGGGACACAAATTACTTATTGATTATTGTGGAAAATAACCTAGGAACGACCTTTTTCCGGAGCTCAATCGCTCCTCTCTAGGGTCGCACCTACTTTATTTTCATTATAGTACCTTTGGCAGATTTTATTGATTGCTATAATTCTCATCCTAATTGTGATGAAGGATGAGGGATGTTGAAAATAAATTACCCGGCAAACGCGTGAGCCTTTGCCGGGGGGTGGGTTCGTCTGAAATTATATTTATATTATACTGTAATTAGTGCATATCTTTTATCTGTTTTTTGTATATGTAATTATTACAGGTTATGTTTCTTGTGTAAAAGATTGCGGTAAAATCATAGCTCTTCATAATTCATAATAAAGTCTATCTTTTATTTTTTCGTATTTGCAATACTTACATTCTGTTATTACTCTATAGATATCCATTCCTTGTATATAGATTCTATGTAAAGCAAACCATCTTTTGCATTTCGGACATCTTTTCTCCCAGAAAATCATACACAAGGTAATAATTACTGGAACTAAAAAAATAGCAGTAAGTAAAAATTGCTCATCCATTTTGGAACCTCCTTTATTTTATTGACTCTTTAGAATACGCTCGATATTTCTCTTCGTATCCCGCTCTTTTAGCTTTTCGCGCTTGTCGGCTTTTTTCTTACCGCGTACCAGCGCGATTTGTAGCTTGATCTTTCTGTTTTTACTATACCACTTAATTGCCACTATTGTCAAACCTTGCTGTTCGCCTTTTTGTACTAGTTCTTTGAGTTCTTTTTTGTTTAAAAGTAATTTGCGGGTACGTTCTGGGTCGTAGTTTTTTGGAGTGTTGGGAATTTGGTAGGGACTGATAGAGGCACCAAGTAGCCAAGCTTCGCCACCACGAATTACAACATAAGCTCCATTTAGACTGGCTTTGCCATTTCTGATCGCCTTGACTTCAAAGCCATTCAAAACAGCCCCAGCTTCAAAGGTGTCCAGGATTTCAAAATCAAAAGTGGCTTTTTTGTTGCGAATATAATCAGTCATATTTATGTATATCCATAATACTATAGTGGTTGTGGGAGGATTGGGCAAATAAATATTAGTGTTTGGAATCGTATGTACTCGTAATATATGTATTTTTATGTATAATGCACGATACTATGTCAAAAACAGAAAAAGAAAAAGTGGAAACAACTGAAACTGATACAAATTCCGCTATTAATAATGAAAATAAACAAGATAAATCAACTGAGCCTAAGGCAGTCGATGATAAAAAAGGTGTTGATAAGAAAGGGCAAGAAAAGCCTGGGGCAATGAAAAGAATCCGAGGAGCTGGTCAACAGATGCCAATCGGCGCTGGAAACTTTTGGAACAACATGTTGTCGACAGTGTTGTTGCTGGTTTTGATTACACTAGTCTTCAGTCACCTGACTGATACACAACAGAAGCCGGAAGAAATTTCGCTTTCTGAAGTAGTGACGCAGGTAAAGGCTGGTGAGGTGAAGGAGATAATTGTGCGTGGTAGCAAGCTCGAGATTAACTATACCGACGAAACCCGTAATTCGGCTGAGACAAAGAGGGAAACAGACGCTTCTGTGACCGAGTCTTTGACAAATCTGGGAGTAACTACTGATCAGTTGAATGCCATAAAGATAGACGTACAACGTGAGACTGGTTTTGGCTACTGGCTTGGACAATTTGCACCGTTTATTTTCCCGCTGCTGTTTTTGATTATCATCGTTTGGTTTTTCATGCGGTCAGTTAAAGGGGCTGGTATGCAGGCTCTTAATTTCGGTTCAAGTAAGGCACGGATGAT
This sequence comes from Candidatus Nomurabacteria bacterium, assembly GCA_023898525.1. NCBI lineage: Bacteria > Candidatus Nomuraibacteriota > Candidatus Nomurabacteria bacterium. The sequence goes on from CP060227.1 coordinate 789,063, forward strand.
TGACCCAAATGACACCTCACAAAAAGTTACCTTTAAAGATGTGGCGGGGGCTAAAGAAGCTAAACAAGAACTTGAAGAGATAGTGGACTTCCTTAAAAATCCAAAGAAGTTCCTGGATATTGGTGCAGAGATTCCAAAAGGGGTGATGATGATGGGGGCGCCGGGTACCGGAAAGACATTGTTGGCACGGGCGGTAGCGGGAGAGGCTGGAGTGCCTTTCTTCTCTATCTCTGGATCAGAGTTCGTAGAGATGTTTGTGGGGGTTGGTGCTTCGCGAGTGCGTGACTTGTTTTCTATGGCTAAAAAATCAGCGCCGGCAATTATCTTTGTGGATGAGATTGATGCAGTGGGACGGGTTCGTGGTACGGGAGTGGGGGGAGGTAATGATGAGCGTGAACAAACCTTAAACCAAATCTTGGTTGAGATGGATGGTTTTGAGCCAAATGCAAAGGTGATTGTCATGGCAGCTACCAACCGTCCGGACGTGCTTGATCCAGCACTCCTTCGTCCTGGCCGCTTTGACCGACGGGTTACAATTGACTTACCAGACCGTAAAGACCGTGAAGAAATTCTAAAAGTGCATGCCCGCAAAAAACCACTTCAGGATGACGTGAATCTAGAGATAGTGGCGCAGCGTACACCTGGTTTTTCTGGTGCAGATCTGTACTCTCTCATGAACGAAGCGGCCATCTTAGCGGCCCGTGAAAAGAGAAATAAGGTTGGACAATTTGATGTTATCCGTTCAATCGAAAAAGTGATGCTCGGTCCAGAGCGTAAGAGTCATGTACTTTCTAAGCGCGAGCGATTGTTGACTGCTTATCATGAAGTAGGACATGCTTTGGTAGCGTCTGTCTTGCCTTATACTGATCCGGTGCAGAAAATTTCAGTCATCTCTCGTGGACGAGCGGCCGGTTATACTCTCAAGTTACCAGATGAGGATCGACGAATGCACACCAAGAAGGAATTCTTGGATGATATCGCAATGACACTTGGTGGCTATGTGACTGAAGAAATGATCTTTGGTGACTTGACTACCGGTCCAAGTAACGACTTGCAAGTGGTGGCGAATATGGCGCGAGACATGGTCACTAAGTATGGTATGAGCGAGCTCGGTCCGATTGCTTTTGAAGGGACTGGCGGAAGAATGATCGGTGGCGGTATGAGTGAGGATAGGGGTTACTCACCTCAGGTAGCTAAAGCAATAGATGATGAGGTGAAGAAAATAATCGAAGAAGGAAAAGAAAAGGCGCGAGAAATTTTGACGAAGTATCGCAAGGCGCTTGACGTTATTTCTCACAAGTTAGCTGAAGTAGAAACATTGGAAAGAGAAGAGTATGAAGCGCTCCTAAAGCAAGAAGGTGTTGAGATCAAAGATGTTTATAAGGAGCAAAGGGAAAAAGAGGAGAAAGTTGGTGACCCAACCAAAGCTCTAGAGCTTGACCCGGATGGTGACACTTTGGCGGATAAGTAAGATATTTTAAAAAGAATTGAAAAAACGGTCGCTTGCGACCGTTTTTTTGATAGTTCAATGAACTGTCTCGCCAAATTTCAGAGCGTCAATGATTATTTCTGATGGTATGGTTATATTGTTTTTTTCAATGAACTCTAATATTAATCTTAAGTGTTCTTCAGGCACTCCGTCAGATAATTCGTGTAACAGTTTGATTATAAAATTTTCTTTATCAATAATATCTAAACTGTTGTCCAATAAAGATTTAAAGTTAAAAAAAACTAGGGCAAAGGCTTGATTACTGTTATTGTTGTCTATAAATAGACCGTATAAGTTGTTGTTACCTATAAGATCTATTCTGCACGGATTCAGTTCACTGTATTCAACTTTTTCGGTCTGTACAAAAAGGCAGTCTAGGTCAGGTCTATAAATTGTCCCTTGCTCCAATATTAGTAATTGGTTGATTATTTCACTTTTATATATGTTTTCACCATATACATCATCATTATCACCAAAAAACGAAAATATATCTGCATTGTTCATGTACTTTTCCTCCTTGTATGAGATTGTGTTTATGTCCAAGGTTCAAACTCTTTTTACTCTATCACAAACTTAAAAAGTAAAAAAGCAGACCGTAATGGTCTGCTTATGTTTTGATACTGATCTTAATCTTCTTTTACAAACCAAAGTTTTGGATTTGTTAAACAAAGCCATAAACATTTTGTATAGTACAAGGTGATAGTTTTTAAATATTTTCTAGCTACTTTTTTTAGAAAGATAGACAAAATTTCCCTGAGCCACATTTCGGTTAGTAAGACTGGTACCAATTTTACATTATGCAAATCTTTTGGTAGGTCAAGTTGAAATCCGACTACCATGTCTGGAAAAGGTATGTGGTTGCAAGTTATTACTTCAAGACAACAACTAACCCTTTTGTATTTAAAAGACCAGCCAACTATAAAAACTTCAATTCCTTTTATACTTCGGTTTGGGTCACCTGATCTAACATAGCTAGCAAATGGTTTAAAAGGACCAAATTTATGATATTTTTTTACGAATTTGTAAAAGTGATCCCAAAGAGGACCTTCTTCCGCTATTACTGGTAATTTTTTTTCGTATACTATCGGTAAATGTTTTGTCTCCATTGGGACACCTCCTTGTTTTGGTTGAAAATAGTGCTTCCAAAAACTAATACTAGCATTATATTTGAGTGTAAGCAAAAAGATAGATTTAGTGGTTAGTTTAAGGTTGGTTGAAGTTTAACGTTGTGTTATGAGAAAATTCCCCTAGTATCTAAACACTTCACCATTGTATAATTCAAAGATATTTTAAAAATAAATTTATTTACTTCATGAAAATTATTGGCGGTTTCTTTTTAAGGGTGTTTGGTGCATTGATCTTCACAGGTCTTATTTTTATATTGTATGGTTGGCAGCAAGTGGCTTTGGCGGCGTCACTTAGTGATCTTGGTCCCCAGACAGTTGAGTCTACTCCTTTAAGTCAAGGGACTCTTTTTGTAGCACCAGACGGAAGTGGTACTAATTGTACAGAAGTGTCTCCGTGTAGTATTTGGACGGCAAACGGCAAGGTTGTGCCGGGTGACGTGGTTTTTTTGCGGGGAGGGACTTACGCTTTAGATAAAAAAGTAAATATGTACCACACAGCTACGGCTGCTAATCCAATAGTATTTGAAAGTTACCCGGGAGAGTGGGCGGTGTTTGACGGTGGTCAGAACGAAAAAGGGTTGAAAGTTTTTTTACAGCTAACTGGAAAACATATTCAGCTACGTAAGTTTGAAGTCAAAAACATGCCGGTCCAAGGTATCTGGATTGGTGGTACAGATAACTTACTTGACGGTATACATGTGCACCATAATGCTTTGAGTGGTATTCAGGTCTATAGCCCCTACGATCAGTATCCATATGATGCCTATGGTTCTCGAAATGTTATTCGCAACTGTACTTCTCATGACAACTCTGACGCTGGGCTAACTTCATCCGGCTTTGGTGATGGAAATAATGCTGATGGTGTAGCAATCTCTTCTGGTGAAGGTAATAGAGTTGAGCATTGTTTGGTCTACCATAACTCCGATGATGGTATCGACGCCTGGCGGTCAACTAATACTTATTTTGGTTACAATATTGTTCATTCCAATGGTTATGCTAGCGGTAATGGTAATGGTATAAAGGCTGGGTCATCACAAGGACAAAGTTTTGGTACTATTGTGGAGCATAACTTGTCATACTCAAATGCTGGATATGGTGGCATTATCCATAATGGAGGAGTAGACCAGACATATATTAATAATACGACTTGGAATAACGCAACTTACGGCCTGGTTTTATCAAAGGAGGTAACAGCTCTTAATAACGTAACCACAGACCCGCTTGGTCCAAGTAATCCAAAATACGCAGACAACAACTCTTGGCAACGCACCGGTACGGTGGAATTTATCAGTACCAACCCAAGCTCTTCGAGTTTCCTAAAACCAATAGCCGGTGGAGGTTTTGAAGATATTGGGGCTTATGCTGGAGTATCGAGTGGTGGGACAACAGTGTCTCTATCAGATCTGGTAGTGGAAAGTTTGTCGTACGACGAAAGTACTGGAAAGTTTACCGCAGTAGTAAAAAATCAAGGGGCGGCCGCTACACCAAGTAATAAGAGTATAGGAGTAGCCTTCTTGGTAGATGATATTGAAAAGGTCCAAGGGCAAACCTCTGGCCCGTTGGCTGTAGGAGCATCAGTGAGTATTGTTAGTGGTAGTGTTTATACAGTATCAGAAGGCTCACATACATTAACTGCCAAAGTTGATAGCAATGGTAATATTTCTGAGTCTAATGAATCTAACAATAATTTTAGTCAAGACATTACAATTGCCGGTTCGTCTTCAAATATCTCTGTTGGTACAATAGATGGCATCGGTCCACAACCCATCACCCCAACTCCTCTTAGCCAAGGTACTATCTTCGTTGCACCAAATGGTACTGGAGCTGCCTGTACTGACGCCAATCCTTGTGACATCTGGACTGCTATTGACAAAGCTGTAGCTGGAGATGTCGTTTTCCTTAAAGGTGGTACTTACCAAGTAACTAAGAACATTTACCTCAATAATATTGGTACTGCTTCCAATCCGGTGATCTATGAGAGCTATCCAGGACAAAAAGCGGTGTTTGATGGAGCTAGTCTGCTAAGAGGAAGCTGGACTCAATTATTAATCACGGGTAAATATATACACTTACGCAATATAGAGGTAAAAGGAATGCCTAGATCTGGTATTGAGATTAACGGTACTGATAATATCGTTGATGGTATACACTCTCATCATAATACTCTGTCTGGTATCAGTATATACAGTTCTCCTAATGGTGATGATAAGCCTAATGCTGGTTCCAGGAATATTATGCGTAATTGTATTGCGCACGATAACTCCGATGCTGGTTTAACTGGTAGTGGTTATAATGACGGTAATAATGCTGACGGTTTGAAGGTTCATAGTGGTTTTGATAATAGGGTTGAAAATTGTCTGGTCTACAACAATTCTGATGATGGTATTGATACTTGGGTGTCGGTGGGAACTTATGTTGGTTATAGTATCTTCTATTCTAATGGTTTAGCGGCAGGTGATGGTAACGGCATCAAAGCTGGAGGTATCAAAGCTGGCACTACTGTTCAGGGTAGAAACGCTTACATCGATCACAACATATCTTATTCTAATCGGAGTAGAGGTTTGGATACAAACCAAGGAAAAAATGTTACTTTCATCAATAACACCACTTGGAATAACGCTGCTAGAGGAACTTTTGCTGGTGATACTACAATGAAAAATAACATATCTACCGACACTAAAATTTGGTCAGTTGATGCTGGTATTCAAGTAAACAACTCTTGGCAACGCACCGGTACGGTGGAATTTATCAGTACCAACCCAAGCTCTTCGAGTTTCCTAAAACCAACAGCCGGTGGAGGTTTTGAAGATATTGGGGCTTATGCTTCTATGGTTTCGTCGAATTCGTCCAGTAACGGCAGTAACACACAAGGGACAAGTTTAATTAATAACACTACTTCTAATACGACTAACTCATTGTCGTCTGGTGGTGGTTCTGGTTCTTCTAATACAGCAAATTCAAGTAATGACAATTTATCTAATACTTCAACGGGAGATAGTGTTGCACCGACTGAATCTCCAATTACCACCAATAGTCTTAATAATTCAGTGATGGCAAGTACCCAGCCGATTTTAACTACCAAGATGGGTATTGGTTCAAGAGGATCAGAGGTCAAACTACTCCAACAATTGTTGAACAGAGATCCTGTCACTCAAGTGGCTGCTTACGGTGACGGCTCCAAGGGTAATGAAACTGATTTTTACGGAACATTAACCGCGGAAGCAGTTGGAAAGTTTCAAATTAAATATGGAGTATTGCAAAGCAGAAACGAAGAAGGTTATGGAAATGTCGGTCCTCTTACACTAGCAAAGCTCAATGCGGTGTTTTCAACTCCGAGCCCTTCCGCTGAGCTTGTTGGACAAGCTTTACTTATGCAGCAGATAAATGACTTACTAAATCAGGTGCGATATTTGCAGTCATTATTGGCCCAGAAAATGAACGGCAATATCGGGACTGTGTTTACTAGGAATTTAGCTTACGGATCAGAAGGTGAGGATGTTCGTCGGTTGCAAATAAAACTAAATACAGATTTGGAAACCCAAGTTTCGCTGACTGGTGATGGGGCACCTGGATTGGAGACGACTTTCTTTGGTAAGGGTACTGAGGCGGCGGTTAAACGCTTTCAAGAAAAGTACAACATTATTAATTACGGAACACCAGAGACCACCGGTTACGGAGCCTTTGGTCCGGCCACTAGAGTAATGATGGAGAGCTTGTATTAGGATTTGCCCAAAAAAGTTAAAGGTAGGAATTGAAACCGTACCCGAAGTCGAGTGCGGTTTTATGTTTGTTAAAGAATATCTTCTTTGACTATTAGTCCGTCTTCCATTCTTACTATCCGATTACAGTGCTTGGTATACTCTTCTTCGTGAGTGACCATAACTATAGTTTGACCTTGTTTATTTAAAAGACCCAATAGGTCAATGATGGCGGCACCGGAAACCGAGTCAAGATTAGCGGTCGGTTCGTCGGCAAAAATAATTTTAGGATTACCAACAATCGCTCTAGCGATGGCTACACGTTGTTGTTCACCACCGGATAATTGAGAGGGAAGATTCTCATCTTTCCCTTCAAGATCGACGGCGCTCAGCATATCGGAAGCCCTGTCTCGAGATTCGTCCCAGTCATTACCTTTCATTAGAAGGGGGAGCATAACATTCTCAATCGCGCTTAAGTCGGGTGCCAAGGCATAATCTTGGAAGATATAGCCAAGAGTATTAAGGCGGAATTCTGTTTGGTCACTTTCTGGTAGTTGACTGACATCAACGTTGTCGATAATGATGGTACCTTCGGTGGGATGATCAAGGACGGATAGCTGATACATAAGAGTGGACTTACCAGCCCCGGATTTACCCATGATGGCAATGAATTCACCTTCAGATACAGTAAAATCGACTCCTTTAAGTACATGGGTTGAGACATCGCCGGTAGTAAAAGTTCTATGAATGTTTTTTGCTTTTATTAGTTTCATAATATTTTTATTTTCTACCTAGGATAGAGTTAAGAGTGTTTTGTCTAGTGATCAGCCAGGCAGGTAAAAAGCCAGCAATCAAGGTGGTGAAGAAGAGAGTGACGAATTTATAAAAAGTGAGAACCGGATCAGCTACTAAGATACCTTCACTGAAAGGGAATTGTATCGGGTTGATCTCAAAATATGGGATTAGTACACCATAAGTTAGTAGGGCACCTAAAGCCGATCCAATTAAAGCGTAAAAAGCAGCTTGTAGAACATAAGCAATTTCAATTGCCCGCTCGCTAATACCTATACCTTTTAAGATACCAATATTACGGCGCCTTGATAAAGCGTTTATAAAAATGATTATGAAGATGGTAATGGAGGCAACTACTAAGCCAATTGAGCCGATAAAGTTACCGAGCAAATTAAAGGTCTTTTTTATATCAGCAATAAATTTTGGTGTTCCTTCTTCAAAGGTTTGGATTTTAGCGTATTCATCCAAGCCGCTTCTGACCAGTGCTTCTTTCACGTTAGAATTTTTAGTTGGGTCAGCGATTTTGACGGCTATCAAATCAGCGTTCTGGTCAATTCGTCCAAATAGTCTTCGAAACTCTCTTTCGGAAATATAGGTGTTTAAGTTTACGTCGTCGACTTTAGATTGCAAAATTCCTTTGACGGTAAATTCTTTCGATATGTCACCAGCCGTTAGTCTGACACTATCACCAGGGTGAACGTCTTCAATAGTTTCAAAAATGTCACCGTACAACTCAGCGTACTGACTTAGATAATAGGCGCCAATCAAAATCATACCTTCTTCGTTTGGGCTAAGATATTCTCCCTCCACGACAAATTCACTTAAATCTGATGTTTGATTTTCGGTTATGGGATCTACGCCGGATACTTTGACATTGGTTACATCAGCATCTCCTTTTAAATCCCTTCTTTCTTTGTAGTTGGCTTCCAATTCACCGACACCAAGGTAGCGAACAGATCTAGTGGTAACTTCTGGGTATGTATCGAGTTCACGGACTATGGCTTGGGTGTTTACTATATGATCTTCATCACTTTTGGCTGAGACAATTAAGTCACCCATGGAGTTTTCGCGAACAGCATTTTCGGCTCCGGTAATTAGTCCAACCAAAACACCTGATACCGCTATCAGGTTTAGAAAAGTCAGCATCATGACAAAAATAATTAGAGCTGTAGTCCAAAAGCTAGCTCGTTGAATCTGTCTAAAGCCAAGCAGTAGTCCGATTCTAAAAGTACGCATAAGTCATTACGGAGCAATTACCACATCGTTTTCGTTTAAGCCTTCAATTACGGCGTAGCCATCATTGCCGATAAAATCGACTGTTATCGGGATAGTAATTGCCGTGTTGTTTTGGGGGACTAGGACGGTGTAATTACCATCTTCTTCAGTTAAAAATCGTTTTGGTAAACGCAGGACATTTTTACGCTCTTCAACTATTATATTTATGTCAGCATTGAGGCCGCCGCGGAGCCAATTAACTGGTTCATCAAGAATCATGGTGGTCTCAAAATAGGAGACACCGGCAATTGTCTCTGCCAGCGGAGAGACAAAAGTTATGGTGGCGGTCAAGACTTCATCACTGTGAGCATCAAATACTAACTCAGCCTTTTGTCCTAAGGTGACCTTGGTTATATCGATTTCTGGAATTAGAGCATTGATTTCAAAAAAGTCATCAGCCACCATGGTAACAACCGGTTCAAGTCCGACCGTTTCGCCTAGAGCTGGTTTAATATCAGTAACCGTGCCAGCAAAGGGTGCGTAGAGTATATGGTCTTTAATTTGGGCACCGATACGAGCTAACTCAGCTTGTGATTGGGTAACTTTAGCTTCGTTTCTTTCTACGGCTTCGGTGCGAGGGTTGGCAGTAGTTAGAGTTTCGTTTTGTTTGGCTAATTCCAAATCTTGTCTTAAGGCATCTATGGTGTTGTTTTTGGTGGTAACTGCTAGATTATAGGCGTTTAAGTTGGTTACGTAAGAGCTACTTTCGGTATTTGGTATTTTTATTGTCCATTCAGAGTTACCGTATTTTGAGTTAGGATCAAATTGTATATACAAACCGCAGTTACCAAGTGGGGCAGCGCTGTTGGTGTAGGCAACGTGAGTTCCGCTTTCGAGGCCACTTAATACATAAGAGTATCCTGACTCTGCGTCAGAACGATAGGTTTTTAAAGTGTATTCTCCTTTCTCACAAGTATAGGTGCCAGTAATGGTGGGTGCGGTACTGTCTTCGTCGGAGTCGGTTGGTTGGGCTGTTAGGTTGCTTGATAGGAGAGTGCGGTAGGCATTGGTTACTTTTATTTCTTGCTCACGGAGGGCTTGCTCTAGCGCTTCTTCCGCTATCTTTACTTTTGTTTTAGCGATATCACGTTCTTCTGGACGAGCTCCGGACAGGGTTTCTTCTTGGTTGGCTTTAGCAATTGTTAGGTCTCCTACAGCTCTTTGATATTCAGCTTGTAAATCCTGGTGTTTTAGTGATATTAGCAAATCATCCTTTTTAACAGTTTGTCCCTTAGAAACATTGATTGATTCAACTATTCCGGAAATTGGGAAAGCCAGTCTGGCGGTTTTGGTAGCATCAACGGTACCGGAAACAGATATAATCTGACTAACTGTACCAACATCGACATTGGCTGTGATCCATTCAGGTGTACTGTTTTTGTGTTTGACAAAGTAAGAAACTGACAAGATTATCACAATTAAAATAATGACAATGTAGCGGGTTTTCTTATTAAAAAAAGTTTTCATGTATCCGTACAGTATAGTACAAATGCTAGAGGTTTTAAATCTTTCTTGTGGTTTCAAAACATAAAAATAGAAGGCGACACCTCAAAATATCTAGAGGTGTCGCAATTATGAGTGACTATAGGGCGGTATGTATGATGATGGCGATACCAGCGTATGAACAAAGATCTCCAGTGAAACGTAGGTATTTACCACCAAAAAACAAAGTTAAGCCTATTGCAAAAAGAACAACAACAATAATAAGCGTATCCATGTCTTATTCCCTCGTGTGTTAGTGTCAAAGATAGAGTATACATATAAGTTATGTATTTCAAACACGATTTAGTGTTGTAGTAATACACAAAAGATGGTGGCTTTGGTAAAAAAATCTACACTCCCACTGCTATAATAATAAAATAACCCACATTATCTATGCCCACCCTCCACCACCTCCTCCAAACCACCCTCACCTTCCTCTTCACCCTCACCCTCTCTTTTGTCAGTGTATACATCCCTCAACCATACCACCAAGTCAACCACGCCGAAGCCGGAGTCGCCACCTTCAGTGGTCAGTTGATGGGTCTGGCCGAACAAGCCGTCAGTGCCGCCGCCAACGTGATGTCAGCGGCTATTGAGTCGGTCATCAGATTCAAGGAACTAGTCTGGGACCCCTTAGCCTGGAGTGTGGCCAAGGGCATGATCGCTGTCATGACTGCCAGTGTGGTCAGGTGGATCAACTCCGGTTTCCAAGGTTCCCCCGCCTTTGTCCAAGACCTGGAATACTACCTCTCCCGGGTTGGAGACCGAGTCTTTGGTGAATTCGTCAACGAACTCGGTATCGCCCCCTTTGTCTGCCGCCCCTTTAGACTTGACCTCCAAATCGCCCTCAACATCGGCTACCAAAGACACTACCGCGCCGGTTACCCAATTGGCGCCACCTACTGCAGCCTCGAAGGTGCTCTTGCCAACATCGACAACTTTGTTAACGGTAGCTTCAATGACGGTGGTTGGGACACTTGGTACACTGTCACCACCAGACCCAACACCTATACCCCCTATGGTAACTTCCTCTCCGTCAGTGGTGAAGCGGCTCTCAGAATCAACAACCAACAAGTTAACGCCACCCGTTTCCTAAACTTCGGTGACGGTTTCATGTCCAAAGCCATCTGTTCCCAAATCCCCCTCATCACCGGCGGAGCGATCACCAGAGAACGTTGTGCTGTCTCCACTCCGGGACAAGTCATCAACCAAACTCTTAACCACCACCTTGGGGCCGGTCTCGACAGTCTCATTGCCGCTGATGAGATCGGTGAGATCATTGGAGCTCTGGTGGGCCAACTGGCACAAAAGTCCCTGGAAGGCGCGGCCGGACTCCTTGGTCTCTCCGGTGGCACCGGCTACACCGACCCTAGCTACGGTACCTCCTACCTGGATGCTGCTATTACCCAGCAAGCCGCTAGCTCCTCTGAAGCGGTGGCCCAAGCTGACCAACTCTCCAACAACACCTACAACCAAGCCGCCAACCAAGCCGAACAACAAGGACAACAAAGAGCTGATAATGCACAGGCGGGAGCGGATAGTACGACGAATACTGGTATTGATACTACTAATATAGACCAAGCTCTCCAGAATTTGATTGATATTCTTGGTGGGGGTGGGGGAACGGTTGCACCGACAGATCCGGTCATAACAGATCCTGTTCCGGTTGATCCGACTCCAGTTGATGATACCGGTCAATCTGGTTTGGCTTTCCCTGGAGCGGTAGGTTACGGTGCGCATGCTAAAGGTGGACGAAGTGGAGCAGTGATCTACGTAACAAATCTAAACGACTCAGGTCCTGGTAGTCTTAGAGCTGCTCTTACCGCCTTTGGTCCACGAACGGTTATTTTCAGGGTTGGTGGAACTATTGGACTTGAATCACCGATTGTAATCAAAAATCCATTTTTGACCATTGCTGGTCAAACTGCGCCTGGAGATGGAGTTCTTGTAAAATACAGTGGAGCAGGTGGTGGTTATACTACTCCACTTATAACAATTAATACACACGATGTGGTCATGCGTTATCTACGTTTACGTCGTGGACCAGGATTTATGACAGAATGTTGTGGCGATAACCTATCTTTAAGTAATGCTTCTAATGTCATTGTTGACCATGTTTCCATGAGTTGGTCGACCGATGAAAACACAGAAGCTTGGCCAGCTAATAATGTTACGGTTCAGTGGAGTATTATAACTGAAGGATTGATGCATGCTACACATTCACCTCTACCAAGTAGTGGTGGTCAAATACCAGACCACTCTTATGGAGCTATTTGGGGTCTTACAAGTAAAAATATAACAACCTACAGTAACTTGTTTGTTAATAATCTCGGTCGGAATGCGCTAATGGCTCCGAGAGACGGTGGAGATTTTCAATTTATTAATAACGTCATTCATAATGTGTGTTATGCCGCAGGATTTGACCAGTTGGGTTCAAAGTTGACCAGATTGGATGCGATTGGTAACACGATTCAGCTCGGTCCGAATTCTTGTCGCGCCGGTCGTCAGAACATAATGCTAATACGTACTCAGAAACCAGCTGATGGACTTTATGCTGATGGACCAAGAAGTGTTTACGTTAAGGACAATATTACTCCTAATAGAGCTGACGGCCAAGACGAATGGCTAGCAACCACGGATGGCTTTATAGGTCCTATCCCTGGACCTCTTTCAGAGCGTTCTCTTACTCCGCATAGCGGTATGCCTTCAGTGCCGGCTTTATCATCTTCTCAAGCAAGAGCAGCTGTTTTAGCCGGAGCTGGGGCTACTCTGCCTAGGAGAGACTCGGTTGATCAGAGGGCAGTAAATTATGCTCAAAATGGGGGTGGTAGATTAATTGATGATCCATCTGAGGTTGGTGGCTGGCCGGTCTTGAGAGGCGGTACACCTTATCCGGATGCAGATAAAGATGGTATGGATGATACTTGGGAAATTCAAAACGGCTTCGACCCAAATGATGGAACTGACGGAAACGGTGACCGAGATGGAGACGGGTACACAAACTTAGAAGAATTCCTTAACAGAACGACTCCATAAAGCTTTTGCTTTCTAAAATAAAACACTGGCTAGTAGCCAGTGTTTTATTTTGCCTGTGTCCGCCAACTTGGACTCGAACCAAGGACCACAGAGGTATATCGATTGAAAATTTCCTGTGTCCGCCAACTTGGACTCGAACCAAGGACCACAGAGGTATATCGATTGAAAATTTCCTGTGTCCGCCAACTTGGACTCGAACCAAGGACCACAGAGGTATAAGCTCTGCGCTCTACCAACTGAGCTATTGGCGGACACATTAAATTTTCAACGATACAATTCTTTGTCTCGAAAAACAAATGCTATCGCGCTTGTTTTCTCGACTCGAATTGTAAGCCTTCTGCTTGCTCTACACAACTCCGCTATTTGGCGGAAGAGTAGAACAGGTGAACTATACCGCGATTTTACAACTAACTCAACCGTGGATTTGGGCTATGTATAAAATAATCCACCCATTGCTTTTTTAGACAAAATGTATTTTACTAGAATTAGTCTGAACAAATAAAAGGAGGGACGAAAGACAATCAAAATAATGTTACTTAGTAAATACGTGTTGTTTTTCTTTAACCTTAATTCGATAAATAAAAGGGGGTGATTTAATTATGAGGCGCTTTTTTTCAATTCATAATGTAGTCGGGGTGGGGGGTGATACGACCTAGCTCCAGGTCACCTTGTTAATGGGAGTTGTTTTGAGTAACTAACAAAAGGCAGGACACCAACTCCTAGAAACTTGTACTGGCAGCCGTTTGATGATTTCAAGCGGCTGCATTTCGTATTTACTCCAAGTGCAAAGATTTCTCTAACGAACTAACTCGTTTGGCGATAAGCCGATGTTTTTCTAGAGCCTTGTCAGATTCAACTAATTTTCTAGCTTCGTTGCGAGCAGCTTCGACCAACCTCAGGTTTTTAATCGCTTCCATGCCAAGGTCGGATAGACCGGACTGTTTTTGACCGTAAAGTTCACCGGAGCCGCGGAATTGTAGATCGTATTCAGATAATTCAAAACCATTTTTGGCGGTAGTGAGGGCCTTGAGGCGGTCTTTGGTTTTTTGGCTTTTGCTTTCGGTGACTGCAAAACAGTAGGCTTGATGATTACCACGAATCACTCGACCACGTAATTGGTGAAGTTGAGCAAGACCAAAACGCTCAGCTCCTTCAATGATAATATTGGTGGCATTTGGTACGTTTACTCCAACTTCTACTACTGAAGTGGACACAAGTATGTCAATTTTGTGATCAGAAAAATCTTTCATAATTTTGTCTTTTTCTGTAGTTGTCATCTTGCTGTGCATGATAGCAATGCGATAGCCTTTGAATTCTTCTTTGCGCAGACGTTCGGCTTCGGTGGTGACGTTTTTTAGTTGTAAAGCATTTTCTTTATCCGGATCTGGCTCATCAATACGGGGACAGATGACATAAGCTTGACGACCGGTCTTTAGTTCTTCTTGTACATGTTCGTACATAGCTTTACTCTGTCCTGGACCGATGACTTTTGTAATGACTGGTTTTCGTCCACTCGGCATTTGATCGAGAAGAGTGATATCTAAGTCACCGTAGATAGTAAGGGCAAGAGTGCGAGGAATTGGTGTGGCGGTCATGGACAAAAGGTGTGGTAGGTAACCGTCTTTTTTGGCGAGCATTTTACGCTGGTTGGTACCAAAGCGATGTTGCTCGTCGATGATGACGTAAGCTAAATGCTTAAATTCGACACTTTTGTAGATAAGGGAATGAGTACCGATCAGGATCGGAATCTCGCCATTTTTAACCCACTTAAGAAGTTGAGCTTTAGAAATATTGGTGGGCTGGTCGGGATTTGTTTTTGATGGAAACTTTTGGCAGCCACTACTGGTTAAGAGCCCAATCTGAATCGGGAGATGCTTAAAATATTCAATAAAGCTTAAAAAATGCTGTTTAGCTAAGATTTCGGTCGGGGCCATATAGGCGACTTGGAGATTGCCGTACTCGAGCTTTTTACCCAAACCTTCCGGCGGGCGGGAGGTGACGACGGCGTAAGCGGTCGTGGCCGCGACTGCCGTCTTGCCACTACCGACATCACCTTCTAAAAGACGTGACATGGCGTGAGAACCACTAAAATCTTGGGTAATGGTTTCGATTGCTTTGCTTTGCGCTTTGGTTAATTTAAAAGGGAAGCGTTCAGTAAAAGCTTTTAGATGTTTTTTATCGGTATTTATTTTATAAGTAGTAGCCGCATTAGCTTCAGCCCGTTCGCGAGCTTTCTGGACTTGAATGTAAAAGACTTCAGAAAAAGCAAAGCGTTTGCGCGCGCTTTCGGCATGTTCTTTCTTTTTGGGTGAGTGTACCCAGACCAGAGCAGATTTTAATTCTGGTAGGTTGTATGGCTTGATTATTTCTGGTGGCAGCGGGTCGGTCATTTTTTCTAAAACACCTTTTTCAAAACACTTTAAGACAGTGTGGTAAAACCACTTACTGGTAACACCTTTAGTCTCACGGTAAATGGGGTAGAGGGTATCGTCTTCGACTTCAGTGCCTTTAAAAATAGTATCGTGACGGTCGATCGGGAGGTTGTTTAAGAGTTCGACTTCAGGATTGGAAATGTATAGTTTACTATCACTGCCAGCTACCTTACCGGCCAGCTTTACATATACACCCTCTTGATACATTTTGGCGATGTATGGTTGGTTAAACCACATAACTTTTATCTTGGCTGAACCGTCTTCGACATAAGCTTCGCCAATCGGAACTTTACTTCGCCACGCTTTGCGGGTGTTTAGTTTGGTTAGTTGGCCGTAGACAACGGCGTCTTGACCCTTACTCAGACCATTGATTGATTGAACGTCACTGATATTCTCATAGCGCACCGGCAGGTGATAGAGTAGATCCTCGACAGTGTTTATACCTAATCTCTGCAAGGCTTTTTGGTGAGGGTTGTCTAGACGAAAGTGAGTAGATAACAAGTCGTTTGGATTCATTGGTTCTATGGTAGCAGATTTATGGATTATATAAAAAGCAGAGATATAATTTTGCGTCTTAGGAATATTACTCAGTAATCCACTTAGGCTGTTTTGTACCAATCACTGCTGCATGGTGTA
Organism: Candidatus Nomurabacteria bacterium; assembly: GCA_023898525.1. Lineage (NCBI taxonomy): Bacteria > Candidatus Nomuraibacteriota > Candidatus Nomurabacteria bacterium. The sequence goes on from CP060227.1 coordinate 805,030, forward strand.
TACTGTTCGTCTATTTAATATTTTACGTACATGAAGTCTGCGCCTAAGAAAAATAAACCTAAAGACTATAATAAATTAGCTCTAGCCTTGCATCAGAAATTAAAAGGAAAGTTGGTTGTTAACAGTAAGTCTACACTCAAATCACGTGATGATTGGAGTACTATGTACACACCGGGAGTCGGGGCGGTGTCGGCACACTTAGCCAAATACCCAAAGGAAGCTAATAAATACACAATCAAAAATAATACTGTCGCCGTGATTTCTGACGGGTCGGCGGTGTTGGGTTTGGGTAACATTGGACCAGTGGCAGCTTTGCCGGTAATGGAGGGTAAGTGTGCGATCTTCAAAGAGATGGCCAACGTTGATGCTTTCCCGATTGTGCTTGATGTGCATGACACTGAAGAAATAATTTTTGCTATCAAAGCCATTGCGCCGGCCTTTGGCGGTATTAATCTAGAGGATATTGCTGCTCCCCAGTGTTTTGTGATTGAGGAGAGGTTGAAAAAGGAGCTTGATATACCAGTAATGCACGATGACCAACACGGAACAGCGATTGTGGTTTTGGCTGGTCTTATCAACGCTTGCAAAGTGGTAAAGAAAAAGATTGAAGACTTGAAAGTGGTGGTTGTAGGGGCTGGTGCGGCGGGGCGAGCTACTGCCTTGCTGCTTAAAGAGGCGGGAGTGCAGAATATAATTGTAACTGATAGTAAAGGAATTATTTATAAAGGTAGAAGTGGCTTGGAGAGCTATAAGCGTCATTTGTCAGAGGTAACTAATCCTACGCGTATACAGGGTGACGTGATGGCGGCGGTTAGCGGAGCTGATGTGGTAATAGGAGTGTCTGGGCCGGGGACGATAGCACAAGCACACGTAGCGGCGATGGCGGAAAAGGCGATTGTGTTTGCAATGGCTAATCCGATACCGGAAATTATGCCGGAAGACGCGAAGCGAGCCGGGGCTGTAGTGGTGGCGACCGGTCGGTCTGATTTTGCCAATCAGGTAAATAACGCCCTGGCTTTCCCTGGGCTTTTTCGCGGTGCGCTTGATAAAGGGGTGAAGGAAATTACTGACAAGGTGAAATTGGCTGCTGCTAAGAAGATTGCCAGCTTAATCAAAAAACCAACGGCTGAGGAAATTATTCCGTCAGTGATGACTGATGGGTTGGTCAAAGCAGTGGCGAGTGCGGTGAAGTAAGAGTAGAGACAAACAAGCGGCTGAAAAGTGAGTGCGTACGCACTCACTTTTCAGCCGCTTGTTTGTCTCCCTCCCAACCCACTTGATAAACCCCACAAAAACTTTACACCACAAAAACGGGGATATTTGCTTGCGTAAAAAACTTCAAAATGGTATTTTCAATAGTGCTGGGCCACTTTCTTTGTAGTAGTGGAAGCTGGCACATGCACATTTCAGAAACTTTTTAAATTAACTTTGTTTTAGACAAGGAGAATGAAGATGAAGAAATTTACGAAACTGATTGCATTGATAGTTGCGGGGATTTTTGTGTTCGGAATCACGATTGCACATGCGAGCGCACCGGTGCCGGACAAGGAAATTACGGCTCTGGATACTACGTTGACTCCAACTTCGACTCAAATCCTGGTTACCACGGATGAAGACGAGAAAATAACGTTTGCGACCCTGGTGCCCGACCGAGCGGCGGCCATCGACGAGACTGATACGGCAAAATTCGCACTGACTCCTGCTGGCAAATACTTTGCACAATACACGGTGATTGAAGATGGAGGTGCGACAATGTCTGCCCGAATTGCCGGTTTAGTTGCCACGCCATATAGCTCTGCCGAAGCTTTCGTACATCCAGGTCAGTTAATTACGTCAACGGCCTAATCGTTTCGTTCGTTTGAATCAGTTTAGTACTGATTCACTAACCATAAAGAGCCGCTTGGTTTATATCCAAGCGGCTCGAATTTTTTATAAAAACAAAAAGCCACTGTTCATTTCAGTGGCCTTTCATAACTTAAAGCTTTAAATAATCAATCAGCTCTGACCTCCTTCGCTGACTGTGTAAGTTTTATAAGTTTGTGCCATTCATCTTGACACTCTAATGGTAAGTGTTTTTCGCCTCCATCAATAAGTGCATTAATGACATTAGGATAGTTTACGTCGTTTTCAAGATTCAATATTGCTGGCATAAATATTACTGCCCAAACATCGGAGATAGCTACCTGTGCTGGTACGTTGCTGAAATAATTTATATTTGTTATACGCTTGTCTTTAAAGTAGAGATTACCGTCATCGCTTATAACTATAACGAGCAGACTTCCCCAATATCTCACAAAAGCTGCATCCAATAGGTTTTTTATGATTTCGCCATAAATTTTGCTGTACTCTGTTGATATACTCATGTCTTTCTTCCCCCCAAAAAAAGAATTCATCAAAACATCCACCAATGACCAAATGGTCTAATAAAATATTGCCATTTTGGATAGAAAAGTCAATATTTTTACTGTGACTAGTCTTTTATGTGATATAGTTTGGGTATGAGTAAACTAATTTTAAGTACCACCGAATCAATCCCTAACCGTGAGATAATGGAGATTATTGGTATCGCCCGGGGGAGTACGGTGCGCTCGCGTAATGTAGCTCGTGACATTGTAGCGGTATTTAGAAATCTGGTCGGTGGAGAAATTACTGAATACACCAAACTTCAGGCCGAATCAAGAGAGCAGGCGCTACAAAGAATGGTAAAAGATGCAGAAAGTCACGGAGCTGATGCTGTGGTAGGAGTGCGGATAACTACGGCCATGGTGATGAATGGAGCGTCTGAGATACTGGCCTACGGTACAGCGGTCAAATTAAAGTAATTACAAATTTATGTTGTCTATAGAAACAATAATTTGGGGACTAATAATTGCCGGTGTTATTTGTGTGGCTATAGATCGCTATCAAGCTAAAGACAAAGAAGATTTTGAAGATAGGGATAACTAAATTTAGTATCAACAAAACAATGGTACAATAAAATAGTTGATTACGTCTAAGTTGGGGACTGGTTTGGCGTATTATTTTGGTGTTGGATTAATTTATAACATAGTTGCGATATGAAATCTTTTATTGGAAAAGTTGGCTACATAAAATTGACAACAATCGTCACAGGATTGTTGATTTTGTCAGTGTTATTTTTTTCCGCTACCGCTTTAGCGGCCGCTCGCACTTCTCCTTTTACGGCTGGAGAGACTCTAGACCCCGGAGCCGAATCTGTCGAACCTTGTGGTCCTCTGGATACTAATTGTTATGTCACAGCAGGTGGTTCATCTGTGTTTAGCGCCCTTACGGCCGCTACCTCTACTAATTCTATCGACAACACCAATTTCGCTCAAACCTGGAGTTGGTCAACTTTGGCGACCGGTACGGCTCTGACTCTTTCTTCCACCTCAACCCTGCTTACTTCTGGCGGTCTGCTAAGTGTTTCCCATAGCGCTGCTCCAGCTTCAAGTTGGACTGGGGACTTGGCTAAGATTGAATCTTCGGGTGGATCAACTGCAAATCTAGACGGCAATGTTCTCAAGCTCGGTTATACCGGCTCAGCTGATACTTCTGACGGGACAGTTTTGAATTTGACCAGTAGCCAGACCGGGGCCAACTCCCTAGTTGTTCGGATTAATGATGATGGTACTTATACTGACACCACACCTTTTGTTATTAATACCAGCGGCAATGTTGGTATTGGTACCAGTACTCCAGGGTCTAAATTGGTGGTCGGGGGAGATAGTGAATTTGGAGGTTTGCTAACTATGACTGGCTCAGTAGCTAACATTGCCCTCGGCTCCAACTGGCTTTCTGGTGATGGTGATGATGAGGGGGTTTATGTAAATAATATCGGTGACGTATCTATTGGTACAACTACTGACATAGCTAAACTTAATGTGGATGGGAGTATATATATGCCAAATAACAACGGTTTTAAAACTAAAGACAATACTGGTAATAATGTCACGTTATTTAATATGACTACATCCAATAACGTTTTGATAAACGGCTCTACGGTTAGTGGTAATATGGTACTTAATATACCGAATAGTAGCGGTGTATTTCAGTTTGAAACCGGAACCAGCTCTAACACTGTGATGAAAATTCTTAATAACGGAAACGTTGTAATCGGTACTACCACCTCATCTTATAAATTCGCAGTCGATGGTACCAGCTCATTCTATAACACACTAAATATGTCTGGCACGAATGCCAACATTGCTCTCGGTTCTAATTGGTTGTCAGGCGATGGTGGAGACGAGGGTGTTTACGTGAGTTCTAGTGGCGATGTATCGATAGGTACAACTACAGCTGTAAGAAAGTTGACAGTAGACGGTCATATTTTTGTGCCAAATAATTATGGTCTTACTACTAATGACAACGTTGGTAACGTTAGTTCTCTAATATCTATGTCTGGAGCTAACAATGTACTCGTAGGTGGTTCCAATGTTAGTGGTAGTATGAACTTCATTCTACCAAACGCGACTGGTGACTTTAGGTTTCAAACTACCGGTAGTTACACAGACAGAATGATTATTAAGAATGATGGTAATGTTGGTATTGGTACAACTACTCCATCATATAAATTAACTGTGGATGGAACCGTAGGTCTAAGTGGTCTGTCAACTGGAGCAGGAGCAGGAGCACTTTGTCTTTCTTCTAGTAGCGAAATAGTTTACTTGGCTGGTTCTTCTGCTTGTTCGGTATCCAGTGAGCGTTTCAAGCATTCTATTACATCTCTGGGTAGCGATTCTGGTCTGGCGGAACTGATGAAACTTCGTCCGGTATCGTTTGAATACAATGACAATATCGGTATATATGGTGAGCAGGTTGGGTTTATTGCGGAAGAAATGGACAAAATAGATCCTCGTTTGGTTATTTACGAAGAACCTAATAAGCCTTTCTCAGTAAAGTATGAAAATATAACCGCTATTTTGACTAAGGGTGTCCAAGAAATTGTATTAATTACTGGAGAATTTAAGGACTCACTGATTGCTTGGTTGGGCAATGCTTCCAATGGTGTTAAGAAATTGTTTGCTGGTGAAGTTTGGACAGACAAGCTTTGTGTTGGTGGTACTTGTGTGACTGAGTCAGAACTACAATATTTACTTAATAAAGACGATATTTCTCCAGAAGCCGACAATTCAGATAGTGACTCAAGATTAGGTTCTTCAACCAAGCAGCCGAAAAATGAAGAGATGACTAAAGATACCGAAGACGATAAAAAAACAGAATCTTCTTCAGATGAGTCAACAAAAGAAGAAACAGAAGAAGAATCAGATGACGAGGGCGGGGTTTTGAAAGATGAAGAATTGGCTGAGGAAGGCAGTGAGGAAACCGAAAATGTTAGCGAAGAGGAAGTGTTTGAAACAGAATCAGAGACAGTCGACGAACAAACAGAAAAAGTACTTGAAATAGCAGAGGAGGTTGTAGAAGAGGAAGAGGTGTCGGAACTTGAAGTGGTCGATACCAAGGATGATGAATTAGATACTTAATTATGGTGTATGTAATACAACTTACGCTGGCTTTATACATTGTGCTGACGGCCTTTGCTTCGGTCACAGTGTTGGCTTCTGAGACTAATGGTGTCATTCAAACCGGAAGTGCATCCAGCTTGATTTGTAAAGATGTTGCCTGTGCTACCTACGGTAATGTCAACTGGAAGCCGAGTGATAGTACACCAGTTAGTATCACCGACTCTGGCCTTACCGGATATATTTGGGGAGATGAGATTGGTTGGGTTAACTTGGCACCGACCGGAGCTGGTGTTTCCATCAACAGCACAACCGGTGAGCTGTCCGGTTACGCTTTTGCCAATACCGGAAGTTGGATTAATTTTAGCCCGACTGATGTTAGTGGCGGTGGAGATGTGGGTGTGACTATAGATAGCAATGGTCAATTTACCGGCTGGGCTTGGGTGTCTGGTGTTAATGGTGGTTGGATGAAGTTTGACTGCAGCTCTGGTTCAACTTGTGTGAAAACTGACTGGCGGCCGGTAGGTAGCCGTACTACAACTTCTTCCTCAGGTGGTGGTAGTACTGGTACTCGCATTAAAAAAGACGAGACATCGACCACGACTTCAGCTACAACCACTGCGACATCAACTGCCGACCAGGGTACAATGGGATCTACTGATAATAATAGTGCTGCCCCGATATACGTACCTCCATTTTATCAAAATAACACTGCACCATTACCACCTCGACCAGTTCAGATAATAAGCCAAGGGGAAGTAAATGGAGAAGAACAAACACCGACACCACCGGAAGATTTTGATACTTATCCAGATTTTTATAATGACAACAGTACTGGCGGTGATTTGCGTGATGAAACACAGGAAAAGATAACCAGGTTTTATCGAGAAATAGATCAGATTGAGCCAATCTATTATGGTGCCAATCATGTAAAGAGTTTCAATGCACCACTGGCGGTAAGGGAAGATCAATCAGCGCTCTTGGTGTGGGACTTTTCTGCAGAAAAAGGTGGTGTCGGAAAAGACAAGCAGGCGGTAGTAGTCGAAATTCCTAGCGGTGCGGTGGCTAGCCAAGTGACTTTCAATGTCGAGATGTTGCCGGCAAATGACTCTACTTCACCTAGGCAATCTAAAGAGGTAAGGGCCTATATTGTAGACGATATTTTGTACAAAGTTACCGCCACTGATGAGAGTGGTCAGCCAGTACATTCGTTTACCGAACCGATAAAAATCAGTTTGTTTTTACCGGGAGTAGCTTCGACTGAAAGCGGGGTAGGTGTGTATTACTTAGATGAAGAAAGAGCTACTTGGGTCCGTGTCTCAGGAGCGGTGATTTCTGACACGTCAGCTAATTTTATGATCGACCATCTAACACTCTTTTCTGTGATTAGTAGTAATATGGTTTTAGATGAGCTACCAGTCCGCAAGTCAGGTTTTGGTGATTATCTATTATTTATTTTGGCGTCAGCTGGATTTGCTGTGGTGTTAATTGGTCTATATATTTTCTGGCGTCGTAAAAGCAAAGCATAGTTTAGTTCAGGTAAAGTAAATTAATTTGCAGTCATCAAAAACTGTTTTAAAATAATCCAATATGGACAGGAATGAGTCAGAAAAAGAACTGAGATCAGGTAAGGGTTTGGCTCTATATAAGGTAATAATTGTAGGTACAATTATTGTACTGTGTGTAATGATTGCGTACCTTTTTATAAAGGACACTTCGTCTCAAGACTACATCTACGAGGCGGGTGAAAAGCAGACTAAGGAATTGGTTTCACTGGCTTCTAATCATATGGTGGTTCCCGATGAGACGCCGGAGGTGTATTTGATCCAGGAGCCTAAGCTACTGATAGCTGAACAATCTTTTTTTGTTGGCACCGAAAAAGGCGACTACCTGCTTATATTTCCTAAAGCAGGCAAGGCGATAATATACAGTCGAGACAGAGACATGATCATTAACGCCGGTCCGATCAATTTTGATAATCAATTTCCACCCACTCCACCACCTTCAGACATAGATTCGGCCAATAATGACATTCAAATTGCTACTACTACGAGTGGGGTGGAGTAAGGTATGATTAAAAAGTAAAGGTTAAGTTCCTCTGTTTCTTTAGTGAAATAACAATTTGAAATAATATCAGGTTTGGTATTTGATTATATTATTTTGATTGTTATTTGAGTTTTGTTTATATATACTACCAACATCTTAATACTAATTAAAAAATGCTATGGAAGATGAAAATCAGTCAGAGGAAGATTTGGTGGTAAAAGACAGTAACGGAAATATTCTCCGTAATGGTGATACTGTTTTGGTTATCAAAGATTTAAAAGTAAAGGGTAGCTCCACTGGGCTTAAGCGCGGAACAAAAGTTAAAAACATCCGGCTGACGGATGAGGAGGAAGGGGTTACTGGAAAGATTGAAGGAATGAAAGGAATTCATATTCGCGCGGAGTTTGTGAAGAAGGCTTAGGTATTAATATTAAGATAAGAAGATAAAGTATAAGCCCGTTTCGTGGAATCAACCACGAAACGGGCTTATGAATTAAATGCTTGCTTTAAGTAGGTGATTTGAAAATTGTGGCTGACCCCATTTACTGACTGACCCCATTTACACCCATTTACATTTACTTGACCCCATTTACTGCCACTGCAATATTTAACAGTGGTGGTTTTTTTGTGTGTGGAAGGGTAGTGGTAGATTGTATTAACCTTGGTTAAAATATTGGACTTTGTTATATGAAACTAGTACTATCGGAGCTAGAAAGTCATATTCATAAATCTAGAAAGGGAGAATAATATCATGTATATTCCGTACATTGGCATTACTGACTTTACAACTTTTGAGCAGGTAGAGCGTATGCTCGCGGTATTTAAGGAGAATCGAGAATCAGGAAAAATCGGCGACTTCATGTTGGTGTAATGATGAGCTATAAGACACTCCATGGACTAGAAACTAAATGGACTCAAGCATTTCCTCCCAAAGAGAAAATTGCAGAAATCTTTAGTTCACAAGAGACAACGAATTGTTTGCATTACGCTGACTACGACGCAATTCTTGTGTCTCAAAACCTTTGTGCAGCAATTGGTTATGGTGGCAATGGAATCAATGCTTTGCAACTCGATATGGTCTGGCCTAATCCGGAAGATATCGCAAATGCGATTAAAGTTTCAGGTAAGCAATTGGAGGTTATTCTCCAGGTAGGCAAGAGTGCTATCGAGCAAGCTAAGGACAATCCTCAAGAAATTGTTTCTAGAATTCGGGATTACGCTGGCATTATTCATCACGTTCTTCTCGATAAGAGTATGGGGAAAGGTCTTGGTATGGATGCAGTAGGTCTCATGCCGTTCGCTCAGGCTATTAGTAGGGAGTTTCCCGATCTGGGAATCGTTGCCGCGGGTGGACTTGGTCCAGAAAGTATTGGACTTGTTGAACCGTTGGTTAAAGAATTTCCCAATATCTCGATCGATGCACAAGGTAGACTTCGCCCAAGTGGCAGTGCCCTTGATCCAGTCGACTGGGATATGGCCGAGAAGTATCTCATTGAAGCTTTGAAGCTCTTAAGGTAAAAAGAAGCCCGTTACTGAAATGTCTAACAGTAACGGGTTTTTGTTTTTGGGTGGGGTAGAGTGAAAATGGTGACTGACCCCATTTATGTCAGGAATTGTTTGAAAAGACAAAAGCGCAACTTAAGCGTGACCAGATCGTGCGAGAAACAAAGGAGTTCGCTTTCACAAAACTGTTTACCTGCGGTCACTGCGGGTCGGGCATCTCGGCTGAAGAGAAGTGGAAAAAACTTAAAGATGGCGGAGCTAACAGATATATCTACTACTCCTGCTCAAGAGCAAGGGACAGAAACTGCAAAAACAAATATATACGTGAAGAAGACCTAATCACTGAACTACTAAAGATACTCGACAAAGTAGACATCAACGAGTTAGGGATGAGGAAAAAGCTGGAGGACGAGATTGCGAGATTTAATATATTTCAACGCTCAGTGTTGGGAGCCACTGAAAAGATAAAGACTGACACCGAGACCGATATCCGTAATTACGCTAAATGAACTACCCCGATGACAAGCATGCGGGGTATCGGCGTTGGACTAGGTAGTAAACAGTGAAGTCTGAACTGGTGCGGAGTGTAGCTGTTGGTATTCGGGATAACCTTGGTTTTTAACGTAATTGGTAATAATATCCATACTGGCATTACCCACTGTATTTGCATAATAACCTTCAGTCCAGAACTTTCCTCCCCAGAGTTTTATTTTTAGTTCAGGGTGGATTTTAAAGAGATGATTGGAGGTGATGCTTTTTATTTTCTTTACCGTATCAGAGAAACGTATGTTTGGAATTGTTTGTATTAAAAAGTGTACATGATCTTCGTCTATTCCTATTTCAAGAAAGTATATCTCGTAAGCTGGACCAAATTCCAAACATAAGTTTTTAAATGTTTTTGATATTGGTGGTGTAAATACATCTCTTCTGTATTTTACTGGGCATACCAGATGATAGATGAACAGAGTTTTGTTGTGTGGTTTTTTGATATGTTGTGGTTTACCTTTCATTACTGTTTAGTATGACAATGTTTCCCCCGATGACAAGCATGCGGGGTAAAGATGGAATATATTTTGAAAGAGGGTTCAACTGTTGAAAAGCGGGAGCTACTGGCAAACCTCAGATCGAGGATTGAATACAAAGATAAAACTTTGAAACTCATACTGGAATAGCGGTTCTAAAATTATTCTTCTAAAACATGTTAAAATAAGGACAATCTAGCAATTGTAGACTGAGATTGTGATGTGATTTTAGATATGTCTTCAAAAAATGTAAAAGCAAAACAACAATTATTGCCATGGACAAATGGCGAGCTAGAAGCTCTTTTAAGAGAGCTGATTTCCCACGGCTCTGAAGTTTCAAAAGTCGATTTTAAATTAGATCTAGAAACAAAGACTGCAGAACAGAAGGCTGAACTACTTAAAGATATTACCGCTATAGCCAATACGTATGACGACCATAATTATAACGATTACGGTTTTTTAGTTTATGGCGTTCAATCTAAAACTATAGTGGGAGTTACTAATACCGAAACAGACGCGGACAAGCTGCAGAATACTATAGAACAAATATTGAAAAGTTACATATCGCCAATGCCACAAGTGTATGTAACTAGTTTCGCTACTACTGATGGAAAAAATTGGGGTGCCGTGATTATACCGCCACGAAATACTAAGCCGCACATGTTTTTTAAAGATTTGTCATGTGCCTCTAATCAAACTAAGACAAGAAAACGAGGCGAATGGTTTATTCGTCGGGGCTCAACAACTGACCCTGGTTTTCCAGAAGATTTAGCATTGATAATGCAAAGACAGTTTGAACTCAAGCTCGATCCCTTAAGAGAGAGTATTAAAAGTTTACAGATAAGACTAGGAAAAACTGAAGAGCAATATAATAGTGCATTATTTAAATTAGTTGAGAGGGCGTTAAAGTCACTCCCTGAGGTCAAAGATGCGGATGCAGATATAACATCAGACCTTGGTGAGGCGCTTGGTATGGACTTACCGAGCAGATTAAAGCAAAAGCTTCGTACTCCCAAAAATGCAATAGCAGATGATCTTATTGCAGAAGTAAAATCAATTAAGGATTATATTGAGGGGGCAAATACTAATTTAACCTGGACCCCACAACTTAATAATCCTGAAGCAAATAAAAAAATCATAGAGGAGCTGGAGTATAAAGTTAGATCCCTTCAAATTGCAATTGCAACTATTGTATTAAAGGATGATAAGGAGATCTACACCGATGCACTACTTAAATCGATTAAGTTACTAGCTAGAGAAATAGAGATACCTTCAGGAACACAATATAACCGTATTGGCGAAGCCCTTCGATACTACCCACTTTGTATTATCTTATATACGATCTTTGTATGTGGAGTTTGTTCAAATAGAGGTGCGTTGCTCCGAAAAGTTTTAGATATTCCTATTAAACATCGTGATAGAAACATCGTAGTTCCCATAACAGACGTTTACTTTTATACATACGAAGTAAAGAAGCTTATTAATGACGCCTTTTCCCAACGTTGGTGTGAACCAGTAGCAGTTCGAATGCGACAGCTAATAACCGATAATATTGGGGACATGTTAACTGACTCTTCAGAGCTAGAGTATTTTTTCAAAGGCGAATTTGTCTTAGCCTTAACCAATATAGAAAAATGTATGAGTCGAGGTGAACAAGCTGAACATAGAGTTCCTTTGGGCGGACTCTACCTTTATCTTCATGAAGCAAATGATCCAATTGTTGATCTACTTCAAGAATTGCCGGACTGGTTAACAAAATTCTATAAATACCCGTTGAATGAAATATTAGACATGTTTGATAGAAATAGTCATAAAATGTCTGAAGCTGGATGTTTCGCAACTGGCATGCACGGAATAAAAACAGTTGATATATATCAGGCATCCCTAAAAAAGAAAGCTGCTTAGTTAAATTAAAAATCAACCCTACAAAATGGGTTGATTTTTAATTTAACTAGATGTATTCGGGTCACTCCGATACTTAGTTATCTTGGCGGAGACGCAGGGATTCGAACCCTGGAGGGCTTTGACACCCTACTTCGTTAGCAGTGAAGCGCTTTCGACCACTCAGCCACGTCTCCGTAATATTTTATTGTTTTGTAACTCTTTTACAACCTGAAGAGCGTTTGAGTATTAATCATTAATTCGTAATGGTCGCTATTCAGCTCCTTTCTTCATTGAACACTCAGCCACGTCTCCGTAATATGTTTGGACATGACTTCGTTCCACTCCCGATTATCTCGCTCTCGCATCGATAATTCGTTCTAGCGAACGACTGGATGAAATCTAAAGCAGTTTAGATTTCATAGCCACGTCTCCGTAATATTCTATTGTTCTGTAACTCTTTTACCTCTGTAAATATTTGGTCCTATCACTAGAACGTGGCCATAAGATAACATATTTTCGTTATCTGCGAAATGGGTGGTTTGGTGATCAGACGCCCCGCCAGCGAAGCTGGCGGGGCGTCTGATCTTAATGGGCCAATGCCACACAAATCAGTTCACAATCTTTTGGCAATTTTGGTCGCAAGGTCAGATAGGCGGATTTCATAGTGGCTCCAGTGGTGATTACATCATCTACCAAAATGACGCGACAACCGGAAAATTTAAAATCACTGTCTTTGTAGGAAAAGGCACCAATTAAGTTTTTCAAACGTTGCTGGCGGCTCAGTTTGGTTTGGGGTAGGGTATCACGGGTTTTGGTTAATAGTTTTTTTACTAAAATCAAATCGCCTTTTCTGCAGTAATCAACTATGCGGGTTAGTTGGTTGTAGCCACGACTTTTTTCGCGCTCGTGACTAAGTGGAATCGGTACTAAGATCGTCTTTTTAGTCGGCAAAGAAGTTATGTACTTGGTAAGGGTAGCAGCCAAAAGTCTGGCGGCTGGCTTATGGTTGTGAAATTTGTTGGCAGTGATAGCTGCTTTAACAAGCGGAAATTGGTATTTGGTCAAGGTAATACAGTTGGCGAAGGTCCCCTGGTCGTAAAATTGTAGGAATTGCTCAGTTGAAACATTTTTAATGTCCAAAACAGATTTTGGTTCCGGTAAGATCAAATCCAATATTTTAGAAAAAATATTCAACATACAATGAATAGTATACGATACAAACGTGTTAGAATAATTTAGATAATAGGCATATGAAACTTCTAAATCTTTTCAGCGATGTAACAGCCAAAAGCAGTGACTCTGATCGTGTGGTCGGTATTGATATCGGTTCATCATCAATCAAGGTGGTGGAAGTGCAAGAAAAGGGAGGGATACTGACACTCACCACTTATGGTGAGTTGCAGCTTGGTCCATATGCTAATCAAGAAATCGGCCAATCAGTGACTCTTGATGCCAAGAAGGAACAACAGGCCCTAGTTGATGTACTTCGTGAATCTGCGGTTAAAGCTAAGAGTGCTGTCTTCTCAATGCCGCTGGCTTCTAGTTTTGTTACTATGATTAATTTAGAAGCGGAACCAAAAGAGGACATATCAGCTAAGATTAGGGTTGAAGCTCGCAAATATATACCAGTACCAATTGGTGAAGTGACTCTAGACTGGGCGGAGCTTGAGGGTGATAAAGAAGCTGACGACAATGAGCGCAGTGTCTTGGTGGCGGCAATTCAGAATCAGGCTTTGCAGCGCTTTAATACGCTAATGAAATTTGCCAATCTTAAAGAACCACCAACTGAGATTGAGTGCTTCAGCTCAATTCGCGGAGTTTATCGGGAAGAAGAATCTGATATCGCTATCATTGACATCGGAGCAGTATCAACCAAGCTTTATATTGCAAAAAAAGGACTCCTACAGCGCATGCATCGTGTTAGAGCAGGGGGAGTAATTGCCACAAAGCGAATTGCTAGTCTGCTCGAATTATCTTTTGAAGAAGCCGAATTAAAAAAGCGTACCATCACTAAAGATGATCCTGATTTTCGTGAGGTTGAGCGAGCTCATCACAGTTCGTACGACAGGACTTGGCAGGAATTTAGACAGGTAATAAAAGAGTACGAAGATACAACTGGATCTAAGGTGGATACAGTTTACCTCTCTGGTGGTGGTGCAATTTTTCCAACCACCAAAATTATGATTCAAGACACAATGAGAAGAGATGTCTTGGCAGTTAATACTTTTAGCAAGGTTGCTTATCCGGCTTTTATGGAAGATATGGTTTTTGAGTTGGGTCCAACTTTCCACGTTGCTCTAGGGGCAGCCTTACGGGTTTTTGAATAAGTTTCTTTTGAAGCCGCGCATCCACATTGACTTTTGAAAGAAGTCTATAAAGTTTCTGTTTAGAGTTCTTCACAGGCCAAAGTCGCCTGCTGTCAAGAAACCAAGTATAATCTTTGTATGCCAGGATCATCTAACACATCGTTCATTCCTAAACGCAACCCGATTAAAGACAAGAGACGAAATGCTCCACGACCAGTTTTTATCGGGACACTCATAATTCGTATTTTCTTTTTCGCAATACTATTGTCGGCTGTAGGCGTATATGCTTATGAACGGTCATTGAATAATGAATACAATGCAGAGGTTAAAGCCTTAAATGATGCCATAGCTTCTTTCAATGACGAGAGTATGCAACAGGTGCTCGACATTGATAATCGACTATATCAAGCTCAGACAAGGATTTCTAATACAGCTTCAATCGCTACCATCTTTAGTGCTCTAGAAGCTGCTACCTTAAAATCTGTAAGGATCCAGAGTCTAAACTTAAAGCGGGTAGATGATAAACATATTACCATTGAATCACATATGGAGACTGATAGCTTTGATTCTGTTTTGTTCCAAAGGCATGTACTGGAAAATGACGATAAGTTGGTTATTTCTAAGATTGAAGACTTGGGCATAGTTAACAACACTAATGGTGAATCTGGTAGCTCAAAAAAGAATACGCCACTCAACGTAGCTTTTATAGCTGATGTTGAAGTGGATACATCTTTGGTTCCGCATCAGCCACTATCTTCTAGATTAAATATACCAACCGTAGGCACCTCTAGTTTACCGGCAGATACTGGTACTAGCTCAATACCGACCACTCAGGGTGCAGATTCTTCGGAAGAGGTTGAGGTAACTAATCAAGAAAGTATATGATTTTTAATTCACTTTTTTTCCAAATATTGTTAGCGGGGCTGGGTGTGGCAATTGGTTTTGTATATATTCAACCAGCCTTTGAGCGGATTGGAGAAGTTCAAGATGCTACTGCCAAGTACAAGTTTGAAAGAGAAAGAGTCTCTGAGGTTAATACAAAGTTAGCTAGTCTGGTAGGGCAGGTTAATGCCATCCCCAAGGCGGATCAAGCAGCCTTACTCGTTTATATGCCTGATAAGGTCGATAGTGTGGCTGTATCTCGTGATTTGTACAACCTATCCCTTATGTCTAGGGTAAATATGGTTGCGGTTAATTATAAAGATAATGAAAACACCACTACTATCACCGCTCCGGTTGATGGTAGTCATCGAACTATGCCAATACCGCATACTTTTGGAGTTAGTATAACCGGTAGTTACGACGACATAAAAGAATACTTAATGCTACTGGAGCAGTCCAATTACCCGCTTGAGGTACATAAGTTGGATATTACAAGTGAGCCTGAGGCAGAGCCAGAAAAAGAAACAAAGATTGTGTCGACTAAGGATGAGTTGTCTGCCTATTTAGAAGTGGTAACTTATTCACGTATTTAAGATTAAATTTATGAGTTCGGCATTAAAAAACATTCTAATACTACTTGTGATTCTGAGCTTTGCTTTTGTTGGCTATTATATGTTTGAGCAAAGTAACGATTTGGAATTAAATACCAATTCTAACAAGTTCGTAACAGCAGAAATGTTGGCTAATACCGAGCTTTTTATTGAGCGGAGTGCGATTCTAAGTCGGGTCATTATTGATACAACAATTTTTGATGATCCAAATTTTAATTCATATATAGATTTTTCACGCGATGTTGCTCCTCAGCTATCACGAAATAGCAACCCCTTTGCTAAAGCAGAGAAAACTGTAGGTTCAGGTGGTTTCTAAAATAGTTTATGAACCCTTTAGAAATTCTTCTAAGTCACGGTGAAGTTACCGAAACCGTTGTTCGTCAGGTTGAACAAACGGCCAAAGATTCAAATCGCTCTATTGAGGCTGTTCTCTTAGATCAGGGTGTAAGTAAAGACTCGGTTAGAAAAGCTTATTCCGAGTATTTTCAAGTACCTTTCTTTATCATTCCTGATAACTTTACTATTGCCGAAGAAATTCTTTCATATATTCCAGAAGAATCAGCTGTTCATTACAAACTGATCCCACTTATGTTGGATAATGAGGTATTGGTAGTGGGAGTTAATGATCCAGATGATTTACAAATTAAAGAAGTACTAAACTTTGTTAGTACAAAATACAACATTGCCTACAAGTTGGTATTCATGTTGGAGGACGATATTCTTGAGGTGCAAAGATTTTACGACAACCTCAAGGGTGAGGTGACCGATGCGCTTGAGACTCTGGAAGGCGAGTTGAATGCGGAAATTGCTGCAGAAGTGGAAGAGTCGTCTGGAGAGGATATAAAGGCGATGGAGCATATAGAGGAAGACGCGCCGGTGACCAAAATTGTGGCGACCATTCTTCGGTATGCGGTGGATGGCAGTGCTTCTGATATCCATGTAGAACCTAATGAAGTTAAGGTGATAGTACGTTTCCGTGTAGATGGTGTGTTGACTACTTCACTTGAGCTACCTAAAAATGTTCACATGGCGGTGGTGGCTAGGATTAAAATTTTGTCATCAATGCGCTTGGACGAGCGAAGAAAACCACAAGACGGTCGATTTTCTGCTACTTTTGATGGACGAAAGATTGATTTCCGTGTTTCGGTTTTGCCAACAAATCATGGTGAAAAGGTGGTGATGCGTATCTTGGACAACGAAAAAGGAATAAGGTCACTGGAGGAGGTTGGTATTTCACCTCATCTTTTGAATATTGTGAGAAATGCTATTAAAGAACCATATGGAATTATTCTGATATCTGGTCCGACTGGTTCAGGAAAATCAACTACTTTGTATGCGATGTTGTCTGAGGTTGATCGTTTAACAAAGAACGTACTCTCGCTTGAAGATCCGGTCGAATACAATATTGATGGAGTGAGTCAGTCTCAGGTAAGGCCGGAGATAGGTTACACCTTCGCCAATGGTCTAAGAGCAGCCCTCCGTCAAGACCCTGATATTATCATGGTTGGTGAGATTCGAGATAGGGAGACTGCGCAGCTAGCAATTCAGGCAGCTTTGACTGGACACTTGGTCCTCTCGACGATTCACACTAATAATGCAATTGGTGTGATTCCTAGACTTGTAGATATGGGGATTGATCCATATTTGATAGCTCCAACTCTAAGGCTGGCAATAGCTCAAAGGTTGGCTAGGCGAGTATGTTCGGAATCGGGTAGAGTTGAGTCTGTGGGTCCGAGTACTCAAATTATGATAGATGAAGCATTTAAAACCCTACCGCAAAAATATCTAAATCGTGTTCCAGAAAATCGCACTATAATCTATCCCGAACCATCTCCGGGTTGTGCAACCGGTCTTAAGGGGCGGGTGGCAGTGATGGAAGCTTTTGAGGTGAATGAAGAAATTCAAGATTTGATTTTAGGAAATGCCTCAGAGGATCAGATTTATCAGGTGGCCAGGCGACACGGCTTCATGTCGATGAAGGAAGATGCAATCATAAAAGCTCTAGAACATGTAATACCTTACGAAGAAATGAACGCTTTTGGTACTAAAATTGGCGTCGATTCTGATCTTGATGAAATGGCCGGAACTGTCGATAACCAAGTTATTACTGATGTCAGTACCGATATAATGGATATTAATGAAGATATTACTGGTTGATGATGATTTGTTTTTGCGTGACATGTATTCAACTAAGTTTTCCAGTTGTGGTCACGAGATAGAGACGGCCGAGAGTAGCGTTAAGGTTATATCTTTGTTGGGTCGGGGTAATACTTACGATGTTGCTCTACTTGATATGATTATGCCGGGAACAAACGGTATTGAACTATTGAATATTATGAATAAGAAATTTCCTAATCAGGTCAAGTACAGCATCTTTCTGACCAATCAAGGGCAAGACGAAGATATCCGTGAAGCAACTGAAGCGGGGGCGGTTGGTTACATCATTAAGGCTGATTCGGTGCCAAGTGAGGTGGTTAAAAAAGTTGAGGAGATAGTCAGTAAACAAAAAAAATAATTATAAAAATATGGCGGTAGATTATAAAAAAGAATTACAAGCATTAATTGATCTGTTGTTAGAGGAAAAAGCCTCTGATATCCACTTTTCGGTTGGGTCACACCCAATTATTCGCGTGTCGGGTACGCTTATTCCTCTGGTCAAGAAACCAATTTTGACTAACTCTGATATTGATGCTTTTGCTAAAGTGTTGATGCGACCGGATCAAATTGAACGATTGGCCAAACATGAGGAGGTAGACTTCTCCTACGAAAACGTTCAATCTGTTCGTTTTCGTGGTAATGCTTTTTTCCAACGGGGTAATAAGGCTATTGCCTTGCGTCTGATCCCTAATGTCATTAAGACTTTTGAAGAATTAAACCTGCCACCAATTTTAGAGAGTTTCACGCAACGTACCCAAGGCTTCTTTTTGTGTGTGGGACCGGTAGGTCAAGGTAAGTCAACTACACTGGCTTCCATGATCAATGTGATCAATAAGACGCGTTCAGAACATATTGTGACTATTGAAGACCCGATTGAGTATGTGTATGCTGAGGAAAAATCTTTGGTTGACCAAAGAGAAGTTGGTATAGACACCGGTAGTTTTCATGAAGCTCTTAATGCCGCTTTTCGTCAGGATGTGGATGTGATTCTGGTGGGTGAAATGCGTAACGCGGATACTATTTCAACGGCCGTAACTGCGGCTGAAACTGGTCACTTGGTCTTTTCTACTTTGCACACGAATGACGCAGCCCAAACTATTAACCGTATCATCGATTCGTTTCCTGGTGATCAGCAGTCTCAGATACGGGTTCAGCTTTCTAGTTCTCTAATTGCTATCTTTTCGCAGCGTCTAATCCCACACATAGCTGGAGGATTAGTTCCAGCATATGAGCTTTTGATCAACAACACCGCTGTCTCTAACCTGATTCGAGAGAACCGAATTCACGAAATACCATCAGTGATTGAGACCGGTCTTGAGCAAGGGATGATAGACATGAATCGTACCTTAGCTCGGTTAGTACAAAATGGCGATGTTACAGTTGAGAATGCTTTCACTTATTCGACTAACCCGAAAGGATTGGAACGTTTAATTTAATTTTTGATTATGCTTTTTAATTACGTCGCAGTTGATAATACCAATGCCCAACGTGAAGGAACGGTGGAGGCTGTCACCATAGACGCGGCAATTACAGCAATACAAAAACGTGGCTACACTGTAGTCTCTATCGATCCTGTTGAGCAAGATAAGGGTGGTTTAAAGGGGATGTTCAATATTGAATTTAAGTTTTTCAATTCTGTTTCTAATAAAGAAATTGTGATTTTGTCACGTCAGATCGCTACCTTATTCCAGGCTCACGTGTCACCGCTCAGAGTTTTTCGCTTGCTATCAGCGGAAATTGAAAACCCTCAATTAAAAAACGCCATGAACCAAATCGTCGAAGATCTACAGGGCGGCAACTCTATATCCAAAGCTCTTTCTAGTCACCCGCACATCTTTTCAACTTTTTATGTAAACCTAGTGCGGTCCGGTGAGGAGTCTGGATCTTTGGAAAAATCATTTGAATACTTGGCTGATTACTTAGATCGTTCCTATGAAATTATATCAAAAGCAAGGAACGCTCTGGTTTACCCAGCTTTTGTAGTGACTGTGTTTGTGGCAGTGATGAGTCTTATGCTTACGATGGTGATACCAAAAATCGCTGAGATATTAACCAGCTCTGGACAAGATCTGCCGATTTATACCAAGATCGTCATAGCTGTTTCAAATTTCATGGTTGATTACATCGGTATAATATTAATACTACTTTCAGTCGGCGGTATTATGTTGTGGCGCTTTATTCAGACTGATGTTGGTCGGAGAACTTTTGATGAGTTTTTGATTTCTATCCCATTTTTAGGTGACTTACAGCGCAAGCTTCTGCTCACACGTATCTGCGATAACTTAGCTACTATGTTGGAGCGTGGTATTTCTATGGTACAGGCGTTGGAAGTGACGGCTGACGTGGTTGATAACATGGTTTATCGCGAAATAATTGAAGAAGCTTTATCTGAGGTTAAGAGCGGACGATCTTTTGGTGAGTCAATTTCTGAATACCCTGAGATTCCCGGGGTCTTAACACAGATGGTTAAGGTAGGGGAAGAGACCGGTAGTCTTTCTGAAATCTTAACCACCCTGGCTAATTTCTATCGTCGTGAAGTTAATAACGCGGTAGATACCCTGATCGGTTTGATTGAACCACTCATGATTGTGATTCTTGGTGTTGGTGTTGGAATACTTTTGGCTTCGGTTTTGATGCCGATTTACGGCCTAACAAACGCTTTTTAGTGAACTTCCTTTCAAAAATTTACTACACTATCCACAAGTAAACTATTATAAGACACATAAGCTAGTATAATGAATAGTAGCCGACAACGTAGGCGTTTCCTGCTTACATATTATTCAGATACACAGCTGATATCTGGATCATTAAGTACAGGTATTAATATTTAATAATTCATTAACAATAAATATGAAAAAAACAATGTTCAGTCGCGGCTTCACGCTCATCGAACTCTTGGTCGTGATTGCTATTATTGGTATCTTGGCAGCGGTTGTTTTGGCTTCACTTAATGACGCACGAAATAGTGGTTCAGACGCTTCAATTAAGCAAAGTTTAGGCAATCTTCGCTCTCAGGCTGAAATAGTCTACAACACAAACAACTTCTCATACGCAAATGTTTGTTCTGATACCAAGGTGATCCAGCTTCTTGACGCAGCTGTATCAAATGGTCCGGCTACCGGACACTCATCAGCCGCGGTTTCTGCAACTAACGTTGCTTGTAATAACTCTGCTGGCGCATGGGCAGCAGCAGCTCCATTAAATGTAAGCGGCTATTGGTGTGTGGACAGTAGAGGAGTAGCTACCACAACAGCAGCTGCTACTATAACTTCCGGTACTGACTACGTGTGTGACTAACCAAAGGTACTAATAATTAATAGTTACAAAAACCGCCGAAGGCGGTTTTTGTTTTACGGTTCTGTCTGGGCAGATTTCGCCAGTTATTTAGATAACAAATGACGGGTGAGTGATATACTTTAGACACATGTTAAATTTATTTTCAGACTTGCCAAGTGATGTTGTTGTGTTCACGTTTATCTTTGGTGTTATCATTGGTAGTTTTTTGAATGTTGTTATCTATCGGCTGAATACTGGTAAATCTCTAAATGGCAGCTCTCATTGTCTCTCGTGTGGTGCTAAGTTAAGGGCGTATGAACTGATACCGTTACTTTCGTATTTGATACTGAAAGGTCGGTGTAGAAATTGCGGGTCTGTTATTCCAGTGCGGTATTTTTTGGTTGAGTTCCTAACTGGTATTTTGTTTGTGGGAGTGGTCATGTTTGTATCGGGTGTGTTTGCTCAACTCTTGTTTTGGTTTGTGATGGCTGTCTTGGTGGTGGTTGCTGTCTATGATCTGTACCATTTTATAATTCCAGACAAGCTGGTGTTATTGTTGGTGTTTGCATCGTTTGTGTATCAATTTTATCAGTTGATATTGGGTTTGTCGGCTATTGAATTTGCTTTTAATCTCGGAGCCGCTTTGCTTGGATCTTTTTTCCTTTTTTTGTTGTGGCGGCTATCTGATGGCCGTTGGATTGGCTTTGGTGACGTCAAATTAGCGTTTCCTTTGGGTTTGCTGGTTGGTTACGCTTGGGTGTTTTCATTAATAATCTGGTCTTTTTGGGTTGGGGCACTGGTAGGATTGTCATTATTGGTTTGGCAGAGGATTAAAACCCGTGGACAACCGCACTTACGTTTCTTAGCGCGAGAGCTTACAATTAAAAGTGCGGTACCATTTGCTCCGTTTTTGATCGTCGGATTTTTAATAGTATTCTTTTTTTCACTAGATGTTATCTCACTGGTAAGTTATGTTCCAAAGTAAGTATCGGTCATATAAACAAAACCATTTATTGAGTGGTGGTTTTGGTTTAGTTGAGATGATGGTTAGTATTGGAATATTAGTTTTAGTGATGAGTGTAATTCTGGCGAATCATCAAGCTTTTAATCATGCTGTACTCCTAAAAAGTCAGGCTTATGAAATAGCTTTTAAGGTTAGGGAAGCGCAGCTCTTTGCTGTTAGTGTGACCGGTGACTCTGGTGATTTTCGTAAAGTGTACGGCGTACACTTTAATGATAGTACCAGTAATGGTGTGTACAAAGTTTTTAGAGACAATAATGCGACCCAAAATTATTATTATGATTCTGTCAGTGAGGAATTTGGCGAGCAAGGAGTTTTAGACCCTAGGTTTGAGGTTTCGGATATTAGACTGCTTGGCAGTGCTGTTACACCAAATGATCTATCAATTATATTTACCAGACCAAATTTTGATGCCCGCTTTTTCACTGGACCACTAACAGAACCAGCTAATGTAACTGGGGCAGAGATCGATGTTCGTCTTCGTGGTTCGACTAGTCCAGTATATACAATTGAAATTACCAAAACCGGTCAGATTTCGGTAAAATAAGTTATAGATTATGCTTAATTCCTATAAGAAACAGTCGGGCTTTACTCTCATTGAGATGATTGTATCTTTAGGGGTGTTTGCTGTGGTTGTGACGACAGCAGTGGGTGCACTTTTAGCAATTATTTCAGCCAATAAACAACTCCAGGCTGAACAAAGTATTATGACCAATTTATCTTTTGCGATGGACACCATGACTAGAGAGATAAGGACTGGGTACAATTATTACTGCAACGCTTATGAGAATTATTCAGCTGGTGGCCCCAACAATATTTTTACTGACGGCAATGACCATGAGGGTGTGGCCGGGGCTAGTAAACGTGATTGTCCGCTGGGAAGGCAGCCGAGCACACATGAGCTGCAAGGAGTTTCTTTTTACGAGGGTGGACAGAGTATTACCAGCTCTGTTTCTAACTCACAACGCATAGCCTATTTCTTTGATGGTAACACCAAGGAAATAAAACGGCGAGTTGGAAATGGTCCGGCTCAGTCGGTTGTTTCGTCCGGTTTGGAGATTATAAACGCAGAATTTTATGTCACCGGTAGTGAACCGCAAAGTGAAAATGGCAATGATGTTAAACAACCGACAGTAACAATTTATCTGGAAGCAAAAGAGAAAAATAATCCAACCGGAAAGATTTATTCATTACAAACGACCGTAACACAACGAATTCTTGATCTATGAAATACAATAAGCAACAACAATCCGGTTTTTCTCTTATCGAAACTTTAGTGGCAATTTCGATTTTGTTGCTGGTTATTGTGGCGCCTATGACTATTTCGTCTAAGACAGCCAAGAGCTCCACTTTTGCCACTGAGCAGATACAGGCTTTTTTCTTGGCACAAGAAGGTTTGGAGTTAGCACAAGCAGCTCGCAACGAATTACAGCTCAAGTATTTTGAAGGTAGCCAACTAGACCCTTGGGGAGAGTTTGTTAATGGGGCAACTTACGCTGAATGTTTTAGTGGTAGCGGCTGTGGTCTGGAGTGGAGTAGTGCGGTAGCTGACAGTCTGGTTGTCAGTGATTGTGATACTGGTACAAAGTGTCGCATGTACTTGGGTGTGAACGATCGACAACATTTTACTTATAGCAGTAGTGGTACAACAATTCAGCCGTTTACCAGAAAAATTAGGATTACTGCCACACCGGGCGCTACCGACAGGGAGGTTTTGGTGACATCAACCGTAACGTGGCGTACGGGCTCGCTTGTGGCTGACCAAAAGGTTGAGCTTGATACTTATTTATTTAATACTTATGTCAATTAGTTTAAACACAAAACAGTCTGGTTTTGCTTTATTAATCTCTCTAATTGTGGTGGGAGTGGTTGTCTCGGTTGGCCTAACCATACTTGATTTGACCATCAAGCAACTATCTTTGTCTACTAACTCAAAGGATTCAGAGATAGCTTTTCATGCTGCCAATGCTGGGCTTGAGTGTGCTCAGTATTGGCGTATTAAAGAGGAAGATAATCTTGAGCAGGGTAATGATGTGGTGTTTGAATGTTTTGGTCAAACCTTACCAGCTACGTCTAAAGTAAATATTCCTTCCGCTGATTTGATAAAAGGAAATGCACATACTTATGATTTTAAGTTTACTTGGGGAGCTGCTTCACTACAGCGCTGTTCTGAGGTGCGGATGTTGCTTTTGACTTCTGACGATGGTTCAACCGGGGCTGGGGTTGATAATGTCTCAACTTATATACCAGGATATGTATCACCTAGTGGTAATAATAAGTTTGAGTGTGAACCGGGCGGCCGCTGCACTCTGACTTCGGTACGTGGTTATAATCAGTCGTGTGGTGGTGCATCTTCAGGTGTTTACGGTACCCTACAGCGAGAAGTTTTGCTAGAATCATAGGGTTATGAAAAATGATTCAGAGAGCCGAAAGCGCCTTAGTGAATTGCGTAAATTGGTTGATTATCACCGGCATCTTTACCACTCTAAAGATGCTCCAGAGATTTCTGATCAAGCCTACGACGCTTTACTGCGTGAGTTGGGGGCTTTAGAAGAAAAACTAGAAGGTAAGAAAAGTCAAATAAGTGAAGCGGTGGGAGGTGATGTCAGTAATGCTTTTGCTAAAGTAAAGCACGAGGTACCGCAGTGGTCGTTTGATAATGTATTTGACCTAAAAGAATTGACGGCTTGGGAGGAGCGTCTTTACCGCTATGTTCATAAGCAGGGCATGGAAGTGTCTAAGGTGGATTACGTGGTTGAACATAAGATTGACGGTTTAAAGCTGGTGATTGAATACAAGGCGGGCGAATTCTTTAGAGCTTTAACGCGTGGTGATGGTGAGGTGGGTGAAGATGTGAGTCATACTGCTCGTACTATTAAGTCATTACCTAAGCATCTTAAATATCCGGTTGATCTGATCTGTGTTGGTGAAGTGTGGATGGCGGCTGATGAATTTGAAAAATTAAACACTGAGCGTCAGAAAATGGGCGACAGTCTTTTTGCTAACCCGAGAAATGCCGCCGCCGGTTCGCTGCGTCAACTTGATCCAGCAGTAGCCAGGTCCAGGAACTTGTCACTTTTTGTCTATGATGTTGATCGATTTGGGGGGCGGGAAGCGAAGCTTCCCGCCCCCGCGACCCAGTGGGAAGAACTTCAACTCCTTAAAAAACTAGGCCTACCTACCAACTCCTACCCTAAGTGTTGCCGAACCTTGGCTGAAGTAGAGGAATATTATCAAGAGTGGAAGACAAAGCACGAAGATTTGCCTTACGGAGTTGACGGGGTGGTAGTAAAGGTTAATTCGGTAGAAGTTCAAACGGTAGCCGGCTACACTGCTAAGTCACCGCGGTTTGGTATTGCTTATAAATTTCCAGCCGTTGAAACCACTACAATCGTTGAGGACATCCAATTGCAGGTTGGTCGGACTGGTGTAGTTACTCCGGTGGCTCATCTGCGACCGGTTACGGTCGATGGTTCGACGGTGACCAGGGCTACACTTCATAACGAAGACCAAATCAAACGGCTGGATGTACGAGTGGGTGATACGGTTATAATTCGCAAAGCTGGTGACGTGATCCCTGAGGTGGTGATGGTTTTGCCAGAATTGAGACCGGAAAGCAGTCGACCATATAAATTCCCGAGGACAGTAAAAGATTGTGGTGGTGACGGTTTGATTGAGCGTATACCAGGTACCGCCGCTTATCGTTGTGTTTCACTTGACTCGGACTTTGTGCATAGGCAACGAATGTATTATTTCGTAGCAAAAGGGGCTTTTAATATCGATGGGGTTGGTCCGCGAATTATCGACGCTTTACTTGAAAATAATCTAATTAAGGATGCGGCTGACCTCTTTACCCTTACAGTGGAACAATTTCTATCTTTACCAGGATTCAAAGAAAGGGCAGCCCAAAATGCAGTGACTGCTATTCAAAATGCCAAGCGAGTCTCCTTAGCTCGACTTCTGGTTGGTTTATCAATCGAACATGTTGGCGAAGAAACAGCCCGGCTTCTGGCCAAGAATTTTCCAAGTATTGAAGCAATCTTAGAGGCTAAATATGAGGATTTGGTGGTAATTGATGGGGTGGGTGAGGTGATTGCGGATACTTTAGTCTCTTGGCAAGCGGACAAAGAAGAGCAGTCTTTGATCAAAAAGCTGCTGCCGCACTTAGATATTTATAATGATGAAACAGAGGTTGGAAGTGAGCTTGAAGGAAAGACCTTTGTATTTACTGGTACGCTGACAAAATTTACACGACCGGAGGCGCAAGATAAAGTTAGAAAATTAGGTGGAAACGTAGCTAGTTCAGTGTCGACAAAAACTGACTATGTAGTAGTTGGTGAGGCGGCTGGTAGCAAAGCCAAGCAAGCTCGGGATTTGGGGGTGACAGTCTTGTCAGAAGCAGAGTTTTTAGAGCTCGTGGCATGATTTTGTTTAAGATGCTATGATGCAACCATGAAGAAAGAAGATGTAGAACATTTAAGTCGGTTGGCTAGGGTAAGATTAACAGACTCAGAGCTGGCGGACTTTACTACCGACATATCGGATATTATTGATTATGTCAGTGTGGTTCAGAGTATGGCGGCTGGAGGTGAAAAAGAGACCGAAACAGAGCCTGAATTAGGTCCACGCTACAATGTTTTTCGTAGTGATGTGGTGACAAATGAGCCTGATGCTTATACTGAAGATTTGTTGCGGGAGATGCCGTACAAAGAAGGACGCTTCTTAAAGGTCAAGAAGATTTTACAAACTGATACTGAGTAATTATGTTGACGATTGCTGAATTAAGAAAAAAACTGTTGTCCGGTGAAATCACGGCGGTGGAATTGGTGAAAAAAACTTTGCAAGACATCCGCGAGAAAGATGAGAATATAAATGCTTTTATTGCAGTTTACGATGACGCAATTGAAGAGGCTAAAATGGCCGATGAGAGAATCGCTAAAGAAGGTGATAAAGTGCCACCTCTTTGTGGTATACCGGTAGCGATTAAAAATAATATTTTAATCAAAGGTAAGAAGGCTACGGCTGCCTCTAAAATGTTGGAAAATTACACCGCCACTTATGATGCGACTATTATTGCTAAACTAAAAGCGGCTGGCGCCATCTTGATTGGTGCTACTAATATGGATGAGTTTGCTATGGGTAGTTCAACTGAGAGCTCGTATTTTGGTGTGACCAAAAACCCGCTAGATCCAGAACGTGTACCGGGTGGATCTTCTGGTGGTTCGGCAGCGGCAGTAGCAATGGGTGTGGTGCCGGTAGCGATTGGTACTGACACCGGTGGATCAGTCAGACAACCAGCTAGTTATTGTGGTTTGGTGGCTTTTAAGCCAACTTACGGTGCAGTGTCTAGAAATGGTTTGATTGCTATGGGTTCTTCCCTTGATCAAGCTGGCCCGCTAACAAACACTGTGGCTGACGCAGAGGCAGTTCATGAAATTATGGCTGGACTAGATCCCCTAGATATGACGACTATCGCCCCTGATACTTATGATGAGGTTGTTATCAAGGATTCTTATACTATCGGTGTACCAAGACACTTTCTGGCTGATGGTGTCGATAAAGATGTTCTAGAAGTATTTGAGGAACAACTTAAAACTCTAGAGTCAGAGGGACATAAGGTGGTAGATATTGAACTGCCATTGTTTGAACAGGGTTTGGCTGCATATTATATAGTTATGCCGGCTGAAGTGTCTTCAAACCTGGCTCGCTATGACGGTATTCGTTATGGTTTGTCAGTAGATGGAGATACATTGCTGGATGTATATGAGAAAACGCGAGCCGAGGGCTTTGGGAAGGAAGTGAAGCGGCGCATTTTGCTCGGTACCTACGTGTTGTCGTCCGGTTATTATGATGCATATTACCGAAAGGCAGAATTAGTGAGGAGCAAAATGCGCCGCGAACTAAACGACGTTTTCACCTCAGTTGATGCGATTGTGTTACCAACTACTCCAACTCCTGCCTTTAAATTTGGAGAAAAGTCGAGTCCACTAGCTATGTATCGCGAAGATATATTTACCGTACCCGTAAATTTAGCTGGTGTTCCGGCTATTTCCTTCCCCATGGGTAAGGTTGAAAGGGAGGGTGTATCGCTTCCGGTTGGGGTACAATATATAGCACCACATGGCGGAGACGCTCGTCTCTTTAATATCGGTAAGCGATTGTACGATGAGCGGATCTAGAGTTGGTAAAACTTCATGGATTCAACTTTAAATACTACAACCACAGCTACCACTAACACCGGAGGGGTACCTCTAGAACCAGTTACGTTTGATGTTGTATCAGCAGTAGTCGGTCTAATTACTGGCACTTCGTACACCGGAGTGACTGATTTTTTTGGTGGTTTATGGAACGCGTTTGTTATCATATCCTACACACTTTCCATCATAATGCTTCTTATTTATGTTTACGCCGCTACTCAGTATCGGCAACTATCTAACTTGCGCTTAGAAATGATGCATAAAAGAGAGCGATTGTATGATGAGCAGTTTCGTAGCGGTCCAAGAAACAGTCGTTTGGAGGATATTGATAAGCATATAACTTCAGATAACCCAAATGACTGGAAATTGGCTATTATAGAAGCTGATATAGTCCTGGATGATGAATTAAAGAAAGTTGGGTATACAGGAACATCGCTTGGTGAAAGACTGCGTAGTATCAAT
This sequence comes from Candidatus Nomurabacteria bacterium, assembly GCA_023898525.1. Taxonomy (NCBI): domain Bacteria; phylum Candidatus Nomuraibacteriota; species Candidatus Nomurabacteria bacterium. The sequence continues at coordinate 833,856 of CP060227.1, forward strand.
ACAGCCCAGTTGAACAGTCTTGACGATGCCTGGCAAGCTCATAAGGTGCGAAACCAAATAGCACACGGTGGAGCAGATTTTGTCCTGACTAAGCACTTGGCCGAAAATACCATCAAACAGTACAAGCGAGTTTTTGGGGAGCTGGGTATACGTTAATTCAGGTCCGGCATTTGTGCTAATTAATTTGTATAGAAATAGACCTTAAAGAGGAGCGGCTAGCGACGGGAAAGGTCTACCCTTGGTTGTTTTACTTGATTTTAATTAGCATAGGTCCCAGACATGTCATTGCTTTTTAGTAAAAAATGATGTATTGTGTTGACTTAAGGCTAATCACGTTAGTCTTTTTAATTTAGAGTACTGGAATAAATACGTAGCGGGGTGAGAAAGTGTCAAAACACTTTCGCAAGACCTTGCCTAGTATTTCTTGAGGCTACGAAAAGAAATACTGACAAGGTGTACAGATCCTGTAAGGATGAGGAGAGGAAACTTTTTCGTTCCAGATAAGGTAAAAATAAATACATAGCGTGACTAAGAGAGGTATCGAGCGAGAGAATTATATAGCTCTCATAACCTCCCTGGAGAACGCTTTTGTTTGAGGAGAGGTAAAAATAAATACATAGCGGGGTAGAGGAGAGGTACCTCGGGAGGCTCATAACCTCCAGACCCCGGTTCGATTCCGGGCCCCGCAACACTAAGAAAAAACCAAGAGTATAACTCTTGGTTTTTTCTTAGTGTTGCGGGGCGATAAAACTTTTGCTTAGCATTAAAAAATGTGTCCAGGTGAAAAAAATAATTTTAACTTTGCTATACTTTAACTCATTATAGACTAAATTAATTGTTGCTATTATGAATTACTCTATTTATAAAAAACCGCAAACAGCTGGATGTGTAAGTAACTCATTTAATTTAGCCATTACTAAAAGTGCGAGTTTTGTTCTCGCACTTCTGCTTATATTAGGGTCGTTAGAAAACGTTTCCTTTGCAGCTGTTCTTACTAATGGCGATGCTGGATATATTACCAACATTCAAACCCGTGATGGAAGTGATCTGTTTAGATCTGATGTACGAGAGGGAAGTGGTGGATTCTTATACGCATATGACATTCCCGTCCCACCTGGTGTTAACGGCCTCACCCCGCAAATCTCGCTACAGTACAACAGTCAGGGCAGTTCGGACCAAGATATACTTGGCTATGGTTGGAATCTTTCTATTCCATACATTGAACGGGTGAACAAACACGGCATCAATAAGCTCTTCGACCCCGCCTACGAAACCTTTTACTCCAGTCTTTCTGGTGAGCTTGTATTCGATGGGGTAGATTACCTCACAAAAATCAACCAAGGCGACTTCATGAGATATAGCCGATTAAGTAATGGGTGGGTTGTTACTACAAAAGACGGTACCGAATATCACTTTGGTTCTGACGTAGTAGCCCAACAGTCAGACCCGACCGATATCACTAACATTTCTCGTTGGTACCTCAGCTCGATTACTGACACTAACGGCAATATGGTCTCATATTCATACGTTAAAGACACTGGCGCAATTTATCCTAGTACCATCACTTACGGCCCATACACCATCGTGTTCACAACCGAAGCTGCTCCCACTCACTCGTCCTATAGTCTTGGCTTTAAGGTTGAACGAGATCAGCGTATCAATGCTATTGAAATAAAGGAAAATACCACAATCTTCACTCGACACGACCTAACCTACGCTACTGGTATCAATACTCAACGTGACCTTCTGGAGACAATTACTCAAACTGACGTTATCACCAACACTAGCTTACCGGCGGTGATCTTTGATTACGGCGGCGAAGAAATTCCTCATTGGCAGAGCGACAGTTCGTTTGTATTCCCAGAGCCAATGGGACTTCAAGACAACGGTGTTCGGTTTGGTGACCTGAATGGTGATGGTCTTACGGATATGATTCGATACGAACGATACTGGAACGACATTCCCTCTGCACGGTGGACAGCTCGTCGTGTACACATCAATAAAGGCAATGGTAACTGGGATATAGATGTCCCGTGGAGCTGGGATGATATTGAGACACCGTTCTTCTTACACATTAATGATGGTGTATTCAGTAACACCGATAAGCGTTACGACATGGGCGCGCGCTTAATCGATGTTAACGGAGATGGGCTAGATGACTTCGTCGCTGCTTACAACTGCCTAGACTGGAGTAGTTCAGACTGTTCAAATGCACCAAACTATATGAAGGAAATTCTAGGTCCAATCCAAATGGATGTCTACCTGAACTCTGGCTCAGGTTTTGTAAAAGACGGCACTAACTGGTTAAATTTGCAGGCTATGTCTAGTTGGGATTATTCTCCTGCTGATATGACCAATCCAGGCCGAGCATTTGTTGATGTGAATGCTGACGGCTTACCAGACATTGTTCAATCAGTCGCTACGCTAAACTTCGGCTCGCATCCAAGTGAAAATGTAGCTTCAAATATTTGGATAAACACGGGTAATGATTGGGAACTTTCATCCCTTACTCTTCCTGCGGCACTTGCCAAATATCCGTGGCACCCTAGTTACCCAAATCTTCGTAAATTCAGTGACTATGGAACTCGATTTGCTGACGTTAACGACGATGGGTTAATCGATGTTTTACGAGGATATCGACAGTCATTCAGTGGTAGCGTTAATACGTATACTGACGAAAAAACTGTATACATCAACACTGGTGATGGTTGGGAAGAAGACGTGTCTTGGAACTTACCTGTTGAGTTTGTTATTCAAGATCAAACTTCTGGTTATCAGATGTTTGATTTTAACGGTGATAAACTTCCAGATATTCTTCAATCGCACTACCATAACAATAATGGTTTTAGTTATAATTTATACCTGAACAAAGGTACTACATGGCATCTTGAGAATTACTCAGTGAACAGTACTCACTATCCAGTGTATCCTCAGCCACCTTTCCCGCTTACCAGGACAGCCGCTTATACAGGCGGTGGTGGTACGGCTATGATCGATTTTGATGGTGATAATCTACTTGACGCCTGGAATCTGTATTATCTAGACTTAGATGAAACTCAAAGCTCCGGTGGGAGTGTTTTCCTAAATACTTCAGATATTCCAGACCTAGTGACCTCAATCATTGATAAAAGCGGTTCCATTACTTCTATCAACTACGACGGCTACCTTGCTACTGTTCAATCAGACTATGTAAAAGTTGGTAACTCACCAGTCAATCCGATAGTGGTCACTCATAAAACCATCGATAATAACCACGGTCACACGGTCACTGAAACATATGAGTACAATGATGCTCATCAGTACGTCGAGGTGAGCGATATTTTTGATCGCAAATTTGCCGGCTTCGGAAAAGTCACCAAAACCACCGATTTAGGAAAAGAAACCACTTACTACCACCAAGGAAACGGCGTAGCGACTACAACCGAAGAGGGCATAGATGACGAAGCATTAATCGGGCAGGTTTATCGCACAGAAATAACTGATCTTTCTGACAATCTCTATACACTTTCTCGTCAAAATTTTGCCACCACTTCACTTGGTAACGGCAGTACGTTTGTAAAACTGGAAAGCGGTCTCAAGCTTGATTACGATGGTGATAGCGACAAGAAAGCTTCGGCCAACAGCTACACCTACGACAACACCAATGGCTCACTCCTTACCAAAACGGAGTGGGGAGAGGTGAGTGGAAATACTGACGGTACTTTCTCAGATACCGGTACCGACAAGCAAGTGACAACTATTGAGTACGCTACCAATGCGAACGGTATAGTTCTACCATCCAAGCAAACCTTGACCGACAACTCTGACACCAAAGTCCAAGAGTCTCGCTTCTACTACGATAACCAACCGCTTGGCACAGTTACTCTAGGTAACAAGACCAAAGAAGAGAATTGGCTAGGTGGCAGTAGTTATACAAACAAACAGTGGACATACAACAGCCTAGGGCTGGTAACCGCCGAAACTGATCCAGATGGTAATACCACCAACTATACTTACGATACCTATAACTTATATCCAGCTAGTGTCACCAACGCCCTCAATCAAACCACACAGTACGAGTATGACTATTCTTCCGGGCAAGTAGCGACCACCACTGACGCTAATGGCAATATTTTTGCCACCACTTACGACGGGTTTGGTCGACCGCTTACCGTTACATCACCTGACCCACAGACCGGTACTCCGGTAGTACAGACCGAGTATGTCTATACCGATACTCCCGGCAGTGTCAGTGTGCAAAAGAAAGATTATCTAAATAGCGGATTAGTTAAAAACTCGTATACTTTCCTAGATGGCTTTGGCCGAAAGATGCAGGAAAGGCAAGAAGCGGAAGGAATGGATCAATACGTGGTGCGTGATTATGTCTACGGAAGCAATGATCTTTTGGAAAAAGAGTCACTGCCGTACTTTGGTACCGGAGCGGCGAGAAGTGCTTCTACCACCAACGCAAACCTCTTAAGCACCTACGCTTACGATCCATTGGCTAGAGTAACAAGCGTAGCAACTGTGGTTGGTACGACCACTACCGCCTACGACCAATGGAAAGAAACCGTTACCGATACTGCCGGCAATGATAAGGTATTCCAGTATGACGCTTTTGGTCGATTGGCAGCCGTGACCGAAAACGAGGGAACCAATTCATACACTACCAACTACACTTGGAATAATCTCGGTAATCTGACCAAGATAACTGACGCCGAAAGTAATGTGCGAAATATAAGTTACGACGGACTTGGTCGCCGTACTAGCCTGGAAGATTTGCATGCACCAAGTGATAGTACTTTTGGAACTTGGACTTTTGCTTATGACAACGCTGGCAACCTGACCAGCAAGACTAATCCAGAGAGTCAGACTACCAACTACACCTACGACGCTCTTAATCGCCAGTTGACCGAAGACTACACCGGACAGACTGGTACGGAAATCACTTATACTTATGATACTTGTACGGGTGGCGTGGGGCAACTTTGTACCGCTGCCAATTCTTCCGCTACCACTAACTACACCTACACCCCAAACAACCTCTTGGCTTCAGAAGCTAAAACAATAAGTAGCAATACCTACACCACTAGCTATGAGTATGACCGCCAAGGCAACCAAACACTCATTACTTATCCAGATAATTCAGAAGTGAAGTACACCTTTAATAAAGGTGGGCAGGTAGACAAAGTGGAACAAAAAGAGGGTGGGGGAACTTTTGCAAACATTGTGAGTAATATTGATTATGGACCACATGGTCAGATGGAAAATATCGAATACGGCAATGGCTCTATAACTACTCGTACTTATGATGCGACCGAACTGTACCGATTGAAAAATATCCTCACCACTGCCACCAGTACCTATGGCACCGGCGGTCCGGGAGAGGAGCTTATAAGTATTGAAGCCAAACTGGCTTCACTTACCACTGAGCTCCCGCTTGCGACTACCAGTGAAGCCTTGGTGGTGGAGACGGTAGAGGAGCCGGTAGAGGAGATGGTCGCAACTTCTTCTGATCTTGCTATCGAACCGGCTACTTCAGATTCAACTACTGCAACTTCTACTAATATCGAAGCGACAAGTACAAACCAAGAAATAGCCGAAGCCGAACTCACCTCGACTACAACCACAACTGATGAGGTGGTGGAGACTAGCGAAATTGCCACCACCACCACGGTCGCTGCTCCAGACGCGACTACCACTGCGTCTTCGTCGTCTGAAACCGCTACCGGTACAGCTGACCAAGTGGTGAGTGTGGTAGAAGCTGATGTGGTATTTGATATACCTACCACCACTGCCACCAGTACTTTACCAGCAGTACCAACAGCTATTGCTTCTACCAGCAGTAACTCCACACCACCAGTTGCGGAAGCGGTGGTAGTTAATCAGGTAGTGGCTAAAAGCAAGCTAAAGCTAAAAATCAACAACGCCCACGAAGCCCGAATGTGGCAAAAATACCACCATGAGCGAGTAGCTGGATTAGAAGCAGAGGGAGCTAATCAGGCTGTGCTTGATAAAGCCAAGTATGCTCAGGATCAGTTGGAGTCATACTTAATTGAGGATGGTTATCTAAAAGAAAAAGGTGGAAGCGTAAAAGGACACGCTAAAGATTATGTAGAGAGCCAGGGTAAGAAACTTATAAGCAAAGTGGTGGACTTTATCTTACCGGATACCGTCCAAGCTTACCTATTTGGGTTAGAAGATTTTGAAAATTGTTCAGCTCTTCCGTGTACCTTTGACAACAATGTATCTTGGGGAGGGGTTACCCCGGCTTTAGATAACACCAGTAAGGTGGCTGGTGCGGATTCACTAAAAGAAACTGTGACTGGAGAAGGTTCCGGTGGCTTAGAGTTTGTTGATCAAAACACCGGCGAGATTTATGCTCAGTTTAAGGTATTTATTCCGAGTAATATGACTTGGGGACCTTCCGGTTATCATGGCATTCTTAGATTTGAAGATACGATCAACAACTCAGTTTTCTGGATGAATGTTGAGGATTGGGGCACAGCCAGACTAACCATGATGGGAGATGTTCTACCGTGGACTGACACCGGAATTGATTTGGTGAAAGGGGCGGTCAACACTATTGAAGTACGCTTTAAGACTGGAGCCACTAACGGCGATGTAGATATCTGGCTCAACAACACCAACGAAAGTGCACCTGACTACAACGGAAGTGGTACCCTAAACACCGGTACTGATAATGTTGACTATGTAATCGCCGGAGTTACTTATACTCCCGAAGCGATTAGTACCACCTACTTCGATGATATTGCTATCGACACTACCTTTATTGGTGAGCTAACTTCAGGTGGCCAACCGCCGGTGGTGCCATTTGTTGAGAATGTCCAAAACCTTTCCTATACCTACGACACTGTCGGTAATATTACCGAGATAGTAGACAACAGCGGTACCGACTCCGCCGGTACCATCACCTACACCTACGACGACCTCTACCGCCTTATCTCAGCTTCCACTACTAATGCTAGTACTACTCCATACCAAGAAACCTATACCTACAACAGTATCGGTAACGTCCTCAGCAAGTCTGATGTTGGTACGTATAGTTATGATGGTGGACAGAGTGGAGGAACCAGCTACTACATCTATGACGATAGCATCACTACCGGTTGGACAGACTGGTCTTGGTGGACTACCATCAACCCAAGCGCCACCTCTCCTGTCTACTCAGGACTCTATTCATTGGGGTTAGTATACACCCAACCCTGGGCTGGTATCTCTTATCACAACAACAGTTTCGACAGCTCACCATATGATAATCTAGAGCTGGCGGTTAATGTCGGTACCGACACTACAGCCAATCTCTACCTCTATTTCACCAACAGTGCCAGTACACCTTTTACCATCATTAACCTAAAAGACTACGTCACCGGCGGTTTCCAAGCCAACACCTGGCACAGCCTCACCATTCCACTTTCAGACTTAGGTTACCAAAACTATCAAGGCGCCACTGAACTAAACATAGAGACCGACCAAGCCGCGACAGTGAATTTTGACAGTATTCGTTTGACTAGTACCGGCGGAGGAGGAAGCTACGCCAACCCCCACGCTGCCACCACCATCGGCGGCACCACCTACACCTACGACCAAAACGGTAACCTCCTAACCGACGGTAATACCACTAACACCTGGAACTACCGCAACGAACTAACTGAGTCCACAAAAGCAGGAATAACGACCAGCTATGGATATGACCACAATGGTGATCGAGTGTTCAAGACTACTTCCGAAGGAACGACTTATTATCCTTTCGCTAATTACGAAATTACTGATACTGGTACTACCACAAAGCACATCTACATGGGTGACCAATTAGTTGCCACGATTGAAGGTTCTGGTGCTGGAGCGTTGACGTATTACAACCATCTTGATCATCTCGGTGGTACCAGTGTGGTAACCGATGGTATTGGAGCTATCACCCAAGAATTGGACTACTACCCATTCGGTGATACGAGGATAGATAATGAGTACGGAGACTTTAGACAACATATTCAGCACTCAGGTCACCAGAAAGACGATGAAACAGGACTCATCTACCAAGGTGCACGTTACTATAATTCTGGTATCGGACGATATACATCACAAGATCCAGCAAACTTACGAAATCCAGCGCAGTTCCTCTATGACCCACAACAGTTAAATACCTATGCGTATGCAAGGAATAATCCACTGAAGTACATTGATCCTACGGGGGAGAAGATTGAGCTTGTTTCTAGACCAGTAATTTCTTCTTATGATGCACATATGTTCTATCGAGTTACTCCAGATAATCCAGGCCAGATTTCTATTGATGGAATTCCTCAGGGCACTGAACAGTTTTCGATAGGGGCTTACAACCGAGGTGGTTTCTTAGGTATCGGCAATAAATTGACTCCAGAGTTTAGTTACGAAGGAGGTCCAGTGAATACTGACACCCCATACTTAAACGGGGAAAAGGCGCCTACAGCAAGTGTTGTTATCACACCACCAAACAACATGTCAGATACAGAGTTTATTAACAGTCTTGGTGCTTCAGCAAATAGTATCGACAAGACAGGTTATTATATGTTTGGTAAAACTGGTAAATTTGGTGTAGCTAATTCAAATAACTTCGTATACGAAGTTGGTAATAGGAGTGGTGTTGGTAATCAGGTCAGCTCGTTCAATTCAGGTGCATATACTCCAGGACAGAGTCAAGGAATCCCAACTGCAACATTGCTTGATAATATAAGGTCTAGCCTGAACAGTATTAAGGAGAGATTGTCCAAAAAAGATGATAGCGAATAAATAAATGATTATTATGAAAAAACAATTTATATCAGCATACCTAGGGTTATCTACAGGAATATTCCCCTTAGTGTGTTACAGAGTTTATGAGAATTATGGGATCAGAGGTGGTCTAAATGAAGTATTAGAGGGACTTTTGCTCTATTTACTTTTGTTCATTCCAATTTCTATCGTTCTAGTTTTAGCTGCAAAAGTGTTAGAAAAAATGAGTGTAAAATTGAATAATAAAATATTATTCCTAGTATCGTTGGCAATTGCTGTAATTTTCCTCTACTTGCTGTAGGTGACTAATCCATCTTAGCTATTACGGAAAAATGTAATTCTGACCCTTGGTCTGCATTCGGTATAGTTCCGCCAAGAACAACAGACTTATTGCCTTTGGTGACTTCAATACAATTATCTAAAAGTAATCTTCTCTTGGTATCAAAAGTGTTTGCTTTATTAAGCCTTAGTCTTAAGGTCGTGCAGTATTGAGGAAATGGGGTCAGCCACCATTTATGATAAAATAAATGAATGCCAAGAATAAAAAGAGTAGATGTTGGTGGTGAAGTATATCACGTACTAAATCGTGCTAATGCTCGAGTGCAGATATTTGATAACAAAAAAGATTATCAGCAATTTGAAGAAATACTTGAAGAGGCTATTGAAAAATACGAAGTACCATTACTGGCATATTGTGTTATGCCAAATCACTGGCATATGGTACTGCAACCAAAACAAGATGGTGATATGCAGAAATTTATTGGGTGGCTTTCTAATACGCATACTCGTAGGTGGCATGTTACAAAAGATACAATAGGTCAAGGTCATCTATATCAGGGTCGATACAAATCATTTATTTGCGAACAAGACCATCACCTACTTACAGTTCTTAGATACGTTGAACGAAACGCTAAAAAAGCAAATTTAGTCAAAAAGGCTGAAGACTGGCAATGGTCAAGTGTATGGAGAAGAGAAAATGGTACTTTAGAACAAAAGAAAATATTAAGTAACTGGCCTATATCTATACCAAGAGACTATTTAAATCTTCTTAATAAACCTATGAATGAGTCTGAAGAAGAGGCTTTAGAAAAATCAGAAGAAAGAAGTATACCTTTTGGAGAAGAGGAGTGGGTTAATAGAAAAGTTAAAAAGTATGAGATTGAACAAGTGTTACGGGGAGTAGGTAGACCTAAAAATGGTGGCTGACCCCATTTCTGACCCCATTTCCCCATTTCCACCATTTCCATTTCCGGAAAGGTGACATTATTCTGCATACATTAAAACACAGGAAAAACTTGCTAATATAACCATAAAATTGGTATATTCTTTTAACTATGCAATGTATTATTTTGGCGGCTGGCAAGGGATCAAGACTTAGGCCGATAACAGACACTATCCCTAAACCGTTAGTGAAAGTTGACGGAAAAACCCTGATGGATCACGTAGTAGGGGCGTTACCTAGTTCAATAAAGGAATTGATTATTGTTGTAGGTTATAAAGGTGACATGATAAGGGAATACTGTGGGGACAGCTTTTACGGACGACCGGTTACTTATTTGGAACAAAAGGAAATAAATGGTCCGGCCAAGGCGTTATGGCTCGCCAAAGATTTGATTAAAGGACGATTTCTTTTTATGTTTGCTGATGATATTCATGGTCGTGACGACATGGCGAGGGCGGTTTCTTATAGTCGCTCTATCTTGGCAACCACCAGTGACACTCCGGAACGCTTTGGTGTAATTGTTCGTAACCCTGATGGTACGATTGCTGATATGGTAGAAAAACCTTCATCCCCATCCTCCAATTTAGTTGCTACCGGACCAATGGTGTTGGATCAGCATATCTTTGATTTTGCTCCCGAGGCACCAATTAATGGTGAATATTTCATGCCTGAAATAATTATGCGCTATAAGGAGAAATATCCAATGGCGGTTGTGGAAGAGAACTTTTGGTTGGCGATTGGTTACCCTGAAGACTTGGAAAAAGCTGAAAAGAAGATACAATCACTATCTTAAATAATTTATTATGCAATGTGTTATCCTGGCGGCGGGAAAAGGAACCCGCATGCGGCCTTTAACTGAACAAACTCCAAAACCGTTAATAGAAGTCTGTGGCAAACCTTTATTGCAGCATATCGTCGAAGCTTTGCCTGATGAAGTCGATGAAATAATCTTAGTGGTTAATTATCTTGAGGAGCAAATAAGGCGACATTGCGGTCTGCATTACTGCGGTAAATTGGTTCAGTATGTGCACCAAGAGAACGCGGTTGGGGGGACTGGTGAGGCTTTGCTGGCTGCGGCGCCACTTATCGAAGGAAGGTTTATGTTTATGTATGCTGATGACATTCATGGGTCGTATGCTCTCAAAGCAGCTGTAACTTATCCTTATGCAATGCTTTCGGTGCAGCACGATGAACCACAGCATTTTGGTGTTTTGGATCTAAACTCGGACGGCACTCTCAAGGCTATTCATGAAAAGCCAGCAGAACCTACATCTAATCTTATAAACATCGGCGGGATGGTTTTGGACAAAAAGATATTTAAATATGATGTGGCACGGTCAGCGAATGGCGAATTGTATGTGACCGATATGGTAACGGCTTTTGCTCAGGATTATCCTGTTATGGTAGTGGAGCAATCTTTGTGGTTGCCGCTTGGGAAGCCGGAGGATATTTTGGCGGCGGAAAAAATGCTAGGGTGCAACCGGTAAGAGAGGTGCAAGAAATTGAAAAAAATAGAATTTTATAGTAATGTGTTGAGCACTGTCGATGTAGCTCAGTCGGTTAGAGCGTAGCACTCATAAAGCTAAGGTCGGAGGTTCGATCCCTCCCATCGACACAATGTAGCGAAGCGGAATTGCGGAGAGGGGAAGCGCAAGGTTTGCGTCTAGCAAACCGAGCAGGGATCGAACGACGGGATGATGTCAGTATACGAGCGAATGAGGCGATAAAACAATGTTTAAACATAGTTTTATCGCGGCACCATGTATTTTTGTGAGTGAAACTAAACAAAATACACCGGTAACCGTCAGGATGACTTCTTCTATCTTTTCGAAGCGGGATGCTTTGAAAATTTACAAAATCATGTATAATGCTAGGCACAAACTTTATTTACCGAGGAAAAAGAAGGTTTTTGATAAGTTTGTTGACTGCGGTGGTAGCTCAACTGGTTAGAGCACCCGCCTGTAGACGTGCAGCTTTTTGTGCGAAAGCCAAATTGAAACTCTCCGGGATATCGGTGAAGGCTAAGTCTTCTTGAAGATATGCGAATACCGAGGGAACCCTATACACAAAAAAACATAGTATAGGGGCTCCGTAGAGACTAGATACCGGGGTACCTAAACCCAGCACTGCTTTTAACTCTAAATATATTTAAAGTTAAAAGCAGTGCTGGACATGGTAAAGATATAGTCCACGCCTTTGTGAAAACATTGGAAGAAGTGCACGCGGGAGGTTGCGGGTTCGAGTCCCGTCTACCGCGCAGTTAGGTAAAAACAAAAAACCACCAATGCTTGGTGGGTTTTTGTTTTTAGGAAGCAAACTGCTTTGCTTTCGTACCTAACTGCTAGAAGGAGACATGCTGCTTTGCAACAGTTGGGTCCGGGTCAACAGTGTATTTATTTATTTTGGTACTTTAGACTCTGTTGAGATTTTAGAGAATTTTAGTAACGGTAGTTGGTTAAGGAAGGATATATCTAAGTTGCCACAAGCCATCTCAAAGGATTGAACTCTAGACCTTTGCATTACAATTGAGTAAATCAGTGTCGTAAAAGATTATTATGAGCCGACTCCGAGATTCGAACTCGGGACCTACGGTTTACGATACCGTTGCTCTACCTACTGAGCTAAGTCGGCGACGAATATAATGTTAGTATAGTCGGACTTTGATTTCAATTGATTTTTTGATAGGATAGGCAAACTGAATATTGCCAATGTAGCTCAGTTGGTAGAGCGCGTCCATGGTAAGGACGAGGTCTCCGGTTCAATCCCGGACATTGGCTCAAAATAAAAAGCACCCGTTTAGGGTGCTTTTTATTGGTATGCAGCTACTTGCTATTTATGGATAAATGTAGCATTATGTTGATTGTGAGTTAATACATGGAGGGTACTGAAATGAACTGGTTGACTCTTATTGGAATATTTGTGTTGGTAATTGGAATAGGAATTATCTGGACACAAATTGCGCTGTCTTTGAAGACAAGAAAAGAAAAAGAGGTGATGATGTGTGAAACTGAGGTTCGAAAGTTGTTAGAGGACCTTAAAAATACCGAACTCACCTTTAAGAGTGAAATAGATAGTATAATTACAGAGTATGATAAATATACTACCGATCAATTTGAAAAAGGTTTGCCAGATAGGCTTGCCTATATTAAGAAAATAAAACAGAAGCTTGAAGATATCAAGGACTCATCAGGTCAGGTTATGGGAGCTGCATGAAAATCCCTTGTTCACCAAATCATTTAAATCCCCACACATTGTTTGCGGGGATTCTTTTTTTACCCACATGTACGTGCAGGTAAGGTCGGTTTGGTGTACTCAAATTTGACAATTCAAGCAAAATGTCTGATACTCTGCGATGGGTTAGTTGAATACTGGGGTGCAACGATGTCATTGAGTTTGAGAGGCTAGAAAATGGAAGAAATTCAGAAACTTATGACGTATTTGGTGTTCATAGTAATTGCCGCTTTTTCGGCTTTAATTTTGCTGGGTTACATCAACGAAGTATTAGCATACGTCACTTTTTATTTATTTATGCTGATTTTACTTATTGTATCGGCTAAGATTTTGCGTTTGATTTGGGTAAACAAAAAAGAATGTTTGCCATAATAAAATACAAGAGCGTCTCTGTTTTTTATAGGGGACGCTTTTTTAAATAACAGTTGACAGATTACTTTAAATGGAATACTTTTCTGAATGGAACGTTTGTTTCTGAGTAAATTTTTATTTCAAAGGAGCAAAAAATGAAAGTATTTGATATACCAAGTATATGGGCAAGTGATTCATTTGTTTTTGTTTTTATCGTCGTGGTGTTTGTTATTCCTCTGGGAGCTGTAATTTTCCTACGAATCGTCAAAGAAGACTTTTTTCTAGAAAAACTTGCTGTCGATAGAAAGGAGATTGAAGAGGATATAAAAAAAGCACAAGATTGGGTAATAGAACATGGAGTTAATTTTCTAAAGGGATACCTGAATACTTTAAATGAAAAACTCAGTGGGACTGAGGGGATCGAAAACCCAAACCTATATGAGTTTGTTGTAGCGATATTAGTGCTAAAAAAAATTCGTGAAGAGCTTGATATTATTATTGATATTCAGACTAAGCTTTATAGAATAGAAGGACTTATAAAAAGCCAAGAAGAAGTTGGGTGTCTAGGTGATGGTAATATTGCTCTTGAATACAATAAGATTATCACCGGAAATTCTAATAAGCGAGGTGATTTGGCTAAAGAGTATAAAAATATATCACGCTTATACGACACTATATCTTATTGAAAAAGTTACACAGAAGGATTGCCGTTTAATAAAGCTGAGCCCATAAAAGATACTTAAAAATCCTTTTTATGGGCTTTTTCTTGTTGATAACTCAAAGGTATTTTTATTCCTATTTTAAATTTTTGTGATATTATGCGATTGGGTTGTAAAACCAAACTTAATTGGTCAACAATGACAGGTGTCCAAGGGGAGGGTTGACTTTTTATCTAATTAATTGTAGACTTAAAAAGAACCTTTGAAGGAGGATGTCATGAAAATTGTCTTACAAAAAGCAATTGATAAAATTGTACAAATTTACAATGTTTGGTCTGATTTTACTGATAATTTTATCAAAAACAGACCTCGCAAATTTTTAATCATTGTGTTTGGCACAATCTTTGCTGTTTCTGTTATGTTTCAAGGTGGTCTAGTTTCGGTTGGTGACTTAGTACAAACTGCGGTGGCTGCCGGTATATTGTCCTTGATATTATTTGTAATCATTGCTGGGCAGATAAGTCGCGATGTCGAGAGGAGTCGTGAGTGATCACCCTTCTCGAAAAAAATCCCTGTAACCTAATCTTTACGATCAAGGACAGGGATTTTTTAATTCCCGATTTTTTAATATTCTAAATTCTAATTAATGGGCGATGGGTCACATTTTTGCTATACTCGTAAACAATGAAAGATCCACAAGTACGAATTGCTGATATAGAAGCCAAGATGCTCGAACCGACTTTTTGGAACGACTCAAAAGCCGCGCAGGCCATGATTAAGGAACTGCAAGAGCTTAAGGATGCGGTGGAAGGCAAGGGTAAATACGACCGAAGTAACGCTGTTATGACCATAGTGGCTGGCGCGGGCGGAGATGATGCGGAAGACTTCGCGCGGATGTTGGTCGAGATGTACCGCGGGTATTGTACGAGTAAAGGATGGGAGATGGTGGTCTTAGATAGTAACACCAATGATCACAATGGCTACCGTAATATCACCATCGAAATACAAGGCAAAGAAGCTTACGGTACTTTGCGACACGAGTCTGGCGTGCATCGTCTGGTGCGTATCTCACCTTTTAATAGTAACGGTAAAAGACAAACTTCTTTTGTTTTGGTTGAAGTCTCACCACGGATTGATGATGTCAGTGCGGTGGAGCTTAAGGATGATGAGTTGGAGGTGAGTTTTGCCCGCGCCGGAGGCGCGGGCGGTCAAAACGTAAACAAGCGGGAAACTGCAGTTCGCATTGTGCATAAGCCGACCAATATCTCCGTTCATGTCTCTTCTGAGCGGTCACAACAGCAAAACCGTGAGCGTGGCCTGGCGCTACTGGCTGGTAAACTTTATGCGTTTTACGAAGCGCAGCGTGAGCGAGAGCTTCAAGGATTGTCGGTTGAGAAAACTCTCAAGATAGAGTGGGGTAGCCAGATCCGGTCTTATGTTTTACACCCGTATCAGTTGGTAAAAGACCATCGGACCGGCGTAGAGGTGCGTGATGTTGAAAAGGTTTTGTCGGGTGACATCAGTTCGTTTATAAGCGCTTCTCAGGGTAAAAATTAATATGGTATACTATCAGCTATGATTTACTTTGATAACGTTTTTAAGCTCTATGATGACGGACGTTCGACTGCTCTTCAAGAAATAACCTTTCAAGTTGCACCCAAGGAATTCGTTTCCATAGTAGGTCATTCAGGCGCGGGTAAAACCACGCTTCTCAAGATGATTATTGCTGAAGATCGTCCGAGTCAAGGTCAGGTTTTTTTTGAGTCCTTGGATATTCATAAAATTCCTCGCACCAAGCTCCCACACTATCGCCGCAAGATTGGCACAGTCTTCCAAGACTTTAAGCTCCTACCCAATAAGACCGCCTATGAGAACATTGCTTTTGCTATGGAGGCCAACGGGCGAACTGATGAAGAAATTGCGGAAAATGTACCGCAAGCATTGTCTCTCGTTGATCTTGATGACAAAGCTTTTAACTTCCCAAGCGAACTTTCCGGCGGCGAGAAGCAAAGAGTAGCTATCGCTCGAGCGATTGTTAATCAACCGGACATCATCGTAGCTGATGAGCCGACCGGTAACCTTGACCCAATAGCTACTTATGAGGTGGTACAGATCCTTCGCAAGATTAACGACCTTGGAACCACTGTCATTATGACTACTCACAATAAGGGTGTTATTGATGAGTTGGGACGACGAGTCATCACAATGGACGAAGGTCGGATTGTTCGTGATGACGCTAATGGTAAATACGTATTATAATTAATTTATGTTAACAGCTCTTCGCAGAATTACACGGGCAGGATTTGTAGGTTTTTGGCGCAGTGCCTATGTGTCTTTAGCCTCGATTTTTGTTATAACCATCACTTTGTTTGTGATTGGTTCAACTATGTTTATTAGTCAACTTTTAGATACTTCACTTAAAACAATCCAAGAAAAAGTTGATATTAATGTATATTTTGACGTAGCTGCTCCACAAGAAGAGGTTGATGCCATAAAGGCCGCCGTTGAAGCTTTGCCGGAAGTCTCCAGTGTTACCTACACTTCCCGTGAGGAAGCGTTGGCAAAATACCGCGAAAAGAACAAAAATAATGAGATTGCCCTGCAGGCACTGGCCGAACTAGACGAAAACCCACTAGAAGCAGATATTGCTATTCAAGCCAAGGAGACTTCACAGTACGAGAGTATCTCTCGCTTTATTGAAGAAAAACGAGCGGCTGAGTCGGTCCAGGCTCCGGTTATCAGTAAAGTTACATACAACGACAACAAAGATTCTATAGATACTTTGACTACTATTATTGATGCGGTAGAACGAGTTAGCTTTGCGATCATGGTGGTTTTGATTATTGCCGCTGTATTAATTACCTTTAACACAATTCGTCTGGCTATCTACACCGCGCGCGAGGAAATTTCTATTATGCGTTTAGTGGGAGCCTCCAACATGTTTATTCGTGGACCTTTCATGGTTCAGGGCTTTATGTATGGTTTGGTTGGTGGAGTCTTCGCTTTACTTATCTTGTATCCGATTACTGCTTGGCTTGGCCCGCGGACCGAAGAATTCTTTGACGGTTTCAATTTGTTAACTTATTTCATTAATAATTTCAGTGATATTTTCTTAACCTTGGTCGGTATTGGTATCGTACTTGGTTTATTCTCCAGTATTTTAGCAGTGGCTCGTTACCTAAGAGTTTAGTTAATCGTTATGTCTAAGACTAGAACCAGTAAAAAGCGCAAAGCGTCTAATGCTAAATATATTTTCGTAGTCGGTGGGGTAATGAGTGGGGTAGGTAAAGGTGTTACTTCCTCTTCTATTGCCAATCTTTTGCAGGCGCGCGGTTTGACGGTAACTGCGATGAAAATCGACCCTTATATAAACGTCGATGCTGGTACTATGAATCCTACCGAACACGGCGAGGTGTTTGTCCTCAAGGATGGTTTGGAGACTGACCAAGACATGGGTAATTACGAGCGCTTTTTAAACCAAGATTTACCGTCTATCAACTACATGACTACTGGAAGTGTGTATCTGTCTGTAATTGAAAAGGAGCGAAACCTTGGCTATGAGGGAAGGAACGTGCAGGTGGTGCCCGATATTCCGCTTGAGGTTATTTCAAGGATTAAAAAAGCTAGAGAGAAAGCTGGAGCCGATGTGGTGATAATAGAAGTGGGTGGCACAATCGGTGAGTACGAAAACATTCTTTTCTTGGAAGCGATTCGTATGATGCGAAGTGAGCAACCGGATGATGTGGCGGTGGTAATGGTGAGTTATTTGCCGGTACCGGGTAGTATTGGTGAGATGAAGACCAAGCCGACCCAGCACGCGGCCAGAACCTTAGGTAGTGCTGGGGTGTTTGCTGATATGATTATTGCTCGGAGCCCGGTCGATATAGACGAGAAGCGGAAAGTAAAGATAGCGACTTTCTGTGGAGTGAAAAAAGAGAATGTTATCTCTGCTCCTGATGTAAATAGTATTTACGATATCCCACTCAACTTCGAAGCTGATCATTTTTCAGAAAAATTATGCCGAATTCTAAAGTTACCACTCAAGAAATCAGCTGACCTTTCGGCTTGGAAACGTTTTGTAGCTAAGTCTAAAAAGGGTACCGATAAGGTCAAAATAGCAGTGATCGGTAAGTACTTCCAGTCAGGAGACTTTGTCTTATCTGACGTTTATTTGTCGGTCCTTGAGGCGATAAAATATTCAGCCTATGCTCAAGGTCTTATTCCTGAGATTACCTATCTATCGGCCGGGGACTTTGAAGATAAAAATAAGCTAAAACAACTTAAGAATTTTTCAGGAATTTTGGTCCCGGGCGGTTTTGGCTCGACCGGAATCGATGGTAAGTTAAAAGTGATTGAGTATGTACGTAAGAATAGGATACCGTACTTCGGTATTTGTTATGGTATGCAGTTGGCGGTCCTTGAGTATGCTAAAAATGTTCTAAGATTAGAAGATGCCAGTACGGCAGAGATCAACCCTAAGGCCAAACACTTGGTGGTAGATATTATGTCTGAACAGCGAGAAAATATTGCTACTGGTAATATGGGTGGTACTATGCGTCTGGGTGAGTATGAAGCGGTCATCAAGAAAGGTACTCATGCTTATAAAGCCTACAAGAGCTCAAGCGTAATAGAGCGCCATCGTCACCGCTACGAGATTAACGAGGAGCATATTGCTAAGCTCGAAGACAAGGGAATAATTTTCTCTGGCACTTCACCGGACTGTAGATTGATGGAGATTATGGAACTGCCAGCTAGTGCGCATCCTTTCTTTATGGGGGTACAGTTTCACCCTGAGTTGATCGCCCGACCACTGAGACCACACCCACTTTTCACGGCTTTTGTTAAAGCGGCTTACGAGGCTAAGTAGTTATTAATTATGGCAAGTTGGGCGGTCTATGCACTATTGGCGGCTTTCTTTGCTTCACTAGTAGCAATTTTTGGTAAGCTGGGCGTAAAGGATGTTGATAGTAACTTAGCGGTGGCAATTCGGACTGTCATTATTTTGTTTTTTGCTTGGGGGATTGTCTTGTTGCAGGGTAATGCGGGAGATATGTTCAAGATTTCCAAATACTCCATGACTTTTATTGTGCTCTCCGCTTTGGCGACTGGTGCTTCATGGATGTTCTACTATAAGGCCTTGCAACTCGGCGAGGTATCTAAGGTGGCACCGATTGATAAGTTTAGTATTGCGCTGACTATTCTTATGGCATTTATCATACTGGGTGAGAAGCCAACTTTTGGTACGGTACTCGGTGGGCTTTTGGTAACAGCCGGGGTGTTTGTCACAATTTATGTGAAGTAGACATAAAATCAATCAAAACAAAAAATAACAGAGGTGCGACCTTAAGGAGGAGCTTGTGACGGAAAAGGTTGTTCCTTGGTTATTGTTTTATACCTAATAAGTTGGTGATGAATTAAGATGATTTCTTTACTTCAAATTTGTCTTTAAATATGGTAGATTTATGACGCGCGGCCAAAGGCCGCGCGTCTACTAAAACAAAAATTGCCGGATCGTCTAATGGTAAGCAGAGCTTTCTTTCATCATTCGCTCGGACACAGAAGAGGTATTTTGTACAAATTTATATTCACCGCTGCCAGATCGTCTAATGGTAGGACTCCAGGTTTTGGTCCTGGCTATCTAGGTTCGAGTCCTAGTCTGGCAGCGGTGGATGGAAATACAAAATACCTCTTTTGTGTCTCTCGCTCATTCGAAAGTAGGTAAAACAATCTGGGAGATTGTTTTACGGGTTTTGCACCACAAGGGTATTTCTATTTTAATAGTCGTTTCACTCATTTAAAATAAGTCCACCACAAGGGTATTTCTATTTTCATGGTCGCTATCGCTTTCTGAAAATTAGGTCGTCCATGGTATTTAGGCTGAGACAGTCTGGGAGACTGTTGAAGAAGGTTGTCTAGTATTTTATGACAAAAAAAGGAAATAAAATACTGACAAACCAGTCTGTACTGATGCTGTAAGGATCGGGTCTTATTCAGACAGTCAATTAGTGATAGTATGAGATACTTTATGAGAAAAATTTTTGAAAAACTTAAAAATGCATACAACTCATTAGCTTCAAAATTGAAAAATAAGGGTGAAGATTCAAATTTCAGAGGTTCAGATCATCTGTTTAATTCAGGTGATATTTTTACAGCCAAAAATGATGAGCTAATGGATGCTTTAAGAGAGTTAGGGATAGGGCATGTTCCCAATGATATAGTCAGGCATCGACAAATAATTCGAGCGCTTACTATTGATAGCATTATCAATAGAAGGCATGTGGAGGCTCTCGAAAAGAAAAATACACAGCTGGCAGCCTTCAATATCATTCTTTCTATCGCGGTAATCCTTTTAACTGCTTGGGGACTTTTTATTTCACCACAAGCAAAGGTAGCCCAAAATGAAGTTGATAATTTTCAGCGTCAAGCACAGTCTTTTTGTGAAAATAATCCAAGAGGTTATTGGTCAATGTTGGGAGGGGGAGAAAAGGGTTGTGTTGAGATACTAGAAATGCTTGCTGAATAGCTCGCGATAGTGACCAAGTCCTAGTTTTTGTTTAATACTAGGGGTAAAATATATTGGTGATCGACGGGACTAGTCTAAGTTTAGAGAACAATTAATATTTCTGTAAAAGTGGCAATAATGCATGTTATGGTAAATAGTATAGAAATTAAAGACGTGAAATATTTTCTGGCTAATTTAATGGTAGTATTTATTGTGTTTATGGTACCTATAGCCTTTGCGTATGGGCTAAAAAAACAGGTGGATATATACGGGTTTTCTCCGATTGAAGAATCTGGTGATGTGTTAATAAAACATATTAAGGAACACTTTTGGGTATTTTCAATACTTAACATTGCTGAGGATTTTCCTTATTATAAAATTACGCCAAATGTAGACAGTGTTAGTCATGCTGTTGAGTATCTATCCTTAGACGGGGAAATTGTAGCGTATATCACATTTGATTCATTGAGTTGTTTGGTAAATGACACATATTCTGCAGAGGAGCTTTTTGGAATTGGTGATGATGTTGATTGGACAGATTGTGAATACGTAAAAAATTTTGGTTTCGCTCAAATAACCACTGATGAATATAAACCAAAGATAAATATCACCATAGGAGGTTTAGGGTTTATAATCATATTATTCGCTTTTTTTGTTACTTGGAATAGTTTAATACTGCTTGCTGTCGGTTCTTTAAAAGCGGTAAAGTCAATAGTTAATCGTGTGTTTGATTGGATTTTAACTACGAAATATTAACCATGAGATGTACCTTTTGTAGCAATACAATAGAAGTTGAGTTGTATACAGGTGATGTTGCTCATAAAAAATGTCAAACTAAAAATATGGTCACAGATAAATAGGGATAACTGGGGTCAGTATCCATTTCCAACCAACATCCTCCCAATTAACACAACCACCCATGCACCACCACATGAAACTACAACCAGACATGTTTAGATTCCATCTTTACCCCGCATGCTTGTCATCGGGGGAAACATTGTCATACTAAACAGTAATGAAAGGTAAACCACAACATATCAAAAAACCACACAACAAAACTCTGTTCATCTATCATCTGGTATGCCCAGTAAAATACAGAAGAGATGTATTTACACCACCAATATCAAAAACATTTAAAAACTTATGTTTGGAATTTGGTCCAGCTTACGAGATATACTTTCTTGAAATAGGAATAGACGAAGATCATGTACACTTTTTAATACAAACAATTCCAAACATACGTTTCTCTGATACGGTAAAGAAAATAAAAAGCATCACCTCCAATCATCTCTTTAAAATCCACCCTGAACTAAAAATAAAACTCTGGGGAGGAAAGTTCTGGACTGAAGGTTATTATGCAAATACAGTGGGTAATGCCAGTATGGATATTATTACCAATTACGTTAAAAACCAAGGTTATCCCGAATACCAACAGCTACACTCCGCACCAGTTCAGACTTCACTGTTTACTACCTAGTCCAACGCCGATACCCCGTATGCTTGTCATCGGGGTAGTTCATTAGTTTGTTCTGGAACCGAGAAAATTGAAATTCGTTTGCTTGATGAAAAGCGTCAGCAAATTTCCGTGGGTGACACTATCACTTTTACAAACGCAGATGAAAAGTCGGACACTGTTTTGGTAAGGGTGGTTGATTTGGTTAGATTCGATACCTTCAAAGATTTGTGTGAAGCTCATGACCCGATTCTCTATGGGTCTAAAAATACAGAAGAATACCATTTGATGTACAAATACTATTCTGAAGCAGAAGAACAAAAGTATGGTGTACTGGCAATACATTTGCAAATAATTTAATACGTGCCGCTAATAATTGTAATTTTGTTATACTAAAACCATGAACAAAGCCGAGAATTCTGGGGTAAGCACGCTCTGGTATGGGGGAATCAAGAGATTATCTTTGGTACTGAGACTAGTAACTGTCCGTGGCAATGATTGCTGTAAATATTTCTTTGAGGTTATAAAAAAACGGGCGCGGCCCGTTTTTCTAGTTACATAATATTAACATTAACTATACACGAATTGTAGTCAGTAATATCATGTGGTGATGATTTGGCTAATCCTTCGCCTGTTAATGGAAAAACCCATAAATTTTTGGTGCCGATCTTGTCAGCAATACTTATTAAATAAGCAATAGCCGGAATAGTGTCATTTACTGACCAGAAAGAACTGTCTTCACCTATCCTGTCAACGTGTTCTAAAAATTCGTTTAACGATAGAGCGATCGGTCTATGTCTTCTCTTAAGAGCCTGTTCCTTCTTTGCGTAATTGTGTATCCAAGAAGATAATTCACTTTTAACTAATCTAAGATGTCTACTGGTTGATTTTTTGAAAATACCTTCAACTATTTTTACTCTTACATAAGTTTCTAAGCCAGATAGTTTAGGATCAGAAAACATCTTTTCATACCACATAGCTTTATCAGACTGAGGGCTATGATAAATGCCGTGAGTATCAGTGAAATTATAAAATATAGTTTTTACTTCCAATCGAGGCACTCCCTCTTCACCTGGACACATGAACTCTGGACCCAGCAAAACCAAGTCAATAGTCGCTGTCATGTTTTTTCTCCTGTAAAAAAGTCTGCCCGTAGTCTATGCTTGTGGTGTCGTTTTGTCAAAAAGTGATAGATATTATATGCTAATAAAAATAATAACCTTTATGAACGAAATTGATTGGAATCAAAAATTGAAAGAAGCGCTTGATCGAACTGAGTTTATGGCGATCTCAACTATTTTTGAGGGTGAGACGTGGACGAATCCGGTGGCCTTTGCTTACGATGAGAAGATAAATCTATATTTCATTTCAAAGATGGCTAGCCGCCATAGTGAAAATATCCTCAAGAATCCAAAGGTGTCAGTGGCGGTCTACAAGACCGAACGTTTTGTATCCGGTGATGTCTTGGGGTTACAAATAAAAGGCGAGGCTAAACATCTAACAGATAAGGAAGAAATCAAAGCCGCTGCCGCTTACTATTTTGAACGAGGTCATGGTAATGATGAGTTTAGAAATAAAACAGCCGAAAGAGCTGGAGCTGAAGCTCCGTGGCAATTTTTTAAAGTAACGCCGATTGAAGTCTGGTGTTTTGATTCGAGAGAGTTTGGTAGTGAGAGAAAACTGACTCCGCTCGATATTATTGAATTGGGCTAAATGGTGTTTTTATAGGGTTATTAAAAAGCAACACCTACTTTTTAGTTTGTCTTAGTTTTAGATCTCCTTTTAACATACTTATATTCGCGCCAGGTGAGCCAGACGACAAATATATCAAAGACGGTGAGTAGGATAAGAAAAACTGAGTGGGTGTGAGTGTAGCGATAAATTTGGTAAAAGATAAAAGTGGTAAAGACGATCATGGCAGAAGGGAAAGCCCACAGCTGTTCGCGAAGCAAACCAACGGCCAAGAGGAGTTTTGTGACCCCGTGGCTAAGGAGATAGATTGCCGCAAAAAGTTGAAAATCAGCAGCCAGGGAAGGGGTATGGTTTAGAATAAAGTTGGCTAAAATATCACTAGGGTCTTCAATTAATTCTGATTGTATCAATTGCTTGATCAGGTCGGAGGTTGCTCCGTGGAATAAAAAAAGTATACCACCGATAATTTCCAGTATACCGTTTAGAGCTTTCAAAAAAACACTCCAGATGAATATCAGGTGAATGCGCTTTTCTTTCTCGACAGGATTTAGGTTAGACATGTGGTAAGTATACGATATGTCTTACGTTATGAACAATTGTTCGGTAAGTGATTTTTTGAGACAATTATAATTATGTCGAAAGGGGTATACGAACTAAAATCAAAGATACTGGTTTATCCAGGTATGTCGGGGTGGCGGTTTTTGGTTTTACCAAAAAAAGAAAGTGTAGAAATAAAAGAAAAGTTTGGAAAGCAAGCGAGGGGATGGGGTTCGCTGCCGGTATCAGTCACGGTAGGGAAAACGACCTGGGAAACCTCTATTTTTCCAGATCGTAAGTCAGGGACTTATATTTTGCCGCTTAAGGCAAAGATCAGAAAAGCGGAGGAGATATATGATGATGATACAGTGCGGTATGTGATGGAAATTAGTATTTAACTAAAATATAAAACTTGTAATCTTAATAAAGTAAAAAAGATATTTAGATAGAGGAAATAAGACTCCACAAAAAAACAGCAAGCGGCTTTTTCTTTATTTTAACAAAGCATCAGTACTATAAACTTGATATACTTTATCTATATGAAAACCCGACCAAAATTTATACCAAAACCAGGACAGGTAGATTTCACTAATATTAGGTGGGCGCCGGTTGTTAATTGTGTAGTTGAATATGAGGGTAGTTTTTTGCTGGTAAAAAGAAGTCAGGAGTTGAGACTTTATCCAAATTTTTGGAACGGCATTTCAGGATTTTTGGATGACGATCAGTGTCTGGAAGAAAAGGTAAGGAATGAAATAAAAGAAGAATTGGGACTGGATGAAAATGATGTTTTAGAAATAAGATTGGGTCAGATTTTTGATCAAGATGAGCCAAAATATAAAAAGACTTGGATAGTACATCCGGTTCATGTGAAGGTTAAGACAGATAAAATAACTTTGGATTGGGAGGCGGCAAACTACAAATGGCTTGAGTTTAGTGAAATTAAAGATCTAGATTTATTACCGGGATTTGATTTGGTACTGAAGTCGCTTTTTCCTGAGTCGTACTAAGATTATAGATGGCTTGTGGCTGTGTGCAGGTTGACATATTGTTACTAGTATGTTATTAGTTAGTGACACCGACGTGGTGTATTTTAAAGGAGGAAGTAGGATGTCTGCATTACGAGAAGCACTACAGCAAAAAGGTTTTTCGGCCAGTGACGCACAACTTCGTGAAATAGAGGAAGCTAAGGCGGTTGAAATTATGAAAGAGCAAGATGCTCAGCTTAAGGCCGGCAGATTTGAGGTTCAGAAAAAAGAAATTCTGGACAACTTAAATTCAACAAGTTCTATTAAAAAATTCCGTTCCTTAAGCCGTAAGTTATTGCTCATGAGTCCAGATTTGGTAGGAGACGTGGTTAAAATTGCTCACCAGAGAGGGGTCAAGAGACAGCCTAAGCAAGGCGGTACAGCTCTAATCGCACAATTGCTCGAGATACGAGAATTATTGCAAAAAAGGGATCTCACTGAAGCTGAGAAGACACGTATTGTTGATCGTACTCTCACAAAGAATTAATTGGAGGCTTACTGTGAATTACATAGGAGTAGCTCTCAAAATACCAATATGACCAAACGCCAACCGACAAAGTTGGCGTTTTTTATTTTTATAAAACAAAATCGAGATATAGCAATCTTTTATTGCTACGGGAGTGGGGTATCATAGAGGCATTAACGTCCAGTTTTAAAGTAAATACCGTATGTCAAAAAAGAAAAAACACAAAAAGAATAAGAACCTGTACTCACAGCCTGTTCAGGTTACCAACGAATCAGTTCAAGCTACTGCGTCTGATAATAATAGTGCCGAGCAAAAACTCCTAACGGCTGATGAGGGGTTTGATAAATTAGAGAACAAGCCGGTGGATTTGCTTGGTGGTAGCGGTTCTGTGGCAGAAGAAAATAAGACTGAATCAAGTACCGAGAACGAAACATCTACCATTGAGATGGAATTTAAGACTGAGGCAATAGCTAGTACTAATGAGGATAAAACCTCTGAACCAAAATCAGATTTGGTAGAGGTAATCAGTTCACCGACAGAATCAAAAATGGCAGATAATGAAACTGAGGATCAGACTACTAGTAACTTTGTGCCTTTTTGGATTGGTATTATTGTCGGCGCGATATTAATGTACCTATTTTTGTAGAATCACAGTGTTAGAGTGGTGTTTTTCTGCTATACAAAAACCGGAAGCTTTAGCTTCCGGTTTTTGTTTGTAAGTCTATCCAGACTTACTCTTTTTGAAACAATCAAGACATTTTAAGTTGCTGGTATCACGCGGATTGAAGGGGAGTGACGTGATAATAGCTCCGCAGCCGGCACATTCCCATTCACCTGAAAACCTAGGACGTTCACTGCTGGCTGGTACCATATCCGGAGCAAAGTCCTCGTGTGGAGGCGGTTCGGTAGCTACTTCTGCGTAATCTGGTATATCGTCATGCGGAGGCGGTTCTGAGATGTTGGGTGTTTCTGATATTTCTGGTGCTCGCTGGTCTTTGTCTTTACTTTTTTGTTTGGCGTAACAGGTGCGACAAGTCAGGCCTGATTCGCTTCTTGGTACAAACGGTAGTTCGGTTATTGGTCCACCGCAAGTACTACATTTCCAATTTCCTTGATGCATATTAATATAAATTATATAAAAATTATTAGTCGAGTATAACAAAATAGTTAAGACTCTGAAATGCAGATAAGAGGGTAATTTGTTATACTCGATTGATTAAAATAATTTTTAAGATATATGACCAAAGCGGAAATCTTTTTGAATAAAGTAAATGACAGGTTGTTCAAGTTGCATCGTAATTATGAACGGTTGTTTTGGGTGTCGTATATGGGTGATCATTCGGTTGATGAAAAGAAAAATAAAGCTTTAAATGAACTCGATGCTTTTCGCGGTAGTGAAAAACTTTTGGCTGAAGCGAAGCTTTTGCAAACTGAGATAAAAGATAAAAAACTTAAAGCCAGATTACAACATTGGGTAGACTACTTATCGCAACAACAACTAAGCAGCGAAGCTAAAGCTATAAAAGAAAAAGTTACTAAACTCGAAAGTCTAATAACCAAGAAACGTGCCGAGCGAGTGACTGGGTATATTGACCCAAAGACTAAAACATTTGTACCAGCTTCGGAGTTAAAGATGCGAATGATGATGCGGACCGACCAGGAAGAGAAGGTTAGAAAAGCTTGTTTTGCTGCGCTTGAGAAATTGCCGTTTGATTGTTTGGATGAATATGTTGAGATTGTAAAGTTGCGAAATGAGTTTGCTAGGACTCTCGGCTATAGTGACTTTTATGACTACAAGCTAAAAGCAGAAGATAAGATGACCAAGACAGAACTCTTTTTATTGTTTGATGATATTGCTGATAAGACCAAATCAGTCTTTGCTGACATACGAGACATGGAGAAGGAAATTAAAGGTTTGCGTAAACCGTGGAATTTTTCATACTTAATGGCCGGAGACTTTACCAAAGAAGAAGATCCTTATTTTCAGTTTGATGAGTCGCTTTTGCGGTGGGGGAGGTCTTTTGCAGCTTTGGGAATAGATTTTAAGGGAGGAAAACTACAGTTAGATTTGCTTGATCGAGAAGGGAAATGGAATAATGGATTTTGCCATTGGCCGGATTTGGTCCACTTTAAAGACGGAAAGAGAATATCTGGTTCGGCAAACTTTACTTGTAACGTAGTACCAGGGCAGGTTGGCTCAGGAGTGGCAGGATATAACACTCTGTTCCATGAAGGTGGTCATGCGGCACATTTACTAAACAGTGAACAACAGGATGTTTGTTTTAACCACGAGTATGCGCCAATGACAGCAGCTTGGGCGGAAACCCATAGTATGTTTATTGATAGATTATTTTCTAGTATAGAGTGGCGACAGCGGTATGCCAAAGATGTCAATGATAATGACTACCCGTTTGAATTATTTGTAAGAAAAGTCAAAAAGCTTGGTGTTTTAAAACCTACTAAGATTCTCTCGATAATATTTGTCGGTAATTTTGAGCGAGAAGTTTATGAATTAAAAAATCCATCCACTAAAAAAATAATAGAGATTGCCAAGAAAAATTATCGTAAGTATTACGACCATTCTGAGGACTCACTATGGGCTTTAAATATTCCTCATATTTACGCCTGGGATAGTGCTTGTGCTTACCATGGCTATGGTTTAGCGGAAATTGCTCTTAGTCAATGGCGAGAGTATTTCTATAAAAAATATGGCTACATAGTAGATAATCCCGAGGTTGGGAAAGAGATGAAAAAAGTTTGGCAACTTGGTTCAAGCAAGTCATTTACTGAATGTGTGAAATTGGCTACCGGTAAAAAACTCTCCAGCCAAGCTTTTATCAAGGCTGTTACTATGTCTCCTGAAAGAGAAATAGCCGAAGCGAAAAAACGACTAAGAAGAATGGAGTCAGTAAAACCGTACACGAAGCCGGTTGATCTAAAAGCGGAAATAAAAATGGTCCACGGTAAAAAAGTAATCGCCACCAATAAAGTGAGCTTTGAAGCCATGGCTAAAAAATATGGTGAGTGGGTGAAGGGAATGGCTAAGTCGGAAGGGTGAAAGTCATAAAAAAGTAAAGCAAAAAATCCCTGTGAGAGGGATTTTTTGCTTTACTGTCATTCTTAGCTATGTTAGTCTAGTTTGACAATGCAGAAAAAATATCTTGCTACTATAAATCTTTCCAAATTAGGCTTTCGCTATTTTCGGATAATGCTCGAGTCTAAGGCTTTTTCGCGTAAGTTTATTCAAGCGATGGTTGATCATCCAAATACTGGTTACATATTTGAAGGAAAAGGTTGGTCAGGAAAAAAGAAGGTCTTGGGACTTGGTATATGGGCGACGAGTAATAGTGAAATTGTTGATATTTCAAACCATATTAGAGCCATGATTCCAAAATCGTATAAAATTGCTTATCAATCAGAATTGACTAGGTTGGAATTTTTCACGGAAATTGAAGGTAAAAAAAGACAATTGGTACTTTTGGATGAACTGGACTATAAATTAAAGCTATCTCCTCATGAGCTCGATTATTTAAAACTCATTAGTATAGACCCAGCCTTGGAAGTTGATGTAATGGCTAGGCTTTTAAATGTGATACCGGAAAAGGTGACTGAGATAGAGAGTAAACTTAAACGTGAAAATGTTTATTATGGCTTGACCGAGAATAGGCAGTTACCTAAAGGCTATACAAAATTTTTTGTTGATACTACTTCACTTTCGATTGTGGAAGTGGATGAATATGCTGCGCTTTTAAAAAATGATAACAAGTGTGTGTACCTAGCACGCGGTAATGGAAAGTATAATTTTGAATTTGAGTATATAGTGACTGATAAAAAACAATTCAAGAAAAAATACGGAACTCTTCTGGAAATAAGTAAAAGTGTTCTTTTTCATAACAATATATATTCCAATTTGTTCCCACAGTCTAAATTTGTTAATACCAAGATTGTTCAGGAAGAATTCATTAAGTTAGCTAAGCAAAATAGTGAATATTTTGACCTTAGAAACTCAGAGTTATGGTACGTAAGTCATGATGGTGCACAATCGTATCTAGATATATATTCTGAGAGAGATTATGAGTCTGTAATGAAAACTGGTGAAGTAAGTCTATTTTCTGATTTGGCCAAGAATTTAATTAAGGATAATAAAAAGTTTAATATCATCGATCTTGGTAGCGGTGATGGTGTTAAAGGAAAGACTTTTATCGAGACTTTGGGTGAGGAAAAAGTAAAGTCATATTTTCCGGTTGATATACAGGAGTTGGAATTGTCACGAACAATGAAATCACATGAAGATGCTAAATACTCTATCCACCCAACGGTTTTGCGGTTTGAGAATCTGGCTTCTAGATTTCCGGTTGGGGCTAAAACTGATGAGATAAATATTTACGCTATATTTGGTGGTACCTATGGTAATTTTAAACGAGAAGATATAAATAGATATTTAAGTTCAATTATAAGAACAGATAAAGATAAATTAATTGTGGCAATTCCAATCAGAGGTAATTTATCTGAAAAAGATATATTAGCTACCTATCTAAACAAGACCACTGAACATGTTGCTTTTTCAGTTTTGAGACAAATTGGTTTTGATAAAAAAGATTTTGCTAAAAATATTGTTAACCAAGGTTATATACTGCAACAGAGATTTGAAGACGATTCTGTTGTCTTGTACTTTACTCTAGCTAAAGATGTTCGAATACTTGGTTTTACTATAGAAGCCGGAACTCGGTTTGATATTGTTACATCGTGGAAACCAACTTTGGCTGATTTTAAATCAGCTTTAGAAAAATCTTTTTCAGTTGATAAAATAGTTTCTAATAAAACATTTGCTTTAGCTGTCTGCTCGAAGAAATAAATTATTGTTTGCAAATTTAAAAGCCTCTTAATTTTATTAAGAGGCTTTTAAGAAAAAGGGAGGAACTCAATTCGGTCAAAATCAGCAGCGCGGTTTTTGTAAAAAACATGTGCGTTAAATTTTTCACCCTTGGCCATTTTTTCAAACCATTCACGGTCTGATTCGAGCATTTTGCCTAGAGGCAAATTGTCTATTTCGTACCAGTCTGGGATCATGTCAGCGGTTTCTACTGGGATACCGATAAAATGTTCGGTGCGGAATATGTGTACTTCAAAGTCGGGTGTATTAGCGTCAAAAAAAGTTATTACGCCTAACTTTTCAATTTTATCGACTTGTAGTTCTATATTTACTTCTTCCCAAACTTCTCTCAATAGACATTCTTCGATCGATTCGTCAGGTTCTACTTTGCCACCTGGTCCGTTTAGAGTATCGGTACCGATTTCACCTTTCTTCTTGTAACCAAGAAGAATCTTATTTCTTTTTACTATCAGAGCTAGGGTAACGATTTTCATAATATTCTCCATTAACTTGCCTCATTTGAGCATATAACTTTTTAAGATAATTGCAATGAGCTTTGTGTGGTAAGATGTTTTGGATTATGAAAAAAACAACTACGATTATTAACCTTGAACTGAAACATTATTGTGCTGATTTTTCAAAAATTAGGAAAGTTTTGTTGGAGTTGGGTGCGGTAAAAGATAGAGTAGTTAAACAAAAAGATTACTATTTTGTGTTACCGGAAGAAAAGAGTAAAAATAGAGCTCGCTTAAAGTTACGGGTCGAAGGAGGGGTTATGTATTTGGTGTACTATGAGCGACCAGACTTTATTTTTGGAAAAGATACAACTTCAGATGGAGGATATTTGGTGGTTGAAAAAGAAATGTTGAATTTTCTTAAACGTTCTCTTGGAGTGATAGCGGTGATAGAGAAAAAACGAGAAGTTTGGAAAAAGAAGAATACAGTGTTCCACTTGGATGAGGTAAAAGATGTGGGTGGCATATTTGAAATTGAGTTACAAAAAAGAGGAAAGATTAATGAAAAAGACCGTAAAGAATTTTCAATTTACCAAAACAAAGTCCTGCCTTACCTTGGTCCTGTGGTTAACGGTTCTAATATTGATTTAGTTAAGAAAACTCAAAATAAATAATTTGTTATAATTTACGTATGAAAACTATTTTAGTTGATGCTATATATTGTTTTGTTTCTGATGAGGGAGAAGTGTTCAAAGAAATGTACGACCTCTTGGAGACTTATCCAAACCCAAAGATTCTTTTAACCGGAGCTGACGATGAACAGTTTAAAAAATGGAATCTGGCCAATATGCCGTATGAAGTTTTTACCCTGAAGCATCAGCCGGAAAAAACTGACCCAGAATATTATCGTACGTTACTGAACAAATTTGGACTCACACCTTCAGAGGTAATTTATTTTGAGCATAATCCCGAAGCGGTAAAGAGTGCTGAATCGGTCGGTATTACTTCACGTGTTTATGACGATAATACAAAAGATCTGGTAGCCTTGAAAGAGTTTTTGGATTATAGCTTATAATGTGGCGTAAGTGCAGAAGGGGAGGTAAATAAATTTAAATAAGATAAATGAAAATAATAAAATTACTGTTTGACAGAGAACATTGGGTGGAGATCGCAGCGATAGTGGTGGTAGGTTTGGCTAGTTTACTTTTTTCTCTGGAGATCATATCAATACCAATTTTGGTAGCGGCTATTTTGCTCGGTGCTTACCCAATTGCTAAGGAAGCTCTTCTAGACCTGTTTACTAAGAAAAAAATTGGCACCGAGTTATTTATTACGGTAGCGGTGGCGGTCGCTCTCTTGGGTGGGGAGTATCTGGCTGGGGCTGTGGTCTTGATGATTATTTTGATCGCTGAATACATTGCTAGTGTTTCGGGAGAAAGAGCTAGGGCGTCAATCCGTGACTTAATTGGTACAGTACCAAAAACCGCTATTATTAAATGTGGTGACAAACAACTGACAGTTGACTTAGCTTCGATAAAAATTGACGACATAGTTTTGGTAAGGGCTGGCGATAAGATACCGGTTGATGGGGTGGTGGTGGCTGGTAACGGGTTTGCTAATCAAGCACCGATTACCGGTGAGAGTTTACCGCAGGGTAAGATGGTTGGTAGCGATGTTTATGCTGGTACCATATTGGAGTCTGGCGCTCTTGATATCAGAGTCACTAAGCTAACGGAAGACACGGTTTTCTCGAGAATCATTGCTCTGGTTGAGGAGGCGGAAAGTCGGGAGCCGTTGATTCAGAAGTTTACTGATCGGGTAGCGACTTGGTTGATTCCAATCGCCTTTGTATTTGTGGCGGTGGTCTATTATTACACTCAAGATATAAAGTTGATTATCGCGCTGTTGATCTTTACTTCTCCGGCTGAGCTTGGACTAGCTACACCTTTGGTGACTATATCGGCGGTGGCCAGAGCGGCGCGCGAGGGTATATTAGTAAAAGGTGGCTTGTATCTTGAAGCTTTGGCTCGGGCTGACACTTTCGTATTTGATAAAACTGGTACTTTGACACTGGGGGACTTGAAGGTAGATAAGATTCGGGTGTTTGACCGAAATTTTGATGAAAGGGAGGTATTGTCTATTGCTGCAGCGGCCGATAGTCGGTCTGGTCATCCTTTGGCCAAGACTATTGTTGAGTACGCTAAGGAGATAAATGTTTCGCATATTGCACCGACTGAGTTCGCGGTTTTGGATGGTCGAGGCGTAAAAGCAACTGTTGGCGGTAAACAGGTTTTGGTTGGAAATGTGACTTTAATGCATGAGAATTCTGTAGATCTGCCGAGTGACGTTAAAATTACTGATGACACGACTGTCTACGTGGCAATGGAGGGTAAATTGGTCGGGGCTATTTTAATTAGTAGTATTGTCAGGCCGGGAGCAAGAGCGGCTATCCAATCATTAAAAGCTGGCGGGGTGAAAAAAGTGATGATGCTAACCGGAGACAATGAGGAAGCGGCTAAGAAGATAGCCTCTCAACTAGCGATTGATGAGGTAAGAGCTGATTTATTACCGGAAGATAAAATTAAGATCGTAGACCAATTGCAGTCCGAAGGTCGGCTGGTAGCGATGGTGGGTGACGGTGTCAATGACGCACCGGCGCTAGCGGCTGCTAGTGTGGGGGTGGCTATGGGTTCAGTCGGGACCGGGTCAGCGATGGAGGCCGCCGATATAGTCTTAGTAAATGATGATCTGGAGAAACTGGCTCACGCTCGAGCAATCAGTAGCCGGGCTTATAAAACAATTCGAGAAAACATTTTTGTTGGAGTTGGAGTGGTGCATGTGGTGGGAATTATTCTGGTTTTAACTCATGTGATCGGTCCGATTCAGGCGGCAATTATTCACTTGGTGCCTGATACTTTAGTGTTTTTGAATTCTATTAAGTTACTGAAAGTTAAAATTTACTAAACCAGATTTATTTTTGAAAGAAATCTAGTTTCAAAATTAGCTTTATTTAATTTGTGCTATACTCGGTGTATGTTAAAAGAATTTGTAGTTAGATGTCGAGCCGTAATACTGCACGAAGGTAAGTTGTTGGTGGTGAGGCATGTTCATGATACATCGTACGTATGTTTGCCTGGTGGACACTTGGAGTTTGGAGAGGATGTTATATCCTGTCTGAAGCGAGAAATTGTCGAAGAATTGGGGATTGAGCCTGAGGTTGGACAATTGCTTTATGTAAATACTTTTACGGTTGGTGATATTAAACAACCGGTAGAATTTTTCTTTGCGGTTAAAAACTCAGCTGATTATCTGAAGATTGGTGAAAACGAAAGAACTCATGCTCATGAGTTAGAAGATTTTGAGTGGATTGCGCCGACTGATGGGGTTAGACTGTTGCCGGAAAAATTTGCTGAGGATTTTCGGGCTGGTCGCATAGACTTAGACAAGACTAAATTTTTGATGGGTTAAGATCTATGAATGAAGGACAGAAAATTAGATGGTACGCTTTTGACTTTGATGGTGTGATTGCCGAATATGAAGGTTTTAAAGGGAAGAATCATTTCGGTAAACCAAACAAAGTAATAGTTGAAACTATAAGAAGGTTAAAAGAAATGGGTCACAAGATCATTGTCTATTCTACACGAGGAGAAGAATTTCTTAAGAAATACTGTAGTGATAATAATATACCAGCAGATTATTTTAATAAAAACCCTGAGTTAGAAGGAGATAATCCAGGCAAACCCATAGCTTACGTTTATGTTGATGACAGAGCTGTTTGTTATAAAGGACAGGAAAGTGAACGGTTGCTAGAAGAAATTTTAAGTTTTAAAGCTTATTGGGAAAAATAAAACTTGACAACTCTGGTATGATTAAAGCATGGAGCACGTACATCATAGCGGGCATGGACATGGTTCTGGAACGGGTCATGGTTCTGCCGAGATTTTTTTGAAACGATTTTGGGTCGTAACTTTTTTGTTGATTCCACTGGTGTTCGCTAACCAGATGGTAATGCAGGCAGTAGGGCTTCAGGCTCATACTCTAAGTAAGTGGTTTGGTTTTTTTATTGCGACGGTGATATTTGGCTTTGCCTTAGTTTTTTTTGAACACGCTTGGCACGAGATAAAGGCTAAGCAGTACGGCATGATGA
This sequence comes from Candidatus Nomurabacteria bacterium, assembly GCA_023898525.1. Classification (NCBI taxonomy): domain Bacteria; phylum Candidatus Nomuraibacteriota; species Candidatus Nomurabacteria bacterium. Next base: position 869,217 of record CP060227.1, read on the forward strand.
CGTTGGTGTCGCTGGCGGTGGGAGCTGGGTATTTATTTTCGGTAGTGGCGACTTTTGTGTCAACACTTGAGGCTGATTTTTATTTAGAAATATCAACGCTTATTTGGGTGCTGATGTTTGGTCACTACCTGGAAGCCAGGTCGGGAGCGGCGGCGGGTAATGCTTTGTCAGAAGTAGCGAAGCTTCTGCCTAAAAAGGCGCATCGTTTGATTGGTGATAGAGAGGAGGAGATTGAGATAAGTGAGCTCAAGGTTGATGATTTGGTCCTGGTAAAACCGGGTGAAAAAATTCCAGCTGACGGTGTGGTTTCGTTGGGTGTAGCAAATGTTAACGAAGCTCTAATTAGTGGTGAGTCAAAGCCGTTGTCAAAAAAGGCTGGAGACGAAGTGGTGGCTGGGTCTATTTGTCTTGATGGTTCTTTAACTATCCGTCTAACTAGGGTCGGTGAACATTCAACTATCGGTCAGATTAAAAATTTGATCGCTAAGGCAGAAATGACTAAGCCTAAGTCACAACGGCTGGCCGACAAAGCGGCGGCAATTTTGACCGCGGTGGCGGCTATTACTGCACTTTTGACTGTTTTGGTGTGGTCGCTAATTTTAGGTGAGACTTTTGTTTTCTCAATTACACTCGCTATTACAGTTTTGGTGATTGCGTGTCCACATGCGCTTGGGTTGGCGATACCAACAGTCACTACCATAACCACCTCAATTGCAATTAAAAGCGGCTTTTTTATCAAAAATCTAGCCAAGCTAGAAGTACTGAAAAAGGTCAACTATGTTGTGTTTGATAAGACGGGTACTCTAACGACTGGAGAATTTGGTGTAAATGAAGTGGTGGCGGTTGGTGACGAAGTTGAAGCTAATGTATTAGCAGTAGCGGCATCGTTAGAACAACATTCATCGCATATTATCGGTCAGTCAATAGTAGCAGATGCAAAAAATAAGAACTTGCAGCTTCATCAAATTTTGAATTTCAAAAATATCGCCGGTAAGGGTGTACAAGCTGAGATAGATGAGGAGATATACGTGGTCGGTAACGTGGCTATGATGGAATCTTTTGGCGTCGAAATTGAAACTGTGAAAGAAAAATATATAGAATTATCGAGCAAAGGTAAGACGGTGGTGTTTGTGGCTAAACAAAAAAAGATAATCGGTCTTATCGTCTTGTCTGACGCTATTAAAAAAGAAGCTTTTCTGGCGGTTGAACGTTTACACGGTTTGGGTGTGAAGGTGGCTATGTTGACTGGCGATAATCAAGCGGTAGCCAAAGCCGTAGCTGAAGAGTTAAAAATTGATACGTACTTCGCCGAAGTTTTGCCGGAAGATAAATACCAGCATATTAAGTCTCTGCAAGAAAGAGGTGGAGTAGTGGTGATGGTGGGTGATGGTGTAAACGACGCTCCGGCTTTGACTCAGTCTGATGTCGGAGTGGCAATCGGCGCTGGGACAGATGTGGCGGTGGAGGCTGGAGATGTGGTGTTGACCCGCAACAATCCGGAGGATGTGGCTCGACTCATAATCTTGGCCAAAAAAGTTTATGTAAAAATGGTACAGAATTTAGTGTGGGCACTTGGTTACAATATCATTGCTATTCCAGCGGCGGCTGGTGTGTTCGCTAGTCAATTTTTCTTTGGCGGTTTTCTTTTAAGACCGGAAATCGGTGCTTTAATAATGAGTCTCTCGACAGTAATAGTTGTAGCTAATGCTCTATTGTTGAAGCGAGTCAATCTTAAGTAGTGGCACCAAGAGCAGAGGGTTGGTATAATTGCATTAATGACAACTAAAATCGTGGAAGTGGTAAGGAAAATAGCTTCTGCTTTTATTTTTGTGGCTTTTGCTAGTGTTCTGTTTTTTAGTCTGTTTCATTTACACAATATTGGTGTTACTGGTATGTCTGATTGTCCGTTTATGTCTCATCAAGAGACAGTTTGTCCGATGAGCTTGATTGATCATATTGAGGCTTGGAAGACTATGTATATAGCGGTCATGCCCACTATTGTTTTTGTGTTGATGGTTTTACTACTAGTTTCAATTGCTCCAAACTTATTATTTAGCTTTCCAATATTACGGGCATCTTTTATAAAACAACGACTGAGAGAGCTGACCTATACTTTTTATTCGCGATATTTACAAGAATTTTTTTCAGATGGTGTTTTAAATCCCAAGTCATTTTAAGTATTTCTGAGTAAATTATTATTAGGCTTAATTAAGATTTAAGATGAAATACGCATTAATTTTTATCGGTATAGCAATATTAGTGTTGGCTGCTGTGATTGGGTACGGTACATACAACGAATCAGACGATGTTTATCCGCACGGCACGATGATGGGTGGTAATTATGATTACAATCGTGAGGGCGGTGATTTGACCAAGCTTTTAGACGACACTGTACCTTTGGTTAAACCAACTGAAGTAGTTGAACTCAAAGATGGTGATACTTTTGATCTGACAGCTTCAATTGTGAAACGGGAGGTGGGAAATCGAATGATAAAAAGGTTAGCTTACAACGGTCAGATACCTGGTCCAATTATAAAAGTTGAGAAGGGGGCAAAGGTAACTGTAAATTTTAAGAATGAAATTGATATGGAAACAGCACTTCATTCACACGGTTTACGGGGAGACTACCGGTTTGACGGGGCCACTCCTTTGAGTCAAAAGCCAATTCCGGTTGGTGAAACTTTTACCTATGAACTTGAGTTTCCTGACGCTGGTATCTATTGGTATCATCCGCATGTGCGTGAAGATTATCAGCAAGAGCTGGGACTTTACGGCAACATGGTGGTGACGGAGCTGGGGTACTGGAACGAGGTTGGACAAGAAGAATATTTAATTCTAGATGATTTTCTAAAGGGAGGAGAATTTAGTTCAGAAAGTGTAACTCATACCATGATGGGCCGGTTTGGTAACACTTTATTGATTAATGACCGTTCTGACTATTCTTTAGAGGTAGAAAAAGGTAAGGTTACAAGATTGTATTTGACAAACGTTGCTAACACACGAACTTTCGACGTTACCTTACTGGGGGCTGAGGTAAAGTTGGTGGGAGGCGATAATGGTCGAATTGAACACGAAAAAATGGTTGACGATGTGATTATTGCTCCAGCTGAGCGCTATGTGTTGGAAGTCTTGTATTCAAAAGCTGGAACTTACCAAATTGTTCATCAAGGTAAAAAGATCGGTACAGTAATAGTTAGGGACGGAGGAGATGGTGAAATCGTACCGTTTGAGAAACTTCGTTCGAATGATGATTATCTAACTATTCGTCAGAGTATGTCTGATTGGTTAAGTAAAGATCCTGATAAGAAATTGAGATTAGATATAGAAGTGGCTGGTGATATGGTCGGTATGATGACTGCTTCTGATGATGAACATGGTGATGATGCAATGCGTGAACATTGTCGAATGATGCCGGATATGCCGGGCTGTGAATCATATTTGGAAGATGATGATCATAGCGGTGGTCATAATGACGGAATTGAGTGGGAAGATAACATGCTCATGATGAATAGCATGAGTACTGATAAAAATACTAAGTGGGTAATTGAAGATCAGGAGACGGGTAAGAAAAATAGTGATATCAGTTGGAATTTTGAAGCTGGACAGATGGTTAAAGTTTCTATTTACAACGATGAAAAAGGTTTACATCCGATGCAGCACCCAATTCACTTTCACGGACAGAGATTTGTAGTTTTGGCGGTTGATGGTAAAGCTAATGATAACTTACAGTGGAAAGATACGGTTTTGATCCCAAAAGGACAGACAGTGGACATTTTGGTTGATATGAGCAATAAAGGAGAGTGGCTGGCACACTGCCACATTGCTGAGCATATGCATGCTGGGATGATGTTTGATTTAATTGTTGAATAAAAAACTAATAAATCAGTCAAACAATAAAACCATCAGTTTAAACTGATGGTTTTATTGTTTGAGCGGCAAGAGATCCTTACTCGTGCTATAATGTGAAATGTCATTAAACAGTTTAGAAATTTTAGAATATTTATGTCAAAGACTATAAAAATATCCTATGTGGCGTTAGTTGTATCAATAGTTGGCCTTTTGGCCACTACTGTGTACGCTAATCATGCTTGGGGTAAATATCATTGGAATTTATCAACTCAGGATACTATTGATAATCCTTTAAAATTGGGGAATAACCTAACCTCAGTCGATTGGGATTCAAGCCTTAATTTAGCAGCGGTTGATTGGAATCAGTCAGTGATCAAAAATCAGATTGTAGCGGGAGCCGGTCAAACTAATTGTGATCCGGTGCTGGGTCAAGTGGAGGTGTGTAATGGTGAATACGGAAACAACGGCTGGTTAGGCATCGCTCAGATCTGGACCTATCGTGGTAAAGAAGCGCACATTGCTCAGGCGGTAACTATGATGAATGATACCTACTTCAATTTACCACAGTACAACACTAGCGCTTGGAAAAATATGGTTATGTGTCAAGAAGTCGGTCACACTTTCGGACTAGCTCATCAAGATGAAGATTTTTATAATCTAAACCTAGGTTCTTGTATGGACTACACTAGTGATCCAACTGGTATACTTGGTACTAACGGTACCTTAAACAACGAAAGACCAAACCAACATGACTATGATGAATTACAATTAATCTACGCTCACCTAAACGACACAACGAGTGGTGGTAGTAAGCCAGGTAAAGGGTCCGGTGGCAAGAAGAGATTGGGTTCGACTACTGTAAACCCAGCTGAATGGGGACAGGCAATTGCGCAAGATGCTCAAGGCAAGAATTCAGTTTATGTTAGAAATTTGGATAATGGAATGCAGTTGATTACTCATGTACTTTGGGTTCCAGGAGAAGAGCAGGATCATCATTAATTTATAAAACTCTAAGTTGAGTAGACCAAAAGCCGCGCCATTTTATGGCGCGGCTTTTGGTCTACCGTTTACTATTTGACATTAGTACGTCCGTACTAATATAATAATAGTAATGAAAGATTACAAAACTAAACTCTCAAGTTTTTATAATCAACATCAGCGGATGCCAACTTATAGTGAGCTCATGAGTTTGTTGGGTTATAAAAGTAAAGGGGCGGTGCGCTACTTGGTGGACAAGTTGGTCACTGGTGACTTACTGGCTAAGGATAAAATTACTGGTCGACTAGTACCGGGTAAGAAGTTTTTAGCTGATGAAAAAGTACCTCTCTTGGGCTTGGTCGAGGCTGGGTTTCCGTCTCCAGCTGAAGAAGAGGTGCAAGACACAATTAGCTTTGATGAATATTTGCTTCCTAACAAAGAGTCTACTTATATCCTAAAGGTGAAAGGTGACTCCATGATTGAGGCCGGTATTCGTGATGGGGATATGGTGGTGGTAGAAAGGAGGGGTGGTTATAAACCCGGGCAGATTGTGGTTGCTTCAGTTGATGGTGAGTATACTCTTAAGTATTTACGTAAGAAGGATAATCTTCTTTATCTAGAACCAGCCAACAAAAACTATAAGCCAATTTATGCCAAGGAAACCTTAACTGTCGATGCGGTGGTAACAGCGGTGGTTCGTAAATATTTATGACCTGGGGAACTTCAATTTTGTGGCCAAAAGCCATCCTTCATATTGACGGAGATTCATTTTTTGCGGCTTGTGAAGTGGCCAAAAAACCTCACTTAAAGGGAAAGCCGGTTGTTACCGGCCAAGAGAGAGGAATTGTCTCAGCCGCTACTTATGAAGCAAAGGCTCTTGGGGTTAAGCGGGGGATGAGCTTATCTGAAGTTAGGAGACTTTACCCGGAAGTGATTTTTTTACCGTCTGATTTTGAAACCTACCATCTATTTTCTCGGCGAATGTATGAGATTGTCAGGCGTTATACACCAGCAGTAGAAGAATATAGTATCGACGAGTGTTTTGCTGACTTGGGTGGAATGCAGCGGGTAAACAAAATGTCGTATGAGAAGATGGCAGAGCGAATCAAGTATGAACTTGAGCTGGAGTTAGGAATAACTTTTTCGGTTGGCTTGGCTCCGACTAAGGTTTTGGCCAAGATTGGTTCAAAGTGGCAGAAGCCATCTGGTTTAACTCTGATTCCGATGATTGAAGCTAATAATTTTTTGATTAAAACACCAATTGAGAGTGTTTGGGGGATTGGTGGTAGTACAGCAGCTTTTCTTTCAAAATACCAAATAAGAACGGCCCAAGATTTTGTTAACCTTAGTCAAGGTTGGGTGGAACAAAATTTAGCTAAGCCGATTGTAGAGGTCTGGCGGGAGTTGCGGGGGCAGGCAGTTTACAAAGTCGATGCTGCCGGTAGGCAAAGTTACCAGTCGCTCAGTAAGACAAAAACTTTTACACCACCGTCGACGGATTTTGATTACGTATTTTCCCAGTTGTCTAGAAATATCGAAAATGCTTGCCTTAAGGCTAGGTCTTGGAACTTGGTTACCGAAACAATTTTCTTTTTTCTTAAGACTCAGGATTTTAAATATCACGGTTGTGAGATAAAATTACCTTATCCGACAGCGGTTCCGCAAGAGATTATCTCGGCAATAAAGCCTTATTACCAAAAAATTTTTAGGGATAACGTGCGATATCGAGCCACTGGTGTAACTTTAATGAAGTTGCAAAGTGGTTTAGAAACTCAATTAGACTTATTCGGAGCTGTTACAAAATCTGAGGGTTTAACGAAAATATTTTCCAGTGTCGATGAAATATCAGCTCGTTATGGTAGACATACGGTTTTCTTAGGTTCTAGTTTGTTAGCTAAAAACGAGAGAAAATGGGGGAGTGAAGCAAAAGAACCGGCTAAGAATAATGATCTATTTAAAGGGGGGATGCCTAAACGACGATTAAATATACCGATGCTCGGTGAGATTGGCTAAGTTTTTGGGTAAGAGGTTGCAATTTTAAACGTCAGGAATAATATGTTAAGTACAATAGTTCTTTGTGTTGAATGGCGAATTAGTAGTTAGACAAACTTATTATGAATATGAAAATTTTAAAAAATACAATCAACATAGCTCTAATTGTTGCTCTGGTTATACCGGTAGCTATGTTTGTGACTGTTCCTAAAGCCGAGGCGGCTTGTAGTTACCAAGGGTTTATCAGTTCACATGGTAAATGTGCTAAATCTTTTAAGTCTGAACATTATTATGAACATGACGATGAAGACGAAGATGAGGGTGGTGACGATGGTTATCGGTACCGCAACTTTTACGGTGATGATTACTATAATTCACAAATCTCACGGTTGTTGGCTTTAATAGCGCAATTACAGGCTTTGTTAGATGTGCGTAATGGTACATCATATGGCGATAACGCTGAGATTGATGTTACTACCCAGTCTGCTATATCAATCAATGACGACAGTGCTACTTTGCGGGGAATTATTGATTTTAATAATTCTGAGACTGCTAGGGTTTGGTTTGAGTACGGTACTAGTCTAAATAACCTAAACCGAGAAACCTCTAAAATAAATCTCGACGACACTGACCCAAGTACTTTTAGTAAGACTGTGACTGACCTTGATGACAATACTCGATATTACTTCAGAGCGGTCGGGGAGGATGAAAATGGCGACGAAGATCGTGGTGTTCGCTTAAGTTTCATCACTGATAGAAGTGGTGCTTCAGGTAATAGTGATGAGCCTGTAGCCACAACCGAAGAGGCTGAAAATGTTGACGAAGATAGTGCTGAATTAAACGGTTCAGTTGATATGAACGACTTTGATAATGGCCGAGTCTTCTTTGTTTATGGCGAGGATGAGGGTATGGTTGAAGATGTTGAGGATGATTACGATAAGTACGTAGAGGTTGAGGAGTCTGGTGATAATTTACAAAAAGTGTTGGTAGATTCTGATCTGGATACAGATGATGATTATGCTCGGGTGGTTAACAGCCTAAATACAGATACTGAGCATTACTTTGCGATGTGTGTCGAGTATGAAAACGAAGATGGTGATGATGTATTGACCTGTGGTTCGGTTGAGAATTTTACAACTGACGATACTTCGGCTAATTATGAATATCCGACTGCTAATACAAGTGATGCTGACCTAGTAACATCGACTTCTGCTGAACTAAACGGTTCAGTTGATATGAACGACTTTGATAACGGTCGAGTTTTCTTTGTGTACGGCACTAATGAAAGTGAGATTTCAGATATTGCTGATGATTATGATACTTACACAGGAATTGTAGAAGATGAAAATCTTTTTAAGGTTAGTGTAGATGCTGATCTTGATGGAGTAGATTCATACACTGAAAAAGTTGAAGAACTTGAAGCTGATACTGAGTACTTTACCAGTATTTGTGTCCAGTTTGAGAATGAAGATAATGATGACACTCTAGTTTGTGGTGATGTTGAGAGGTTCAAGACTGACGCTAGCTAGTTGGTGGTTAAGTTGATAAATAAAAAACACCCGTTGGGTGTTTTTTATTTATGTCTACTATAACGGTGACATCTACCGTAATTAGTCAAAGAACTGTTATACAATATTCTTAATATGTTACGTTACTTATTTTTATTTTTGGTTATCTTTTTTGCTAACACAAATTTAGTGCAAGCTGAATCAATTAAAAATTTTGCCGCTGAGTATGTAGTACAAAAAGATGGGACAGTGGAGGTAGTTGAAACTATCGCTTATGATTTTGAGTCGTCCAGTCGGCATGGAATTTATAGGGACTTGGACAAAAAACACGCCCAACCACCGACTGAGTGGTATAAGACACGCTGGGTTGAAATTGATATTCTATCTGTTTTAAGGGACGGTTTAAATGAACCATATGTCGTTAGTGACTCCAACACCATGTTAAACATAAAGATTGGTGATCCCGATAGGACCATTACCGGTTTGCATACCTACAAAATCACATATCGGCTAATTGGAGCACTCTCTTACGGTGGTGACGGGGCCGAATTTTATTGGAACGTTACTGGTAACAACTGGTCGGTACCGATTAGTCAGGCGACAGCTTTGGTTCAAGGCGAGTCCTTGGGAATTTTGACTGACCAAAGTGCCTGTTATCAAGGACTATTAGGTAGTTCAAGCAGTTGTGATGTTAACGAGCGTAGAATAGATGGATCGGTCTTTTTTAAAGCTAGTTCATTAGGAGTCGGTTACGGCTTGACGGTGGCGACCGAGCTTGATCCGACCACTGTAGCTTTTTTGACCACGGAAAAGACATCATATTTCCCGCTCGTTCTTCTCCTGGTTACATTGTGGCTGATTTTCTTTAGCTATAAGGTTTATCGGTTTAGGACACAAGCCAAGACTAAGTTGCCGGTTATTGCCCAATATGAACCGTACGAAAATTACCTACCAATGTACACTGGCGTTTTATATGACGGCCGGTTGGATCCTAGAGATATCACTGCTGGAATCTTATATTTAGCAGAACAGGGTTTTATTAAGATCCGTAAAACAGAAAAGAAGGTCATGTTACTGTTTACTGTCGATGATTATGAAATAGTCCTAATGCGGCCGCTTTCGGAGATACCAACTAAGTTCTTGAGAGAATTATCCGGACTCTTGTTTGCTGAACATGATGCACCGCCGGCATCTGTGATGTTGTCTGGTTTGGCCAAGAACCGGACTGAAAATTATAAACTAGTCCAGAGTCTCAACTCCAGTTTAAAGAAAGATGTAATCAAGGCTGGATTTAAAATAAAAAGTTGGCCGTCATTTGGTTGGCTGCTCATAATTGCTCCGATTGTTATTTTTGCTGTTTTTATTTGGCTTGGCATGGTTGAGGAGGGAATTTTCTTGGCTTTTTATGCTCTTATTCCAACGATCATTTTGATTGTCCTCTTGCTTAGTGCTCGTTTGACCAGAAAGGGTTATGAGGTTGAGAATTATCTGGATGGCTTTCGTTTGTTTTTGTCAGTTACCAATAAGGAGCGTTTTGATTTTCATAATGCCCCAGAAAAAAGCCCTGAATTATTTATGAAATATTTACCGTACGCGGTGGCCCTCGGAGTTGAAAAGAAGTGGTCTAAGGTTTTTGAGGGAATTACCATTCCTCAGCCGGATTGGTATGAAGGTGATCATATTGGCACTTTTTCTGCTACTGAACTCACGAGTGACATCGCTGCTTTTTCCAGTGCTTTTACTGCCAACACCAGTTCTGGTACCTCAGGTTCATCGGGGGGTGGTTTTTCAGGTGGCGGAGGTGGTGGCGGCGGAGGTGGTAGTTGGTAGTTAAAATCTGTATTCAATAATCGCCTAGCTCACAAATTATGCTTGATAGATGGCCGGCTTCCAGTATTTGTTATATGATGCAAGTCATATGCAAGGTCAAGGTATCAAATTAATCTGTCTAGATTTAGATAGTACTCTAATTCCAGATAATAGTTGGTTTAAACTAAACTTGGCTTTTGGTATTACAGCTAAGGAGGATGAGGAAATGTTCAAAGCCTATATTTCTGGACAGTTGGAATATAGTGCTTGGTTAGACAAACTGGCGGCTTTGTATAAAGAAAGAGGTTTAGCTAACGCAGATTTGGCTAAAAAAGTGTTGTTAGATTATGAGCTGAAACCGGAAATTAAGGAAGTAATGGGCTATTTACGTGACCGAAGCTATAAGCTGGTAATTATATCTGGGTCTTTTTTGATGTTAACCAGGGCAGTGGCGGGTGAACTCGGTATTGATAGGTATGAAGCTAATACTGAATTACAGTTTTCTGAGAACGGTGATTTTATTGATATTAAGTCAGGGGGTGAGGAAAAATTTGCTAAGGTCAGGTATTTAGAAGCGGTATGTTCCGAATTAGGCATTACTTTAACAGAGTGTGCATGTATTGGTGACGGCCGCAATGATGCTGAGATATTTAAAAAAACCGGACACGGTATAGTTTTTGAGGGTCATGATTTTGAAGGTCAAGTTTGGAAAACAATAAAGAATTGGTCAGATCTTAAAAGTATATTTTAGTCAGTGAAATACAAACCATAAGCGGTACCGGGCAAAGCCCGGCGCCGCTTATGGTTTGTATTTTTTTCAACTTATTTACACCAATTCCAGTCTGACTTTCTTTACGATATCTTCAAGGCTACTTTGGGTTTTTATAATGTAGTCCGTGATATCGCTTGTGTGAGCCGAGGCGACATTTGTGACATCGTCCATAGCAGTTAATACTATAACTTTAGCGTTGCGACCCCAAGGGTCTCGACGAAGTCTTTTTAGAGTTTCGTGGCCGTCCATTACCGGCATGATTATATCAAGAAGAATCAGGTCGGGTTTTTTTTCAATTGCCATTTTTAAACCAGCTTCACCGTTATTAGCCACGTTGACTTGAAAACCGGCTTCACTTACAGCATCAGCCATCGCTTCACGAACGTCAGCTTCATCCTCTATAATCAGTACTGTTTTTTGCATATATTTAATCTTAGCATATCTAGAGAAACAGCATACGCAATATGTGTGCAACTTAAGTGTTCAAGACAGGGTTAGTTGTTATTATTAAGATAAATGAAGCTGGCTGATATTTTTGAACTCATACTAATAGTCTTGATACCTTTGGTCCTACCGATTGTCTGGTGGTTTATTTTGCCTGGAGAATCGTCGGGAGCTGTATTCATGACTGTATTTGTAGTACAAATTATTTTGACTTTTTCACTCTATCTACTTACGCGCAGAAACATACGTGTAACCTCAGCTGAGATAGCTGTCTATAAGAGTGACGCTAATGAACAATTTAATTCTATCTATGAGCGCAGTCCTATACCGTATGTCACCATCAATCAGACTGGTGAAATTATCATGTTTAATCCAGCTGCCGTAAATTTCTTTGAGAGCTCGACCGACTCAATTGTTGGACTCAATTTTTTTGACTTATTACTTGATGAACAGCCGGATAACTTATCGGTAGTAAAAGGCAAGGTTGATTCTGGTGTTACGGTAAATGATGAGGAATTGCAAATCCATACCACGGCCGGCAATATAAAATGGGCTTCATTATCCGTGTATCCATATGAAGTTAAGGATCAGAGACTGGTTTCAATCCAAGATATTACCGAGCAGAAAATTGTTGATGCGGCCAAATCAGAGTTTGTGGCTTTAGCCACTCACCAACTTCGGACTCCAATCTCTGCTATTCGTTTTAACGTTGAATTATTGCAGAATAAGATGAAAGGAACTCTAACTGAAGATCAGACAAAGTACATAAATAAAATAGACCGTAATATTGTCCGGATGATCGCCTTGATCAACGATTTTCTTAGTGTGTCGAAACTTGAAATGGGAACCTTTGCTACGAGTTTACAGCCAATTGATATGACTCAATTTCTAGATTCCATCGTGGATGAATATATTGAAAAGATTACTGATAAGAACATAAAGATGAGTCGTCATGACATACCGGCCAGTTTGTCTTATAACTCTGATTTAAGACTATTGCATATTATAGTTAGTAACTTGATGTCAAACTCGGTTAAGTACACAAGAGCTAGTGGTGAGATAACTCTAAGTTATGAATTGCATGACAACAAGACCATAGTGATAGTGGTGACTGATAATGGTATTGGTATACCAAGTAACGAAATCGATAATTTGTTTAGCAAATTCTATCGGGCCAGCAACGCGCAAGCTCAAAATACCGAGGGTACAGGGTTGGGCCTCTATATTGTGAAGTTGTCGGTTGAGAAACTGGGTGGAAAGATAGAGGTGGCGTCTGATACTGAAGTAGGGACTACCTTCACTGTTACCTTACCTTATTAGTGAAGATACTGTATGGTTAAGTTATAAAAACATGCTAGGATAGGTGGCATGAAAATTGAGTATGAGTATATATATGGTAAACACGCTGTCTTTGAGGCATTAGACAGGCGTCCGGATATTGTTGGGCAGGTTTTTTTAGATGAGAATTTTTCTGACCAGAAAATAATTAACCAGATTGAAAAATTAGAGCTGACGCCTAAACTGTTAAACCTTAAAAACCCACCACGTGGGATATCAGCCAAGGCTAGTCACCAAGGGGTGGTGGTGGGTATCGTGCCTGATCGCTTATTGGTATCATATAAAAAATTTGTTTCTGAGCTTGAAGTTTCTTCGGACACAGCTTTGCTGATTTTGGGTGAAGTTCAAGATCCTCATAACGTGGGGGCAGTTATTAGATCAGCGGCTGCCTTCGGTTTGGCTGGGGTTTTAATTCCTCCACATAATCAGGCTCCAGTTACTGGTACAGTTATAAAGGTCTCGGCTGGTATGGCTTTTCGAATTCCACTGGTTACAATCAGTAATGTGAACAGTGTGTCTCGTGATCTACAAAAGCGCGGTTTTTGGGTCTATGGACTTGACGGTGAGGGAACGGTAACAACTACTACCGAAACTTACGAAAAACCAACTGCTTTTATTTTGGGTAACGAAGGATCCGGACTCCGACAAAAGACCAAGGAATTATGTGATGACATAGTTTCTGTACCAATTCACGGGCGTTGTGAATCACTAAATGCTGCAGCGGCAACTGCTGTAGTGCTGGCCTCGTGGAGTGCCAAACACCCTAGCGCACTGATTGAAAAAATATGATAGTATATCGACAACGTTAAGTCGCATCTTGGTGGTAAGCGTTGGTTAATTTATTTTTTTAGCTGTTATTATTTTTATGGAAGAAGATAAAAAAAGAGTAGAAGAAGAGGTGTCGACTGGTGAAACCAGAGTTGATGAGACTCCGGTTGCTGGTTCAGAAGATAAGGCTGATTCTAGTTCGGTAACTAAAGCCAGCTCTAAGGGTAAGGGTATTTTGATATCCACGATTATTGCGGTAATTGTATTGGCTATTGGCTTAGTTTTTATGTTGGAGCGTGACGGTCGGATAAACACTGGTTTATTTACTGGTGTAATTTCTTACCTAGATGCTAGAGAACCGGTCGCTAAAGTTAATGGTGCAGTTATTCCTAAAAGTGATTTAGATAGTGGGGTACAACAGTTGGTGGAGATGGCTAAGTTGCAGGGAATAGAAGCAGACGAGGCAGCTATAGCTGAATTTCGTTCTCAAGCAATTGAAACCTTGGTTAACGGAGAACTTTTGCGTCAGGAGGCGGTAGAAAAAGGAATGACAGCTAGTGTTGAAGATATTGATGCAAGGTATAGTGAGATTGAAGATGGGGTTGGGGGTGCTGAAACTCTTGGCGTTAAAATGGCAGAATTCGGAATTACGGAAGAAAGTTTAAGACGCGATATTGAAAATGAGATTTTAATTCAGGCGTTGTTCGATACTGTTGTTAATAAAGATGAAATAGAGGTAACCGAAGATGAAATAACTGATTTCTACAATCAGTCAGGTGGTCTAGAAGCTGGCTTACCTGAGATTGATGAGGTTAAAGATCAGATAGTTGATCAGCTTAAGTTCAATAAGGAGCAAGAAGTGATCGGTACTTATATTGACGATTTGCGTGAAGGGGCTGAAATTGAGATTTTGATTTAACAGTCTTTCATTCAAGGAAAAAACCGAGGATGCTCTCGGTTTTTTTGTAGCCTAGCTGGGTGGGAAAATCGGGTGTTTTAACACCCGATTTTCCCACCCAGCTAGGCTACCTGTTATACTTAACTAATGACAAAAGATTTGGAAAAGATGGTTAGAAAAATTTCTAGAGATCCAGCTGAGCGCGTGGCCCTTTTGAGGTCGCTTTCTTTAGGAGAGCAGAGTGCTGTGTTTCAGGAACTGTCACCACACGTGCAACAGACCTTACTAAGTCAATTACGGATAACTGAAATAGTCGATATCATCGATCATTTGGATCCACGTCAAGCAGAAAATATTTTGCCGAGAGTTAAGAATGACAAACAGCGGTTGAAAATAATAAAGAAAATCAAAACTGAAGCTAGAGAAAAAATAGAATTCTTTTTACGCTTTCATCCAAAGGCGACAATGTCGCTCATTAGTTTTAACTATGTCCTACTACCGAGCAAGGCCAGAATCAATGAAGCGGCAGACGCGATTGAGGAACATTATCACGATACCGGTAAATTCCCAGAAGTCTTGATACACGATAATGGACAGTTGGTTGGTGAAGTTCCGATGTCTACCTTGGTGAGGTATCGCAACGGTTCAACTCTGAAAAAATATATCACACCAGTACAGACCATCACTTATCAGGCTGAGGTGGCCCAGGTTATTGATATTTTGACCGAATCAAAGCGTAAAAAGGTAGTTGTTCTTGATAATGATCAGAGTGTATTGGGGGTTATTTATGCTGATGAAGCATTGGAATTATTTGGAAAGTTGCCAGCTGAGTCCCTTTATAATGTTAGTGGTGTTGATGAAAATGAGCGGCCTTTTGATACGGTGTGGCGCAAGTTTAAAAATCGTTATAAATGGTTGATTTTAAACTTGGCCACCGCTTTTTTGGCTGGTTCTATGATTTCTTTGTTTCAGGATACTTTAGCCACTTTGGTCATTTTGGCTATTTATATTCCGATTGTGGCCGGTATGGGAGGTAATGCAGCTAGTCAAACTTTTGCGGTGATGTTGCGTGGGATAACTCTTGGGACTATATCTTTAAGAAATGGTATGCCGGCTATTTGGCGAGAGGTGGGTGCGGGATTTTTAAACGGTATTCTGATTGGTTCGATAGTGGCGGTGATTTCGGTGGTTTGGAATAACGACCCTCTTTTAGGGGTGGTGGTTGGGCTTAGTATGGTTGGGGCACATCTCATCGCTGGTTTCTTTGGAGCCTTTGTGCCACTATTACTAAAACATTTAGGTAAAGATCCGGCTGCCACTTCTACTATTTTTATTTCCACGGCTACCGACGTCTTTGGATTGTTTATTCTCTTGGGACTAGGAACAATGATCTTGTTGTAGTTTCTTACATTGATTTTATCTAAGTTCTAGATTATATTTTTTGACATGTTGTCTCAGGCCCTAATCTTTTCATTAGTCATAATGTCGATCTCTTTGGTTGGTGTGGTTTTTGTTCAAAAAACTACTCGTGACTTCTTAGAGAACAGATTATCATTCCTCGTTTCTTTTTCGGCTGGCGTTTTTTTGATCACGGCTGGGGCAATTGGTCTTGAAGTGTTCTCAGTGGCAACCTCTCCCTGGTTAGGGGCCGGCTTAATAATACTTGGTTATCTTTTGGCGTCTGGCATTCATTTTGTTTTACCGGAAACTCACCATCACCATGATAAGGATTGTCACAAAAAACACCACGGGGCTAAGCGTTTAATTATTGGAGACTCTCTCCATAATGCGGCTGATGGAGTAGTGCTGATAACTGCTTTTGGAGCATCGGCCACCCTTGGTTTTGCAGTAGCTGTCTCTATCATCATTCATGAAGCGTTACAGGAGATCTCTGAATTTTTTGTTTTAAAGCAGGCTGGTTTTTCAACTATGAAGGCTCTATTCATAAACTTTCTATCTTCCAGTACAATCCTTGTTGGTGTACTAATTGGTTATTACGCTTTGGCTTCAGAGACTGTTGAAATGGTCCTTTTGGCTGTGAGTGTTGGATTCTTTTTGCATGTGGTTATCCATGATTTGTTGCCGAAGCGGTCTCATCATGAGACGTCAAGTCAATTTTTTAAACATATGCTTTGGGTATTGTTGGGGGTAATTCTAATGTTTTCTGTTTCAACTTTCTTAAGCGAATCACATAACCACTCCGAAAGTAATTTGACAGAGTCTAGTCTAGATAATGAATATTAAGATAACTTTTGTTATAATTTCCAAACAATGTCTAACACTAAGTATTGGCCAACTTATTTTCTATTAGCTGTTTTAGTGGTTATGGGTGCAGTTTTCCTCTATCTAACTAATGAACATAATAAGCGCATGGAAACAATTGCGATTGGCGAAACCAATCGCCAGTTGGCTGAATCAAATCTAAATATACAAGATGGTGGTGTTACAGACACTAAAAATACCAAATCAGATGATTGGCATACAATTTATCCAGTGACAAAACCGTTGCGAATCGGAAACGTAGAGGTGGAGGCTTCGGTGGCTAAAACTTGGGCTGATCGTATTAAGGGATTGTCAGACACTCCCTATTTGCCTGATAATGTGGTCAAATTGTTTGTCTTTGATGCTGAGGCTGAGCATGGTATTTGGATGAAAGATATGAATTACGCAATCGATATTATCTGGGTAGACGAAAATAATAAGATTGTAGATATAAAAAAGAACGCCACCCCAGAAAGTTACCCAGAATCATTTACTCCATCTGTTCCAGCTCTATATGTAATAGAAACAGTTTCTGGTTTTGTTGATCAGCATCAGATTAGTATTGGTGACGAAGTGGCTAACGTTAAAAAGTAGGCGATTGCTTGAATCACCACCCTAATTGCACAGACCATCACTTCCAAAATATCTGATGTGGAGACTTGAAATTATGTCTCTTTCTAGGACGATGATTTATACGACGAACCGCTTCAGAAAGTTCTTGTGGAGTAATGGTGTTGAAATCCAAGTCTTTCGGAAAATATTGTCGAAGTAGCCCGTTAGTATTTTCATTGGTACCACGCTCCCAAGAGTGGTATGGATAAGCAAAGTACACAGTCATACTCGTTTGTTTCTCAAACCGTTCCCAGTCACTGAACTCGGTACCGTTATCAAAGGTAGCGGTCTTTCGTTTGTTTTTGGGTATACGCCTGAATTTTTCCACCGCCAGTTTAGTGAGTAAAGTAGCATTTAATTTTGGCAGAAGATACGCAATTAGATACCCGCTTCTGCGATCAACGAAGGTGACAATACGTACTCGTTTGTCTCTTCCCAGCATAGTATCTCCCTCCCAATCTCCCAAACGGGAGCGACGTTCAATAATGGGCGGTCGTTCATCAATACGACGTTTCTTGGCTCTTTCACGAACTTTTTCACGTATTTTGGTGCCTCGTTTGCGCCGATACTTGCCTTTCTGAGAACGAAGAAATTGTTTAAGGTGTGGAGCTCGTTCGTTAATGTATCGGTAGATAGTGCTCGCAGAGATGTCATCACGTACTCCGACTATCTGTTCCGGTGAGTAGTGTTGTTTTAATAATCGTTTCACTTCTCGTAATAATACTCCTTTGAGTATTCTAGTACCTTCCATAGCAATGATACGTGCCTGTTTTTTCTTTCTGCGAACCTCGCGAGCATCGTATCTATCCCGACCACCATACGCTTTAATATGTCTATTAACCGCACTTGGATCTTTGTTGATAATGTGCGCAATCTCCACTCCTGAGTATCCCGCTTTGAGCATACGTGAAATAACCGGCCAGTCTTCCGGTCCTATTTGTTTGTGTGACATACAAAAGCAGTATGTATGTCATCTTGACCTGTGCAATTAGGGTGCAAAGGATTGTGCAATTAGGGTGAGAATTCAGGTTGAGCGACTGGAAATTTTATAAAAATGTGGTATATTTATTTTGCATGGTGATCGCCCAGCACCATTTTTTGTTGTCATTTTAAATACACTGCGGTTTACGAAGTTACTTAAGTTTACTCAGCTTGTGTAAATGAATGATTACCAAAAATGGTGCTGGGAGGAAAGTCCGAACACACTCGAGCACCGAGCACTTTTTGGTGTAATATTCAACCGACATTATTTATTTTTTGATAATGTTCAAAAAGAAAATTGTATCGTAAAGTGCTCGGTGCTCGGAGCAGGGTAGCGGGTAACGCCCGTCACCGAGCACCATTTTTTGTTGTCATTTTAAATACACTGCGGTTTACGAAGTTACTTAAGTTTACTCAGCTTGTGTAAATGAATGATTACCAAAAATGGTGCTCGGTAGAGGTGCGAGCAGAGACGTCTTAAGCGAAAGCGATAAGAATTCCCTTCGGGAATAGTCGGTATGGTGACATATCGGGTGAAACGGCAAAATCCTTACTTGTGTGCAAGGTCGTGCCGAGCACTTTCTGGTGAAATGTCAGTTTTACATATTATTTGTTTAAGGATAATAAAATAAATTATGTAGAGATGTGTCACCAGAAAGTGCTCGGAGAACCGCATGAGGTGAATAGTAATATTCATCCTAGGTATATGATCACCCCGGGCTTAGGTGCTCGGACAGAATTCGGCTTATATGCCACAGACACCTCGCTTTAAAGCGAGGTGTCTGTGTTATAATCACAAAAAATATGGAAGAAAACATTTTTTTGCCGAAGCAAGCCAATCTCAACAAAGACGATGTTGGTAGTAATTGGTTGCAGACTATGGCTCGTTTTATTTTTATTTTGACAATTGGTTTGTTGCCTATTTTCTTTATTCCTAATGTTTATATAGCGTTAGGATTTACAAAAACCTATTTCGTTATTGTTGGAATTTTTGCCGCTTTAATACTCTTTGGTGTATCAATTTTGCGCCGGACTGAAGTAAGGTTTTCCTTGCCGGCAACATTAGTATTGTTTTGGTTGTTTGTCTTGATTTCTTTAGCCTCAGCTCTTTTATCTGGCGACAGAACCGATGCTATCTACGGTAACATACTAGAGGTTCACACTGTTGGCTTTTTTGTTTTATTAGGAGTTATCCTCACAATCACTATAGTTTTCGGTGAAAAAATGTCAGCCATAGCTAGATTGTTTATTGTTTCTATTTTCTCCACTTTAGCTTTGCTTGCTTCTCATTTGATTAGGCTTATGGCTGGTCCGGATGTATTGTCTTTTGGTTTATTTACATCTAGCGCTGACTCTTGGCTCGGAAGTTTTAATGATCTAGCTATTTATGCTGGAATGGTGATTCTAGTAACTCTTTTGGTTGTGCAAAGGATCAACCTAACTACTCTGGCTAAGAGTCTAGCGTCCGCGGTCTTATTTTTGTCTTTACTGTTTTTGGCTATAGTTAACTTTTCGGTAGTGTGGCTGATTGTTGGTTTGTTTAGTCTTTTTATTCTTCTTTATCTTTTATCTAAGGATACTTGGTTGCGTCGGGAAAACGAATCAAGTCACTTTGTACCTAAAGCCGCCTTTTTTATGACTGGTGCGGTAGTAGTGGTGTCTTTTGTGTTTATAATCGGTGGCAGTTATCTGGGAGTCAAAATAAATAATTTATCCAATATAAACTATTTGGAAGTCAGACCGTCAGTTGGGGCGACGGTTGATATTATTGGTTCAGTGTATAGCCAAGATGCTTTTTTGGGGGTTGGACCAAATCGGTTTGATGACGCTTGGCGTTTACATAGAGATCCGGTGATTAATCAAACCAATTTTTGGAACACCGATTTTGCAGCTGGCAACGGCTTTGTCCCTACTCTTTTTGCTACAACGGGAGTGGCTGGTGGTATGGCTTTTGTTATCTTCCTACTATCATTTTTGTATATTGGTTATCGTTTATTTTTCTCACCCAACCTTGAAAAGTTGGATCGTAACTGGTTTACGGTTGGTTTGGTCACTTTTTTCACCGCTATTTACTTATGGCTTATGACCATAGTTTATGTTCCTGGTGTGGTTATAATGATTTTAGCGATTGTAATGACTGGTCTTACTTTGTCAGTGTACAAAGTTTCGGTACCAAATAAGGATATTGTTATTGATGTGGTTAATAAGCGTCGTTATGGGGTGGTCTTAATGGTGCTAGTTTTGGTTGTTATTGTTGTTTCAAGTAGCTTGTTATTTAAGGTTACTAAACAATACTTGGCCCAAGTTAATTATGCAGACGCGGTAAGATCGGCTGAGTCAATTGGGCAAATGGACGCGATGTTGCAACATTCACAAGATCTTTTTGCTCAAGATCTTTTTGTAGCGGAACGAGCTAAATTAAGACTGGGAGAACTGTACCGTTTGCTGGCGATTCCTGAACCAACCGAAGAAGACATACAAGTCTTTCAGGGAACTTTGGTTGAGGGTATAAATATGGCTGAACAAGCTATATTGTTAGATTCAACTAACCCTGTAAACTACGCTCTTCTCGGTAGTTTTTACGGTCTACTTGACCCGTCTGAAACAGAGGAGTTGGTTAAGCGTCGGGATGGTTCTTTTAAGCAGGCTCAAAGTCTGGATCCGATCAACCCTAGTTACTCGGTATTATGGGCGCAGTTGGCAGCTAGGCAGGGTGATTACAATACTGCACGACAGCAATTAGGTGATGCGATCCAGTTAAAAAATAATTATACCGAAGCGTTATTCTTATTGTCACAGATTGATATCTTGGAAAAGAAGACAGATAATGCAATTGCGGTCACAAAATCAATTATAAACATTGAACCATATAATCCAACCAGGTATTTTCAGCTTGGTGTACTTTTAACAACGGCCGGTGAAGCTGAGAAGGCCGCTGAAGCTTTTAAACAAGCAATAGCTCTTGATAATAATTACGCTAATGCTCGTTATTTCTTAGCACTCAATTACTTGGATGCCGGTCGTAAAGATGAAGCGTTAGAGCAATTACGGATTGTTGAGATAACCAACCAAGACAACAGTGAGCTAAAGGCAATGATTAAAAGTATTGAGGCTGGGGAATTTGAAGGAGTAACTCCCGGGTTCACTGTTCCGGTAAATGATGGTAAGGTGGTTGAAACCCAGGGTGAAGTTACAACGGCCTCAGAGGTACCTGAAACCGACCTAGTTACTCCACTTAATCAGACGGTTGAACCGACTGAAGGGGGAGTTGTAAGTGAAACTGAATAAAAAGCATGGTAAAGAGAGTTTTAGAGTTAATGTACAGTGAAATACGCGGCTTACACCAAGCCGCGTATGTTCTTGCTTTGTTTGCGGTTGGTTCACAATTATTAGCCTTGGTGCGTGACCGCTTGTTGGCCCACAACTTTGGTGCCGGAAACGAGCTGGACCTATATTACGCAGCTTTTCGTATTCCAGATTTACTTTTTGCTTTGTTCGCCTCAGTTTTATCTGTCTATGTTCTGTTGCCGTTTGTTACGAAGGCTAAAGAGGAGTCTGGGGTTAGGGTGGCGGCGAACATACTAGGACAGATGTTCACTATGTTTCTAGTAGTGTATTCACTCTTTGCTTTTATATTATTTATTTTTGCTCCTTACCTAGTCTCTGTTTTGTTTCCCGGTTTTGGGTCTGATAGTGATACGCTGGTGACTTTACTGAGGGTGCTTTTGCTCCAGCCGTTTTTACTCGGCTTGTCTAGTCTGTTTAGTGTGGTCACTCAATTATCTCAACGCTTTATTTTGTATGCCGTTAGTCCGCTTATTTACAATATTGGTATTATTTTAGGAATTTTGGTTTTTTATCCATGGCTTGGCCTAGTGGGTCTGGTGGTTGGTGTGGTTGTGGGAGCGCTAGGGCATATGTTGGTACAGTTACCACTTATCGTTCGTAGTGAGTTTGCTTTTGGGTTGGTTAGATCTTTAGATTTTACGTTACTTCGTTCGGTTTTGTTGGTGGCTATACCAAGGGCTATTACTTTATCAATTCACCAGATTGTTTTACTGGTTCTGGTTGGTATGGCGACCCTGATGACGGCTGGCTCAGTTTCCATTTTTCAGTTTGCTTACAACCTGCAGTCGGTTCCGTTGGCGATTATTGGCATGAGTTACTCGGTGGCAGCTTTTCCGGTTTTGGCTGATTTATTTGCTCAAAAAAAACGGGATATTTTCAATATTCACGTCTACACCGCCTTGCGTCATATAATCTTCTGGTCGTTACCGATAATTGCTTTGGTGGTTGTCCTGCGAGCTCAGATTGTCCGAGTGGTTCTGGGTAGTGGAGCTTTCGATTGGAATGATACTAGACTTACCGCTGCTGTTTTGGCGTTATTTATTATCTCCCTTACGGCTCAGTCATTTATGTTGCTTTTGATACGTACTTTTTACGCTGGTGGTAATACCAGGTTGCCTTTAATTATATCTTTGATTGGTGCCAGCACAGCGATTGCTTCTGCTTATCTATTGTTGTATTGGTTTAATACTTCAGTAGCCATGCGTTCTACACTAGAGTCGTTGTTTAGGTTGGATGGGGTGTCGGGAACCGAAGTATTTGTCTTAGCCCTCGCCTTTGTGGTTGGTGTGATGCTAGAGATGGTCATATTGGTAATTGTGGCCACTTATAAATTTAAGCTGAAGTGGCAAGGGATTGGTAAAAAGCTTGTGGAAGCTGTCTTGGCTGCTCTGGCCGCTGGATTATCGGCTTACGCTACTTTGGTATTTATTGTCGATGGTATCAACCAAGAAACTTTTATCGGTATATTACTACAAGGTTTGATTGCTGGGATGGTTGGTGTTTTGTCAGCGGTTTTGGTGTACCGCATATTGCGCTCAGAGGAGTTGGATGAAGCTTGTCGTTCTCTACATGCCAAATTGTTTAAAAAGACCGTTATTGGTCCACAATAGCTTTACCCCTAGTTTTTAGAGCGGGAGTAGGGTAAAGTACAGAATACAAATTTATGGAACGACAAATTCGCAATTTTAGTATTATCGCTCATATTGACCACGGAAAATCTACTCTGGCTGACCGTATGCTTGAACTTACCAAAACGGTTGAGGCGAGAAAGATGAAGGACCAGGTTCTAGACTCAATGGATCTGGAACGCGAACGTGGTATCACTATCAAGATGCAGCCGGTTCGCATGAATTATCAGTTGGCAGACGTGTCATATGAGCTAAACCTTATCGATACACCAGGACACATAGATTTTTCCTATGAAGTCTCTCGGGCTCTAAAGGCGGTAGAAGGTGTGTTGCTCTTAGTTGATAGTACACAGGGAATACAAGCTCAGACCCTAACTACACTGCAAATGGCCCGTGAGCAAGGCTTAACCATCATCCCGGTTTTGACCAAGACGGACGTACCACACTCACGTCCTGATGAGGTGGGAGAGGAGGTGATGAATCTGTTGGCGTGTTCACGCGAGGAAATAATTTTAGTTTCCGGTAAAACCGGTGCGGGGGTTAATGAGTTATTAGAAAGGATTTGTCTTAAGATACCACCTCCATCTCCTAGCAAGCTCGACACTTATCGTGGTTTAATTTTTGATTTTCAGTATTCAAATCACCGGGGCATCATCGTTTTTATGCGGGTTTTTGATGGTATGGTAAAGAAAGGGGATGTGCTTAGGTTTAACGCCAGCGGTCGCAGTTTTACAGCGCTTGAAGTGGGGGTGGTGACCCCAAACGAAACTCCGGTTGATTCACTTCAGGCGGGGGACATTGGCTACATAGTAACTGGTATAAAAGAGCCAGGCGTGGCCACGGTGGGCGATACTTTGACTTTCGACAAGTCACCAGCTCCGTCTTTGACTGGATACATGGAGGCGAAGCCGGTGGTCTGGGCTTCCGTTTTTCCTAGTGAGCAAGATGATTTTACTATTCTGCGCCAGGCCTTAGAGCGTTTAAAGTTATCTGATTCTTCACTCTCTTACGAAGAAGAATCGTCTGGTGTTTTAGGTCGTGGTTTTCGCTGTGGTTTTTTGGGAATGCTTCATATGGAGATTATTGCTGAAAGATTGAGACGGGAATTTACCATTGATATCATCATTACCGCGCCTTCTATTTCCTACGAAATTACAGATAGTGACGGCGCGGTCGAACAGGTTTATGCCGCTTCTCGTTTTCCGGATCATGGCGAGAAGGTAACTATACGAGAGCCGTGGATATTGGGACAGATTATCTTACCGCCTGATTACATGGGATCAGTCTTGACGTTATTATATGAGCATGAGGCTATGGTTATTGACACCGAAATATTCGGTGATGGACGCAATCTTATCTCTATCGAAATGCCATTACGTGAACTGATGCGTAACTTTTTCGATAAACTCAAAAACGTAACCAGTGGTTACGCTTCATTGTCTTACGAAATAGCTGAACTTAGGCCGGCTGAGGTAGTCCGCTTGGATTTGTTGGTAGCTGAGGAGTTGGTACCGGCCTTTTCTAGAGTGGTGGGCGAGAGGCGGGCTGAATATGACGTTAGAGCCATGGTAGAAAAATTGTATGAGACGCTACCAAGGCAGCAGTTTGTAACGAAAATTCAGGCGAAGGTCAAAGGTAAGATAATTGCTTCTAAAACACTCTCAGCGCTTAAGAAAGATGTGACAGGGCACCTGTATGGAGGTGACATTACGCGTAAGATGAAACTGCGTGAAAACCAAAAACGTGGCAAGAAGAAAATGCTTGAACGTGGAAAAGGTAAAGTAAATATACCGCAGGAAGTCTTTATGAAGATGGTGAAGAGTGAGTAGGGACTGCGCTGCTGGTGAACATTTGACCGCTACCTGAAAAAACAAAGATCATACTAAGTATCAAAAGTACAGCGATGATTCCCCAGACCCACTTTATGACCCTCTTACCTCGTTTGGAAAAAAGTATACTCATAATGTTAGAATATTAGCACATGTTTGATTTTCATCAAAAGCGAAAATTTAGAACGGTGCTAAACTCTCGTGTTACTCAAGTGTTCATTTTTTTAGCGGCCATCCTTATTTTGTGGAGTGCCTATGACCGGTATTTGATTGCTAAGGAGATGTCGGAAAAGCGTCTAGCGGTAGAAAAGGAATTATCTGACTTAAAAGATCGAAAGGATAATTTGGAGAAAGAAGTGGAGTATTTGTCCAGCGAGAGGGGGATCGAAGCGGAAATGCGTCGCCAGTTTGATGTCGCTAGGGAAGGGGAACAGGTGGTGATAATTATGGATGACGATACTGCTACTACAGTCAGGCCTCTATCATCGACCAGTACCGATCAAGATAATAATCGACCTTGGTACAAATTTTGGTAATTTGATGGTATACTTAGCTTTACGTAGTTAAAAATAAGAAATAAAATAAAATATAAATTATGGATAAAGCAGTAACTATATATACGACCCCGACTTGTCATTTTTGTCACGCCGCTAAAGATTTTTTTAAGGCTAATAATGTAGAATTTACCGAACATAATGTGGCTGCTGACCATGATAAAGCCAAAGAAATGGTGGATATGACTAATCAGATGGGAGTACCGGTAATAAAGATTGGTGATGATGTGGTTATTGGGTTTGATGAAGGGAAAGTAAAGGAACTGCTTGGTCTGTAGTAATTTATCTAAATTTAAGTAAGTGAACTTTGATAAAGTAGAAAGCAAAAGCCCCGCGCCGTAGGCGCGGGGCTTTTGCTTTCTTGACTGTTAAACAAAAAAAGAACCTACCTAAAAATGTTTTAGGTAGGGTTACCAGTTGAGTTTTTTTGTAACGAAGTCACGTAAATACATGAGGTTTCTAGCTCTTCTGTTACCTGAGTTTTCACTGTGCGTGATTTTTTTAATCAGAAGTTTTTTGCCGTATACTAAAAGTATATTTTGGTGTCTTAAAAGCCATTCTTTCACAACCATTTCGTCACATAATGTGTCACCCATTTGTATTTGATTTAATTCTCGAAATGCCTCTATTACATGAATAGTAGCTAATTCTGGAAATTTACTTTCTAAATCAGCAAGACACTCTTTTCTGGCTTGTGAAAAATTACTAAGATCTACTTTGTGTCCTGTCAAAAAAGTTAGTAATTCGTATGACTCTTGCAGGGCACGATCGTGAATTACGCCAAGTACTGCTACGTATGAAAATTCTCCTTCTTTATGCATAGAACTAACTCCTCCCATAAAGAAAATCTAATTTAAAAACAGTAAAACCCTGTAAATAATGACATAAATACCATTCAAAGTCAAATAGAAATTGGTTTGTAAATAAACGTAGACTGATTATTTCTAGCTGGTACAATATCCTCTAACAGCATGACTAACTTCCTGCGTGACAACTTATATCTAATCGCTGTTTTTATCACAGGTGCCTGTGTGTTGGTGGTAGAAGTTGTAGCGGTTAGAGTATTGTCGCCTTACTATGGGAATACTATTTACACTGTCTCCAGCATTATCAGCGTTATTCTAGCGGCTTTGAGTATTGGTTATTATGTGGGAGGAAAATTTGCCGACAAGCATCCATCACCATACTGGTTCTTTCGCATTATTCTAGTTAGTGGTGTGGCTATTTTGGCTTTGCATTTATTGGGTATGCTGCTACTTCCACTGTTGAGTATCGGTTTGTCGTTGGCTAGTGGACCTTTGGTATCATCTCTCTTACTATTTTTTCTGCCAGCACTTCTTTTAGGTACCCTTTCACCATATGCCATAAAGCTGCAGAGTCTTAGATTACCAGACCAGGGTATTGGTGGAGTATCGGGAAAAATATTTTTCTGGTCGACGCTGGGGAGTATTATCGGCAGTCTTCTGGCTGGATTTGTTTTAATTCCGAAATTTGGTATTGATCATATTTTTATTGGTACTGGTTTGGTTCTATTTTGTCTTGGTTTAATACCATTAATATCTTTGGGTTATGCCCGAGAAAAGGTGGCTGCAGTTTTATTGTCTGTATTTATTATTATCCCAGCTATTATTTTTGGTTCACAGCTGTTTAGCGACGGGTTTATATATCAAAAAGATGGTATTTATGAAAAAATTACGATCTATGACGGTGAATATGAAGGTCGTCAGACTAGGTTCTTTCTTCAAGATAGAAGTGCCTCCGGAGCTATGTTCTTAGATGAAGCTGACCCAACCGATTTAGTTTTTAACTACACAAAGTATTATGACTTATACAAATTATTTAAACCGGAACTAAAAAACGCGTTAATTATTGGCGGTGGGGCTTATTCAATACCAAAAGCTTTACTTTATGAGGCTCCAGCGGTCAATGTTGATGTGGCTGAAATTGAACCAGCTTTGTTTGAATTGGCTAAGGAATATTTTGGGCTGGACGACAACCCTCGCTTAACTACTTATAGTGAAGATGGTCGAAGACTTCTTTTTGATAGTAATAAGAAATATGATTTGATTTTTAGTGACGTGTATTATTCACTATATTCAATTCCTGCCCACTTTACGACGCAGGAATTTTTTACAATTGCCAAAGACCGTATGTCTGAAAATGGAGTATTTATGGCAAATTTGATTGGTAGCTTATCAAGACAACAGCCGTCGTTAATTTTCTCAGAAATTAGAACCTTTCAAACTGTATTTCCTAATAGTTATTTTTTTGCAACTACTGACTCCGTAAGTATCGGGGTTCAAAATATTATAATGGTTGGTGTAAATGGTGATAAGAACTTGGATTGGAAGCAGGAGGGTGTTGAGACTGTCTATAATTACAGCGACTTGTCAGATAAGATTATAAACCTAGACCGCTTTGATTTATCAAAGTATACGATTATGACCGATAATTATGCGCCGGTCGAATACCTGACTACTGCAGTCCTGAAAAGAGCTGGAGACGAAGATGGTTTAGTCGACGGTGAGGAAGTATTAGCTTTGATCAAAGAACAGCTAGACTACGGCCCTCGTTATATTGGGTCATCGGGACACGATGAAGTTGAGAAAATGATCCTGGCTGAGCTTGGTGAACACACTGACAAGATTTTGGCTCAGACTTGGGATTACGTTGGTTCTGATCAGAAAGAATATGAGCTTAAGAATATTATTGGGCAACTTAATCCAGATTCGAAGAAACGTATCATTTTAGGATCCCATTATGATAGTAAGCGTTTGGCTGATAAAGATCTGTTTCATCCTGAGGCTCCGGTACCTGGAGCTAATGACTCGGCTTCAGGGGTGGGGGTTTTGCTCGAGTTGGCAAGGTTGCTAAATAATGCTTCCACTACAGTCGGAATAGATTTTGTTTTGTTTGATGGGGAAGAGGGTGATCCTTGGCAGGATGGTGATTACCAGGACTGGAAGCCTCTTGGCTCTACTTATTTTGCTGACAACCTTGAGGCTGTCTATGCTGAAGAGTCTTTACCAAAAATGTCTATCGTACTGGATATGGTGTGTGATAGCGATCTTAATATACATAGAGAAGGGTTGTCTATGAAATACGCTCCGAAGGAGACTAATAAATTTTGGCAATTGGCTAATAATCTAAGTCCTGGTGTATTTGTAGATAAGATGGAACTGGATGTCTATGATGACCACGTACCTTTAAATCTGGCTGGAATTCCAAGTGTTTTGTTGATTGATTACCATTTTCCTTATCATCACACAACTAAAGATACTTTAGATAAATGTAGCGCTGGAAGTCTAGAAACGGTAACCGAAGCAGTGCTTACTTTTGTGCGGAGTTTGGAGGAGTAATTTTACAGACTTTGCGCCTGCCTCAGACACCAGAAACTAGCTAAACGCTAGTTTACTCTGGTGCCTTCGGCAGGAACCCTCTCCGAGCCGGGGAAACTGTCGTGCCGTCACACATTCAGTTTCCCTTCGATTCCTGACAAAAGCAAAACGGTTTGCTTTCTCCGAAGGCACATTTAAAAAGCGTTTTTTTGGCGCAGGTTACTAATTCGCTGACGCTCATAAGTACCTGCTGCCCCAGCTCGCCTAATTTTACGCTAGGAAAGGCGCAAAATGTATGGCTCCGCTTCACAAACAAGCACGAAAGCAAAGCAGTTTGCTTTCTAAAACAAAAAAGCTTATCCGTCCGAATAAGCTTTTTTGTTTTACTTGTTTGTGCCTTCGGCAGGAATCGAACCCACATTTCCTCCTTAGGACGGAGTAGTTCTATCCATTGAACTACGAAGGCAATATAACAATATTAATTAGTGGCTATACTCTAACATAATTTGTGAAAATCAGTAGTCTCTTGGTATACTTTAAATATATTTTATGTATCAAGATGATAATGGTGAAATAAAGGAATTGTTGAAAGAAAATCAGCGTCTACTGATTGAAAATAATCAACTTCTTCACAAGATGCGGCGACATTCGATTATTGGAGCAGTTTTTCGATTGCTTTGGTTTGTATTTGTAATCGGTATTATTTTGTATGGATATTACCATTATGTAAAACCAAATTGGGAAAATCTAACTTCCAAGATCAGTGAATTAGAACAAGCTTCAAAAGAAGTGGGGGAAGCTAAAGAATGGTTTAATTCCCTCAACTTACGAGCCAGGTAAGTAAAAAGGTGCACAGGAAACCAGAAATTTAGACGGTTGAAATAAAGCTTCAAACAGGTTAGAATACCCTCACCTAAATAAATGCTTGGGTAGCTCAGTTGGTAGAGCGCTTCCCTGAAGAGGAAGATGTCGTCGGTTCGAGCCCGACCCCAAGCACTGGTATATAAAAAGTCTCTATATAGAGACTTTTTATATACCAGTGCTTGGGGAGGAAAGTGTTAATACACTTTCCGTTCGGGCTCGAAAAGCGCAGTCATGTCGCACGGAGCGGAGCGAGTACGACAGACGAGCTGGGGTCGAGAACACTTAGTAGATTTGGAGTCGAAGACGAACAAATATACTTAGTGATTCGTGACCGAGCCCGACCCCAAGCACACTTAAAAATCCCCGTTTAGGGGTTTTTGTGTACTTGGGGTAGTAAGGCACCTTCGTGCCTTACGTCGGGCTCGCACCACAAGAGTATTTCCATTTTTATACCCAAAGGGCACAAGTATTCCTTTCAGTCATTAAAAATTAGGTCAACCAGCGGAACAATGTGAGGAGTTTACGACGAACGAGTGAGCTACATTAATTTTTAGCGATTTTCTCAATTGTAGATTTTATTTCCCACCGTTTATATTACTCTTAACCCTCAACTGTGTACTTCGATGCTTATCAAGCTTAGGTAAACGAATTTCCAGCAAACCATGCTTTTCTTGAGCCTCTGATTCATCAATAATGACTTCTTCAGGTAATACTAGAGTTCTTGAAAAACTCCCCCAGAATAACTCGCGGTGAAAGTAATTGTCGTCGTTGGTTTCTTGATATTCTTCACGGATGCCACGAATGGTTACCATGTCACGGGTTATAGAGATGTCTAAGTCGGAAGGACTGACTCCAGCTACTAATGCTCGAATAATGATTGCATCGTTAGTCTGGTACATATCTACCGGTAGTTCACCTTCTTGAGGGGTGTGGTCTTGGGTATTTTCCTCTTGCCAATCGCTGTCTGTTTCATAAGGGGAATCGTCGTCGCTTTCGGTGTCTTCATCGCCAAAATGATGCTCTTCATCTAAAATACGATCATAATCGCTATCATCATCTCTGGAGGTAGAGCCAGTTAGTCGTTCTAAAAAAGAAGGTTTTTTCATATACGTTTACGTGAAGATGGTTTTTTGGTTGATTCGAGTAATTTGATCTTTTCAAACAGCAGGAATAGCATGATTATGCCCATCCAGACAAAAAGGAAGATGATCAGTATTCCTTCGCCACTTGACTCCATTATAAAAAAGTTAAACAAGGCATGCAATAAGACAGCAATGAATAACCCAACTGTACCGTAGATGAGTTTTGTAGAAGCTGATTTGTAGAAAGCGAGGGCGAGAAGGACTCCAATGGTGGCTGATGATAGAACGTGAAGTAGGGTAGAGCCAAGGAAGCGAAAAGAACCGGTGATGGCGGCAGTACTGTACTCACCATTAGTAAGAGGGTTTAGTATAAATAAAGTATTTTCCAAGGCAGCAAAACCAAGGGCAATTGTAATCATGTAGATGATTGGATCAATGGCTTCATCGACAGCCTTGTTCCATAGTATGACAAATAATGCTGCTACATACTTAAGTACTTCTTCAATTATTACCCAAACAAACATAACGTTAGAGCCATCGTATAAGTCGATAGCCATTTTTTGGAGGGGTAAAACTAAGGGTACTACCGCCATACCGGCAATAAATGAGATAGCTATTAGCAGGTAAGGCTCAGGGTGTTTATTGTCTTCCCGTAACCAAAACCAGAGCCAAAATAATGCTGGAATCAAGCCAAATAAGAAGGCAACAGCAAAATCAGTGGAACTTATATCCATTTTAATATTGTACCAGTTTTAAAATCGGTAATTTTTATAGTAGGGGATTATTTTGTTGCAGGTACTGAATTCCGACTTAGTAGTCTAGGTAAGCAGTGTGGCTTTGGTTAAACAATCTCAGCCAGTTACCATAGCGGTCATAGACAGCCGCTTGTTCTATTGGTGGAAGGGTAAGGTTTAGAATTGAAGTTGGGTAAACTTTGGTGGCGATTGATTCGTTAACTGGATTTTGTTCTGCTAAATCTTCTTCGGGGGTTGATACTGGTCCGGAAAATAGCCAGTCAGTAACATCAATTTGGTTTTTGTTAATACGGAAGAAGTCTATTTCTTGTTGTTGATCGGGGGTAAGAGGGAACTTGGTGATGTTACCACACATGATCTCGTTAATCGTCTTTTGGGTTGTAATATAAACGTAGCCTGAACTTCTTGTCATACCCCAAGGGATTAAGATATCTTCTTTATATTGTTGTTGAAACTCGGCAACAGCAACTCTGGTTGCATCATCAAAGACTCCTGTTATCAGTACATTATCCGAAATATGACTTTTGAGGAATTGTTGGAGTTTGATGACTTCTTCGGTGTTATTTACTTTGTTCTGCCTTAAATAGGTTGTGATATACGGGTCGCAGGTTGATACTGTAGTGTTGAGACCAAGTAGTTCCGCCTCAGCTAAGCTGCCGATCATTAATTTATGCTCAACTGGAGTACTTTCATAGAGGGTTCGGTACTTTGGTTGTTTGGTACCATGAACACCGATTAGTTGAGCGGTATTGGTAAATACTCCAGTTGCTCCTTCTGGGATTATAATAGAGTAGTCAATAGTTATTTCTTCACCATTTTTGATCGTGTCTAGAGGCCAAGATTGTTCGCTTAAGACATTTCCTTCTTCATCTCGTAGAACATCAACCAAAAGTGAGTCAAAGAGTGGTCCACCAAGACTGTGTAGCTTTACTGTGTAATTTACGGTATCACCAGGTGCGACAAAAGCTTTGTCAGCACTTTTGGCAACAGAGAACTTAGCTGCAAAGGTTTTGCTTGGACCTTCGTGTTGTTTTTGCTTCTCACCAACGTAAAGCAAGAGAGAGTCCTCATTGTCGGTATCGTTAGCGTCGGGTTGGTCGCCATAGACCCTTGAACTTAGGGGTAATGGTAGACGGTCATTAAGGCCGAAAGTTTCATGGGTTCTGGTGTGGACTGTGAACTCTCGAGTCTCGCCTGGTTCTATATCGCCAATTGCCCAATGTGTCTGGTTGTCGATATCGTCAGCATCTACTGGTGAGTCTGTAAAGTACAGGGAATTAAGGGGGAATTTGTTCTCTACAATCACGTTCCTAGCTACTGTGTCACCTCCGTTAAAGATAGTATATTTGTAATCAATCTGGGAGCCGGGTTTTACCTGGCTCCGATAGCCAGTGTTGGCTTCTAGTCCGAGCCATAGATCGGGTTGACCAAAGGCTAGATTACCACTCCAATTTCCGTAGATATTAAAGATAAGATTGGCCCAGTTACTACCAATTACATTGGTGTTCGCAACATTGACGATCGTGCTGTTGGCGTATGCGTCTCCGGTTTCAATAGTACCAGTCTCACTATCGTTGATTTGATTGTCACCGGTTAGAGCGTAAACATGAACATTGTTGGCAATGGTGGCATTGTTGGTTATTTTTCCGGCTGATGAAGCCGCTCCGGGTTGGCTGTTTGGGGCGTAATATAACCTTATACCTTCACCAGTGTTTTCCCACTGCATGCCTTCCGGTAAGCCAAATATTTCACCGCTCCAAGTACCATGTACGCGAATTAGCATACTGAAAGAATTAGTATTTAGAAGGTTTTGATTGATTAGGTTGTCGGTGTGTGAGATAGCTTGAGCATTACCGGTGGTTATGCTGGCCTCTTCGGTTGAGGAAGTGGTGTTGTCGCCGGTATTGGCTATAGTGGTTACATCATTAGTTACGCTGGCGGTGTTACTAATTTCGTATGAGCTAGCTCCACCTGTATTATTGGCAAATAAAGAAGTAAAGAAGTCACTGTTTGGCAGAACCAAAGACCCGGCCAAGTCAGCAAAGTTATCAAAGGTAAGGAGTAGGTAGTTAGAATCAATAATATTAGTGTTAGCCAAGTTTACGATATTAGCACTGGCATAAGCGGTACCAGTGTCTATGCTACCATTGTCTCCACTACTACTGTTGCCGCCAGTATTGGCGATGACGTCTATGTTGTTGTTTATATTAACGTCATTCATTATGTCTACCAATAAGGAGGCAGGGTCACATATGTCATAGGCACAGGAGGGTGAGCTTTCGGCTGTTTTAAATGACTTAAAGATATCGTAGAAGTTACTGCGTAAATCAAAGTTCTGATAACCCAATACGTTACGAATAAAATCAATCAAGCCGGTTGAGTTGATGATATTGGTATTTACAACATTAACTAAGTCTACGTACGAGACAGCATCACCAGTGTTGATTTCAAAGTTACCGCTTTCGGTAGTGTTACCGCCGGTATTGGCTGAGCTGGTGGCGGTGTTGCTGCTGGTGGCCGAGTTGGTCAAATCTACTTCTACCACAGTTTCGTCTGTATCGGTGTCTTCAGGATCTTCAATTACCGGATCAGATGAGGTTGAGGTAGTGCTAGCGGTAGGCGTAGCGGGTATTTCTACTTGATCAGTACTGGTTGCGTTTTGATGAACTTCCTCTCCTCCTTCTTCTGTAGTATTTTCTGTGGTTGTTGCTGCAAGGGTGGTTGAGGTGTTTATATCGACAGAGCTGGTAGCATTTTCGTTAGTTTTTTCTTCACTATCGGTGCTGTCTGTAGTGCTGGCGGTTTCAGTATCTTCTGCCACGTCTATAATAGTGTCTGTCTCGTCCATGGTGTCTTCTTGGTCAGAGGGTTCCTCTTCTGTGTTTGCTTCCACCACGTTGGTGTTTATTTCTGATTCCAGCTTAAGACCTGACACGGCATCGCCGGTGTCAATTTGTGTTTCATCTACCGGTGTCGAAGTCTGTTCTTCTGCGACCGGTGCTGGCTCTGGTGTCTCTTCGGTATTAGCTAGCACCACTAAAGGTGAGTATATCTGTAGTATTAAAGCAAATATTATCGCCGAAGATGTTAGGTTAGTTAAGATTCTGCTTAATCTATTGTTTAGTCTGAAGTTTTTCATAGTAAGACATGAGGGTTTGCAGCTTTGCGAGCAAGTCTAATAATCGGTTTAATTCGGTAAGTTTGTCATTAATACTGGTGTCCACTTTGGTATGACTAAGTCCATCTTCTGAACTATAGCTTGATTTATATTGATACGGTGTAGTACTGGATATAGTCGTATCCTCCACTACTTCACCGTTACTGATTGTTCTTACGTGAGTAGTACTAACTCCATTTGAAGCTGACACAGACACAGAATTACTAATAAACGTATCAGCCGATACTGAAATCGGGAAAAACACCACTAAAGATAATATTCCACCAATAATCTTCATAATAGACATAACTTATACCTCTCACCAAAATCTTGTCAACCTTGACCAGATCTTGGTAGAAGTAGGGTCTTTGACCCATCTTCTACGGATAAAGAAAATTTATCCTACCAGTTTATTTTCGCTGAATTTAGCGAGCTACACGTGTTACGTTACGGTTTACAACGTTGATAACTAGACCATCTGCTACAGAAGGACCAGTCATGATGTCTCCACCATTGTTTGAAGCACCAGAGTTTCCACCATTTCCTGCGTTAGCTGCACCACCCTTGTGCATGTGCTTGAACCACATTGCGCGAGTGTATGAAGTAGCGTCACCACCGTTTCCGGCTGCACCTGAAGTACCACCAGCGATCATGTTGTCACCAGTGTTGGCGTCTACACCAAGACCGTTAAGAAGAGTAGCGTTGTTTCCGCTCCAAACTGTGATGTCAGAACCACCTTTGCGGTTTTCACAACCACAATCTGTAGTAACTACTGTTCGGTTGCTGTTTACAGTGTTGTCAACAGTTCCGATAGCTCCAGCGGCACCAGTGAAGATAGAGCCACCGTTGTTAGACTCGCCAGTATCACCACCATTGCCTCCGTTTGCTCGGTTGCCAGTAGCGTCACCACCGTTTCCAGCACGTCCGGTGTTTCCTCCAAGAATACCGTTGTACCCAGTGTTGGCACCAACCATAACTTCATTAACAACCGTAGCATTGTTCTCGCTACTTACGCTAATATCGTTGCTTGATGGCATATGATGATTGTAGTAAGCAGCTGCCGGATTTGTAAGTGCAAGCATTCCAAGAGTAACAATGCTTCCAACAATAAGCATTGATCTTGTGCTGTTATAAGTTGAGTGTGTCATAAATAAATTTATTTATTAATCTAGATAATAATTTTGTGAGTCACTTTTCTATATAGATCTATTACTGGTTGAATAAATTTATATATAAGAATAACTCGTGAACAGGTACCAGGTACTGTCCACATAGAGATCTAAGTTTTGTTTACGGCACTCAGGCCTTTATGTGGAAAGGTCTTTAGTGAATTTACGGGTACAAAAAAACTTGCACGACAAGGCAAGTTGAAAAAATAAATATTAATGAATATGGGTGTACTGTTTGTTCACGTAAAGACATACCGGTTTCGTGTACAAAACTGTCCCCCTCAGAATGTAACGTTACATAATTTTATACCCACCACCCCCGCTGTCAATTTTTATCTGTTCCTTTTTAGTAGTGCAGAACAGAGTTTTTTATTTGTCAAAGGATGTTAAAATAGAATTAATCACGGATTAAAAAAGCATAGTCTCAACAACGATTTAATTTGAGATAGTTTTAAATAGACAAAAGCAAATTCCCGTAAAGGGCAGGCGTACGGGGGAATTGACCAAAGGTCAAAAGTACACCAGCCCTTTACGGGAATTTGCTATAAAAAAGCAGGACCAATTAAGTCCTGAAACTGTGTGCTTTTATATAATGAAATGAAGAATA
Source organism: Candidatus Nomurabacteria bacterium (assembly GCA_023898525.1). Classification (NCBI taxonomy): domain Bacteria; phylum Candidatus Nomuraibacteriota; species Candidatus Nomurabacteria bacterium. The sequence continues at coordinate 905,759 of CP060227.1, forward strand.
ATGCAAATGTTATTCACGGCATCTATGCTAATTAAAATCAACCAAAACAAAGAAAATAACCAAGGGTAGACCTTAAAGAGGAGTGCCTAGCGACGGGGAAAGGTCTACCTTTGGTTATTTTCTAGACAAATCTAGCGTATGCCTGTTCAAAGATTTTCTAAGACAAAGATAGATTACCGTCTGCTTTTGCTTCTTTAGAAAAATCTTCTGGAGAAAGGGCGGATTTTTCTCTAGCGTGGCCGGAGAGAGCGATCATAATACTATTATCGGTGGATAGGGCTGGGTCTGGTAGGTAAATGTTTAGTTCAGAAAAGTCTGTTTTTTTCTTTAAGTCTGTTATGGCTTGGCGAAGATGTTGGTTGGCAGATACACCTCCACCGACAATCAAGGACTTAACGGAATATTTTTCTATCGCTTGGGTTACTTTTTTTATCAGTACTTCTATTACCGCATCCTCAAAATCCCTGGCTAAAGCTTTCTTATTATCGTCTGTTAGTTCTCTGTCCTTAGTAGCGTAAAGTACAGCGGTCTTTAGACCAGAAAAAGAAAAATCCAAATCACCAGAATGAAGCATCGGTCTTGGTAGGTCGGTAAACGGTGGTAGTTGTTCCTTGTGGGCTTCTTCGGCTAAACGACTGATGATCGGTCCGCCTGGGTAATCTAGTCCGAGTAGGCGAGCGACTTTGTCAAAAGCTTCACCGACCGCATCATCTCGAGTCTGCCCGATTTTTTCGTATTGACCCCAGTCTTGCATAAGGACGAGTTCGGTGTGTCCTCCTGACACTAGAAGAGATAGGCTAGGGAAGGTTAAAGGAGCTATTTTGTGTCCATCAAAAACTGAAGCTAAGATGTGTCCCTCCATATGGTCGACTGGTACCACAGGTGTATTCCATATATAAGCTAGAGCTTTAGCAAAATTAATACCAACCCAAAGTGCAGGCTCAAGTCCTGGGCCAGTCGTGACCGCGATAAGATCAATTGGTGGTCGACCGTAAGAATTATAAAAGGTGATTACTTGGTCGGCTAAGCCATGTTCGCGCGAGAGTAAAGTATGGATGTGGTCTTTTTGATCTTCAGTTAAAGCGGGAGAAAAATTACTTTCAAGCTTAGCCTCCTTTAAGGCCTTCTCTAACATTGGTAACACGGTAGCGATGTGCTCGCGCTTAGCGAGGGCAGGGAAGACACCACCGTACTCACGGTGGGTGTCTATTTGGGAAAAGAGGGCATCGCCTAAAACTTCGTATTTAGAATTAGGAAAATCACCAACCGCTTCGATAATACTGACAGCGGTTTCATCACAGCTGGTTTCGATGGATAGGATTAGCATGAAGGTGTCCGATACAGGACTTGAACATTACATGTTCAGTACAGGTTGTCGATATTTTGGTCCAGGTATTCCCAAAATATCTGACTAACCTTTTCAAGTCCTGGGGCCAAAAGTAAAACTTTTCCTGGTAAAAAACCAGGAAATCTTTCACTTTGTGTCCGATACAGGACTTGAACCTGTGACCTCTACAATGTCAATGTAGCGCTCTACCAGCTGAGCTAACCGGACTTATGTTGGAGATGAGTATAACTTATTTGTGTTTATTTTAAAATAGTAAAGGCACCCTGTTGGGCGCCTTGTGGTTTTTGTTTTGTTTATTTTGGTATTCCTACGAAATATGTAGTATCTTTATGTTCTATTGTTTTTATAGGAATCAAATCTGTTTCTGTTTTGGAAACTCTGATTTTTACATTATTCTCTGGTCCATTTAAATTAAAGTCCAAAAAAGTTACTTCATTAAAGTTACCCGCTTCTATAGAAGTAGTAATTCTGCTTTCCAGTTCTGTTGTTATGGTTATATGCATTTCTATATCCTATTAAATCTCTCGCCAATGTAACACAGATATTTGATTTTGTAAAATAAGATTATTTATTTTTTTCAAAATATTCAACAAATTTCTCGTAAGTCTCGTCATACAGTCTCCAGTCTTCATCAATTAGCTTCTCTTTTTCTTCGTCGTTTATACGAGACAAGTCTTTAGCTCTACCGTAATCGATTACTCTAGGTTCCCCAGTTTCTTTGTCTATCATAATATTGCGTGCATATAAATCTGTATGAGCTATTTGATCAGTGGTGTGCATATGATCCAAAAAATCAGCTAAGTCGGAGAAAAAAGAATTAAGCGAAAAATTATCAGGAAGAGATTCTCTTCCGTTTATTACATGCTGCATGTTAACAGCACTTAATTCTTCCATTACTATGGCGTTTTTTTCTTCTCGTGATTCTGCAACAAAAACACTAAAAACGTAAGGTGATCTAGTCAATCCGTCATATTTAGTTCGTGACATTTTGTTTTGAAGATCAGACTCTTCTTTTGGTTCGTTACCTAAGTCAAAAAGGTGTCTTTGTGGATGGTTATGCCTCTCGTCTAGTATTTTAATGCATAACCCGCCAGGAAGATGGTAGAGTTTCCCAACCCCGCCTTCATCGATATAAAAGCGCTCTTGTTCATAAGATAATATTCTCTTTATACCTTCTTTTACAGCTTCAGCTGTTTCAGGATCAAGAGATTCCACTTTCTCTTTTAAATTAGGTTCAGCTGTGATAGATAAGTTTTCAAAACTCATATTGTTTACATATTATCATTTACCGTTACTATAATAAAGTGATGACAATTCTCTATCCCACCGAAACCCTGTACGCCCTTGGGGTTAATGCTTTTGATCCGGCGGCTTTGGCGGCTTTGTATGAGATTAAGGAGAGGGAGGAGGGTAAAGCGGTGAGTGTGTTGGTGCGAAGTGTGGAGGACGTGGAGCGGTTTGCGCATATGCCGCCAAAAGCGAAGCTTTTGGCGGCTAAGTTCTTGCCTGGTCCGTTGACTTTGGTCCTTAAGGCGCGGGACGAAGTCCCGCGCCACCTCCTGGCTCCTGATGGTACTCTAGGTTTTCGTGTTTCTTCTGATGAGGTAGCAAAGCAAGTGATTAATGATTTTATGAGTAAGTATGATGCTCCACTTACTTGCACCAGTGCCAATGTTAGCGGTTTTCCGACCTTGTCTACACCAAAAGAAATTTTAGAGCAATTAGGTGATAAGGCAGATTTGATTGATGAGATACATGATGGGGGCCCGCGAGTGGGAGCTGGCTCAACAGTGATCCGAGTGCTTGATGATAAAGTAGAAATTTTACGCCTCGGGGCTGTTCCAGAGTCTGCTATAAAATCAGTCTTGCGGCAATAATGTTGGGGCTAAAGACCGGTTTCCAAAAGCGGTGAATTACTGATTTATTGTAGAAAATAATATGCTAGCATTAATACATAGTTTTTATTCAAACTAATAATATTTATATAATTTCAATATGGATAAAATTTCGTTTAAAACAGCAGTTGTTGGTTTTGTAGTTTTAGCGTTTGTTTTTACTCTTGGTTACTACTGGGGTACGATAAACTAGATTTAAAAAATATAAAAACAGCCGCCCTATTTTGGCGGCTGTTTTTATATTTTTTAAATCTGCACAGTAAAGGGGATGCGGGTAAATTCTCTGGTATTCATGTTGGTGGTTCCAACTAATACAGAGATATAGGGAATTAATTCAGGAACCTGTTCTTTTATTGTTTCGAGTGAAAACTCTGCTAATGATATAGCCTTTTCTGCAGCTAAGCGACTTTCCATACCAACGTTATCACGATAAGCAGCTGAAGTCATAAGGAGAACGCCGTCTTTAGCTTCAATCCTGCCTAGTTTTATATTATCTAATAGTATACCAGCCGCTTTTTCAATTGGGTCTTTCAGATTGTAGCTATATGGTCCAATGATTAGGGCTTTGTTGTGAAAATGCAGCCAATCAAAACCTCTTCCGACGGCTAATACAAATTCTTTGTGATTTATTTCAGTGATGGGCCTACTTTGTTCGCGGATTTCTTTTATGTGTTTGGCGTTACCAGCTAGAAGTGGTAAAAGATCACTGACTATTTCTGGTGACATATCTGGGAATAGGGTGTTTATTCTGTTTCGAATATCATTTGAGCCAGCCTCCGTCATTTCTGACATATCCATTATTTCTCCATTTTCACCATGAATGATCAGGGTATCTTAGTCTGTTTCAATACCAACTAATATCGGATAGACAACTGAGTGGTGTAGACCAAACACTCTTTCAAACTGTTCTTTTAACTTCTTGGTTTCACTAAGGGCCAGGTCACAGTTATAACCGAAGCCTTTACAGCCAAGATGTTCATCGCTCTTTGAGTAGTGGTAGGTGGTAAGAACGATACTTTTTTTACCCTGAGATACCGCATAATCCACCCAGTCTTTCATGACTTGTCCAAAAAAGGGCCAACCAAGATCAAATTGACCACCTAAATTACGAAACGGTTGGATGATACCGAGCGGGGTTTTGGTTATGATTGGTAAGTGTAGTCTACCGTCCATACACTTCAAGACGGCTATTTCTGTTGGGTGTTTGGCACGGTATAGTCGACGTTCCAAGACGATGTCTGGGTTAGAGAAATTATCGCTACGTTTTTTATTGTGTTCCAAAAGCAAGTTTATCAGATTTTCATTTTGCATAAGTAAATATAATATTTTTACAACAGTATAGTATGGCATAAGGATAGATAAAATTCTATGTGTTCCTTCCTTGTTCGTTATACTCACTGCGGAAGCGGAGGGATTCGTCCCAGAATCACGGCTATTTTATTTCGCTTCACTCATAAAATAAGCTCGTGTTCTTGGACGGCTGCTCGCATGTTTACTCGTTTTTAAATACTCGTAAACATAAGCTGCGCAGCTTCGAATCCCTCACGTAAGCCAAGAAGTTGGCTTACTCGCTTCCGCAGTTTCCACTACGTTACAACTGCGGAAGCGGAGGGATTCGAACCCTCGATGCGGGGTTGCCGCATACGCGATTTCGAGTCGCGCGCCTTCAACCAACTCAGCCACGCTTCCTATTTAAATTAGTCAGTATAGTATCATATAATTAATATCTATTAATTAGCAAAGGAGACCAGAGCTATTGCTAATACCGATATAATGTGATATAGTTTTTTACTGTAATTCACCTAATAATTAATTTAAAATTATGTTTTCGCATACAGTTACTAACCGAATTGTTTCCCAGCTTTTAGTTGTAATTTTGATTGTAGCTTTTATTAGTATTGGTCCTTGGACCAATACCGCTAAAGCTGAGACCGTTACCTACAGTACGCCGATGAATAATCAGCAATATTTGGCGTTTCTTTATGGTCAATTGTTGCAGTTGCAAGTGCAGTTAGCTATTCTCATTAAACTGCAGGCTGAACAGACCGCACTTTCACCAGTAGAAAAACGTCGCTACGCTAACCCTTTTTATATGCAGGTTACTACTGATGCGGCATCAGCCGTGGGTCGAACAACTGCTGAATTGCAAGCAGAGGCCAATAAGGGTAGTTCTGGAACAGCGTTGGTTTGGTTTGAATATGGTGTTGGTAATTCGTTAAATAAAGACTCAGATAAAGTTGAGGTAAATTATAACTATACTCGCCAAACAGCTTACAAAATCAGAATTTCTGATTTAAAGCCGGATACTAGATATAGCTATAGGGCGGTGATAGAGGATGAAGATGGGAATATTGTTTTGGGGCAGATTAGAACTTTGACGACCGTAAAGCCAGCGGCAACGCTATCTTTTATCGGGCAGCCGGTAGTGGAAAGTGAAGGAGTGGAAAAGGTAACTAGAAGCAGTGCCGATGTTAAGGTGTTTGTGAGTATGAATGATTATGATAATGGTACAGTTTTTTATGTTTATTCTAAAGACCGTTCATCATTGACTGACTTAGAGGATGACTATGATAATTATGATGATATACCAACGGCAAGGGGTGCAAATTTAATTAAACAAAAAACCAGGGGAGAGGTAAATGAACGTACTACTGTGACTGGAAAAATTTCTCGTTTGACCCAGGCTACTAAATTTTACTACCGTGCCTGTGTGGAATACGAATATCGTAGTGACTTAGTCTTTAGGTGTAGTGATATTGAGTCATTTGTTACCGCAAACTAAGACAGAAAACTATTGACGCACTACTGATTTAATGTTATTTTTAATGAAGGACTGCTGCTGGCAAAAAAAATAAATAAAGTCCAAACATCTCCCTCCAAAAGAGATTTTAGATCTTGGTTTCCTCCCCTTGAGCCAAGGTCTTTTATTTTTTTGGCTTGAAAATTTTCGTCTAAATTTAGTTGTGGATAACTTCTGCTTGCACTATATTTTGGTTTGGTTATAATTAGGGCTGTTCCACTCGTTCATTATTGTTTCTTTTAGAATTTTTTTTAAAAATTCCATTTATTGTAAAAAATCTGGCCCCGGGCTGGATTTTTGTTTTTTTATATACTAGTTATTTTGTTTTTGATGAGAAATTTGTGTGTACAGAAAGACATGCAATAGTATTTGGTTCTCGGTATCATTGATGTCAATGAATGACACTAAGACACATCCTCGTAAAATCTCTAAATTTAAAATATTTGTGCGTGTTGTTTTGGTGGTGGTCCTGGTAATCGGACTGTTTAATGTTTTTAAACCATTGCCAACCAATACAAATTTAACTGGTGGTGTATTTTCGGTTCCGGATGATAGTGTAACTTTTTTAAGAGATAAAACTTACCTAGACAGCAACGGTCAGATTCAGTCAGAGCAGGAGATATTTGACGAGGTAATAAAAATGATTGAAGGGGCAAACCACTACATATTAGTAGATATGTTTTTATATAATGATTTTTTGGGTACTGCCACTACTTCATATCGTAGTCTGAGCAAAGAGTTGACCGAAGTATTGCTAAAAAAGAAAAAAGAAAATCCTGATGTAGTAATTCAGGTTGTTTCCGACCCGATTAATACCTTGTACGGTGAATACGCTTCGCTACAGTTTCAGACTCTTCGTGGAGCGGGGGTGGAGGTAACGTTAACTGACCTAACTAAACTTCGAGATAGCAACCCAATATACAGTGCTTTTTGGCTAACCTTTTTACAGTGGGTGCCAGAAAAGGCTGATCAAGGCAGGCTGGCTAATATTTTGGATGCTAATAAGACCAAAGTCGATATTCAAGCTTACTTAAACATACTTAATTTTAAGGCTAACCACCGCAAGGTTGTTTTGGCGGATTATGAAAGGGAAGGGAGACTTGGTGTTTCCACCCTCATAACCTCTGCCAATCCACATGATGGTTCTAGTCGACACACCAATACTGCGATTAAGGTAGATGACTGGTTGTGGCTGGATGTTATAAAAAGCGAAGAGGCAGTAGTGCGCTTTTCTGGCGGTGATTTTACACCTTTACCGCCAGAGTTGAGTGGAAATGTTGTTGATCTAGTCGGTGATACTAAAGTTCAACTGCTAACAGAACAGGCGATTAAAGCAAAAATTTTGGAAAAGATAAACGAACTTGGAGTTGGTCATTCCTTGGACATTAGCATGTTTTACATCTCAGATCGTGATATAGTCGAGACCTTAAAACAAGCTGATCAGCGCGGAGTTAATATTCGGCTATTATTTGATCCAAACAAAGATGCTTTTGGGCGAGAAAAAAACGGTGTCCCCAATCGACAGGTAGCTTATGAGTTGATGAGTAGTTCAAAGGGTAATACACAAGTGCGTTGGTGTAATACTCACGGTGAACAGTGTCACACTAAACTATTGTTAGCCAAGACTCCAATGCAAGTATCTTTGATTCAGGGCTCGGCTAATTATACGAGAAGAAATTTAGACAACTACAACCTAGAAACCAATGTCTTGGTGGAAGGTGAGGCCTCAACTTCGGCTATTGCAGCTAGTCAAAAATTCTTTGACGAACAGTGGGGAAATGAAGGTGGAATTGAATACTCATTACCTTATGAAGCTTTCAAGGACAGTAACCCTTTCCGAAAAATTCACTATCGTCTGTTTGAGTTTACCGGGTTTAGTAATTGGTAGTTTGGAGTTTGTGTGTATTACAATCGACTACAAGTGTCCAAGACAACAACAGTCTTTATTTAGGTGTGACTTTCTTTACTGCGCTGGTGAGCAGGCTTATATCTGCATCCACTTTTTTGTGGGGATTAAAGATGCGGTGCGGGTCAAATATTTCTTTAATTTCCAAAAAAACATCTAACATTTTTGGGGTAAACATTTTGTTTAGATAAGGGGTGCGGATCAGACCATCATTGTGTTCGCCGGTAATTGAGCCATGGTATTCTCCTACCAGCGTGTAGACACGGTCTGAGAGCTCATTGATAATTTTGATGAAGTCAGGTCGAGAAAAATCCATCAGAGGAATAATGTGAAAATTACCATCACCAACATGGCCGGCTACAGTATAGATAAGTTTGTATTCATCAAGAATCTTGTATAAACGAGGTAGAAACTCTGGAAGATGCTTTGGTTCAACCGACAGGTCGTCAATAAATGGTGCGGTATGCTTGCCTTTGACATTTTCACGTAATAATTTAAAACTTTCTCGGCGGATAAGCCAAAATTTATTAGCCTCTTCCTTATTAGCTGTTACGTGAATTGGTATATCGTATTTGTTACCTACAATGTGCCCAACGGTGCGAGCTCGGTTGGCTACCTCTTTATCATCGTCACCAACAAACTCAGCCATCAAGACTAATTTTGGTATACCGCCGGTAAGAATAAGTCTGGTCTCAGGCCAAAAATCACGAGCTAATTTAAAAATATTACCACCAAGGCGCTTAAATAACTTTGGAAATACGCGCAACATAACCCCAAAGGTTTTGTCGTCGTATGATTCAAAGCTTTCCGGTTTGTATTTTAATACAGTATTTATGATCTCACCTAGCTTAGGCCAGTGTTTTGGTCTTAAGAACATAACCAACATCCTGGACTCATTTTTTGGCTGGACAAGATCAAAAGTAATTTCGCTAATGAATCCAAGAGTCCCTTGCGAGCCCACAAAAAGTTGAGTTAGATCAAAAGTGTCAGCTTCTTTATCCCAGACGTTCCAGATACCATAGCCAGCTGAATTTTTGTTGACGGTCGGACGATTGGCTTTAATGGTATCGGTGTTTTGATGAATCAAATCCTCAACTCGGCGATAAATCTCACCTTCATAATCAGATTGAGATTTCTTAGCTTCAAGTTCAGGTCGAGAAAGTTTTTTGAATTCATACTCCACACCATCTTGTAAGACAACTTTAAGTGAGTGTACATACCGTTCGGTTTTGCCGTAGGTTAGTGATTTTTCACCGGCGGAGTTGTTGGCGACCATCCCACCGACAGTATTCAGTTCACGACTAGCGGTATAGCTAGGTAAAAGTGCTCCGTATTTTAGTGTTTCTGGTTCAAAGTCACGGTAGAAAACCCCTGGTTCGGTGGTGGCGTGTTTTTCGTCTACTTGTTTAATTTTGTTGAAATACCGCAAAAAGTCAACGACAATTGAAGTAGTCAGCGGTCCGCCAGACATGTCGGTGCCAGCACTTCGAGCGGTAAGGGACATTTGGCCACGATGGCGGTGCGTATAGTGAATTAGGGTGGCTAAGTCAGCCACGTCTTTAGGATAGACCACCACCTCTGGTTGTAAGTGGAAAATACTAGTATCTTCACTGTATTTTTCTAGTGTCCGAGGGGAATCATCCACATCACCTTTAAATTCTTTTATGAAATCTTCAGAGAATTGCATAAGAAAGATCTCTATTTGAAAAGATTAACCATAAAACTAGTATAGCTTAAAATCTAGTTGGAGATAAATCTGAAGAGTGTTTTGTGGGGATACTTTATATGATCGTTTAAAAGTTGTTTACTATATTTAGTAATACACAGAAAGACAAAAATACCAAAAAACTCATTTTTCCCACTGCTATAATAATAAAATAACCCACATTATCTGTGCCCACCCTCCACCACCTCCTCCAAACCACCCTCACCTTCCTCTTCACCCTCACCCTCTCTTTTGTCAGTGTATACATCCCTCAACCATACCACCAAGTCAACCACGCCGAAGCCGGAGTCGCCACCTTCAGTGGTCAGTTGATGGGTCTGGCCGAACAAGCCGTCAGTGCCGCCGCCAACGTGATGTCAGCGGCTATTGAGTCGGTCATCAGATTCAAGGAACTAGTCTGGGACCCCTTAGCCTGGAGTGTGGCCAAGGGCATGATCGCTGTCATGACTGCCAGTGTGGTCAGGTGGATCAACTCCGGTTTCCAAGGTTCCCCCGCCTTTGTCCAAGACCTGGAATACTACCTCTCCCGGGTTGGAGACCGAGTCTTTGGTGAATTCGTCAACGAACTCGGTATCGCCCCCTTTGTCTGCCGCCCCTTTAGACTTGACCTCCAAATCGCCCTCAACATCGGCTACCAAAGACACTACCGCGCCGGTTACCCAATTGGCGCCACCTACTGCAGCCTCGAAGGTGCTCTTGCCAACATCGACAACTTTGTTAACGGTAGCTTCAATGACGGTGGTTGGGACACTTGGTACACTGTCACCACCAGACCCAACACCTATACCCCCTATGGTAACTTCCTCTCCGTCAGTGGTGAAGCGGCTCTCAGAATCAACAACCAACAAGTTAACGCCACCCGTTTCCTAAACTTCGGTGACGGTTTCATGTCCAAAGCCATCTGTTCCCAAATCCCCCTCATCACCGGCGGAGCGATCACCAGAGAACGTTGTGCTGTCTCCACTCCGGGACAAGTCATCAACCAAACTCTTAACCACCACCTTGGGGCCGGTCTCGACAGTCTCATTGCCGCTGATGAGATCGGTGAGATCATTGGAGCTCTGGTGGGCCAACTGGCACAAAAGTCCCTGGAAGGCGCGGCCGGACTCCTTGGTCTCTCCGGTGGCACCGGCTACACCGACCCTAGCTACGGTACCTCCTACCTGGATGCTGCTATTACCCAGCAAGCCGCTAGCTCCTCTGAAGCGGTGGCCCAAGCTGACCAACTCTCCAACAACACCTACAACCAAGCCGCCAACCAAGCCGAACAACAAGGACAACAAAGAGCTGATAATGCACAGGCGGGAGCGGATAGTACGACGAATACTGGTATTGATACTACTAATATAGACCAAGCTCTCCAGAATTTGATTGATATTCTTGGTGGGGGTGGTACCATAATCACCCCAACTGACCCTAACACCACCACCCCACCAATTGGTCTTAGTGGTCCAATTGGACCGCAACCCGTCGCCGCTACTCCACTTTCCAGTGGTACCATCTTCGCTGCCCCTAACGGTTCTGGTACCGCTTGTACCGAAGTGATACCGTGTACCATCCAAACCGCGATTGATAAAGCTAGAGCCGGGGATGTGGTGTTCTTATTTGGAGGAACGTATCAAGTATCTAAAAATATCGACTTCAACAACCAAGGTACCGCTGCTAATCCAGTGATCTATGAGAGTTATCCGGGGGAGAAGGCGGTGTTTGATGGGAGTACTTCACCTCAATCAAGTTGGGCTCAGATGCGCATCAGTGGTAATTTTATCTACATAAGAGGAATGGTTATTAGGGAGATGCCGAAAAAAGGTTTAGAAGTCCTTGGAGCTGACAATCTAATTGAAGGTATGGAGGTTTATAACAATACTCTATCAGGTATTCAAATACAGGCTGGGGATGGAGCTGGTACCACAGTAGCGTCACGAAACATCATTCGCAACAATATTGTTCGAGACAATTCAGCTGCTGGTTTGTTCGAGGCTGTATACAACGATGGTGGTAATACAGATGGTATTGCTATTAGTTATGGTTATGATAATAGAATAGAAAACAATCTGGTGTACAGGAACTCTGATGATGGTATAGACACATGGCGAGGTGTTCGAAGTTATGTAGGGTATAACATTTCTTACTCAAACGGCATAGCTAAGGGCGAAGGTAATGGTGTCAAAGCTGGCGGATCTTCTCCAAGTAAAGATACGGTAGTAGAGCGCAACTTGGTATATTCAAACAAGAGCAACGGTATTAATTATAATTCTGGAGTAAACGTAACAATGTCATACAACACCACATGGAATAACGGATTAGTGGGTTACAAGGTTGGTTCAGATACTATTCTTACTAAGAATATTTCGTCTGGTGGAGTTGAGAAGAATGGTGCTGGTATCGAAAGCAACAACTCCTGGCAACGCTCCGGTACCGTCCAGTTCATCAGTACCGACCCTAACTCACCTGACTTCTTAAGACCGACAGTTGGAGGAGGATTTGAGGATATTGGAGTATATGCTGGGACCACTGCAGTTAGTCCTAGTCAACCTTCTACTGTGCCGGTGGACGTGTATCTAATCGGTGATTCCACTGTGTCTAGTGGTTCAGGTTGGGGTGATTTCCTTAAGGATTACTTACGAACTGAGGCAACTGTAATTAACGCGGCAATTAGTGGCAGAAGTAGCAAGTCTTACTACGATGAGGGTAGTTTCAACTCAGTTCGTAGCTCTCTAGCCCCTGGTGATTATTTACTAATCCAATTTGGACATAATGATCAGCATCTTGATGATATTCATTACACAAATCCAGGCACTGCACCGGCATACAACGGAACTTTTCGTGATTATCTCGAACTTTATATAAATGAGGCCCGTGCCAAAGGTGCAATACCGGTTTTAATTACTCCCGTCAGTCGCATGGTTTTTACCTCAACCGATCAACATATTCGATCACATGGAGAATACGCTCCAGCTGTTCGTAAGATTGCGGCTGATAACAATGTGATCCTTTTGGATCTAGAAGAACGTAGTCACCAGGTGTTCAATAATTTAGGAGAAACTCAAACATTACAACTATATGCCGGTTATGGTGGTACTTTTGATGACAGAACCCACTTCCCACCAGAAAAAGCATTCCGTGTTACTGAAATGGTAGTGACACTGTTGCGTAATTCGTCTAGTCTTCTGCGTGGATACCTGTTAAATTGATTGAGGTTCAGGGATGATAAAAACAACCACTCGCGTGCGAGCGGTTGTTTTTAGAATATTACATCTTCTCTACCATCATCATATTAGTTGCCCCAGGCTTTCCAAATGGCACGCCGGCTCCGATTATGAATAGGTCGTCGGCTTCGGCTATGTGATAGTTACGTAAAACGCGCTTGGCGCTCTGGCGAGCGGCGACCAAACTCTTTACTCTTTCGATCAAGACCGGCTCACAGCCATAAATTATCAATGCCTGGTTGTAAGTGACTTGGTTTGGGGTACAAACCAAAATCGGCACACGTGGACGATAACGGGCTACCATACGGCCTGTGTACCCACTCTCACTAAAGGCTACTATCGCTTTAGCTTTTACCGAGGCAGCGGTCTTCGCAATAGATTGACTAACGGCATCATAGACAGTTTTAGCTGAGAAATCCCAATCCGATTGATGTTGAATAAAAAACTGGTCAGCCTCCGTCTCGTGAGCAATTCTAGACATTATTTCTATGGTGTGGGCCGGATGTTCACCGACAGCGGTTTCGTCAGATAACATTACAGCATCGGTGCCGTCCAATATAGCATTGGCTATGTCAGCTACTTCGGCTCGAGTAGGGGTAGTGGAAACGCGCATTGAATCCAGCATCTGGGTCGCTGTGATGACGGGCTTTCCAGCTTGGTTGGCTGTGTGGATGATGTGTTTTTGTAGCATAGGTACATTTTCTAGTGGTGTCTCAATAGCCAAGTCTCCGCGGGCGACCATGATTACATCCGCTTCAGCGACAATCTCGTCAAGATTATCAATAGCAAATTTTGTTTCAATCTTAGCCACTATGTTTACTTTTCTAGTTTTCTCTGCCAAGCGTCGTAGTTGACGAATGTCGGCAGCACTGCGGACGAATGATAGAGTAACAAAATCGACACCTTGTTCCAAACCAAAAGCCAGATCTTTTTTATCTTTTGGGGTTAGGGAAGAGATAGATAGATTTGCTTCAGGAATATTCACGCCACGGCGACCACGGATTTGTCCCCCGACGATTACGGTAGTGTGAATTTCTGAGCCTTTAATTTTATCAACTAAGAGTTTTTGCTTACCATCGTTAAGATAAATGTACATGCCAACTTCAACTTCAAGCGGTAATTTGGCGTAGTTAACAAAGACACGTGTAGCTGTTCCCACACACCTTTTTGTTGTTAAGATAAGTGATTCGCCAGGTATTAGAGTGACTTGTTCGGTTTCAAAATCACCGATCCGGATTTTTGGACCTGATAGGTCTTGCAAGATAGCTATTGGTCGTTTGGCACGTTTGGCCGCGAGACGGGCATTTTTTATCAGTTCGGCATGAGTATTATGATCGCCGTGACTCATGTTGATGCGAGCAACTGTTAATCCAGCTGTAAGCATATTCTGAATCACTGGCACCTTATTTGAATTGGGTCCCAAGGTCGCAACAATTTTGGTCTTTGAATTAAAAGGTTGACTCATACAAAAGCGGTAATTAAAACGTAGTAAAGATTACCTAGTATAACATTTTGTGTGGAGACGTAGTCATGTTTTGTGACCCTAGACGACCTTGGATAGAACATTATTGAAAACTACGTTATATCCTGGCTATCGCAGATGGGGCTTGTCGTCTATATGCTAGAAGTTCAAGAATTAACAGTTTAAAAGTTATGTCTTTGATTGTAATTCATACCCTTATGTCTAGAGAATACTAAAGTAAATGACCAAAAACGTACCACCATAAACAAAAAAGCCTTCCTCGCTAATTACAGCGACTGCTACCTCCGCATCAACCGCACCTGCAAAAAGAAAGGAATTGGCCGCCACACTTACTACGATTGGCTTAAAAATAATCCTGTGTTTAAGAGACAAATGGATGAGAACTGCCGTAGATCAGAGCTATACAAAGGCAATGTTAGCTGACGAATAGGCACGAAACGGAGTATTGGGAGTCACTTTAGTTACCAAACTATTAGGTGTTAGTCGTTGGACGTACTATAACTGGAGGAATAATGACTTTCATTTTAATCAGCTAGTCGATAAGGAAATTAAGACTAAGAAAGGAAGTATTAGGAGGCTAAGACTATGTAAAAGAGTATCCACTCTACAAAAAGATGTAAACAAACCGTATGTTTGCTAACAGTTTTAAACATTTACGGGTTAAATTTAGACGGCCTAATCTTTACAGTTTGTACAATAGCCCGGATGGCTTACTGGTCGATTTATGTGCGACCTGCATTCACCTTGCAAACAAAAATACACCGCACTGTTAATATCAAAGTCTTCCGCCCATTCGGTATTGGGAAACTTACACTCGTCTGGCTTTCCTACGGGACAAAATCTAACGCTTATTTGTATAATTCTTTGACTCGAGTCATTAGGGTCTTCCCAGTTATCCCAGTCAAAAACACTGCCGGGCCAAGCTGCGTCAGGCCAATTATTATCTCCTGCCAAAAATTCTTCTAGTCCAGGAGGTAAGTCTCTATTAGTATCAGCTGGGTACTCACCGTATTTATTTTGGTACATTTGGATTGCCTGATTAAAAGATCTGAATTCTTGTTCAGCACGAACTAAATAGGCTACTTCTCGAGCTTTATTTACTTGAGGAAATACTACACTTGCTAGCACACCGATAATGGCGATAGTGATAAGTAACTCAATAAGGGTAAATCCAGACTGTTTCATAATGTTATTTTAGCATGTTGCATGTAAATACTATTCAAAGAATATTACCATCGCCTTTCAAGGCGGGGCTTTTTGTTACCATGTAGGTAATGTCACCAATTATAAAAAAGTCACACAGTGCCAGTGAACTGGTTTACCACTTTGTATTCCATATGAAATACAGAATCAAGGTTTATCAGAATACAAACAATTACACCACCAACTCTTCTTTGTTTTAACCCAAAAACTCTCTTCATGTGCCACTGATACCCCCCCCATGCCTTCAGGTCGGGGTAGTTCATTAGAAGTAAATCTGGTGCTCATTACGGTACTTATCATTGTGGAGTCAGTAATAACCCTGCAAGAAATCACAAGTATCACAGAATCGCAAAGGAAACCTTTGAAGCTCAAGTGAAGAAATTTCTAACTAAAATTGAGTTTACTGGAGAATACTTAGAAGCTTTTGAAAAGGTCTTGATAAATAAATATCGAGAAAGTGAGAAAGAGATAATACACACATCATCTTACGTGAACAGACACATAGCTGATCTCCAAGCAGAGCAGGCAATGATTATTGATAAACTGCCACTTGTCGAAAGTGTTATTGCTAGTAAGAAATTGGAAGAAAAGATAGAAGCACTTCAAATTGAAATTGACGGTGCTAGAGAGCAAAGAGATGATTTAGAAATAAAAGAGCACGACATTAGGTCTTATATTCGTAATGCAAGGTATTTAATGGAACACCAAAACTAGCCCTTACTTACAAGGTATCTGAAGAATTTAAACGAGATAAGTCTCAATTGGTGAACCATACCGCGCCACATCTCGAACTTTTGATACAAAACCGAATGATAGTTCAAAGAAAATATTCAAGTTGATACATGACAAAGAACCACCAGACAGGTCAGAACCAAAAGCGGCATAACCAAACTTTTTCATATCTATTATGTTATCAAGTTGAGTCTAATGTGATAAGAGGAGAAAAAAGTTGTTTCTGGTATAATTTAGATGGGCTAACGCTCATTTACTATTAATTTCATGTATATGATATTCATAGAAAAATTTGAGCTAGTTCCTACAATATTCGGCTAGTCATCCACAAAAGTGTGGAATTTGATCATTGCTAATCAGTGAGCAAGAGATCGTACACCATACTCTGACTTTTTTGTCTAGCGGTGAGTATGATACGACCGGGGCTAGAGCATGACGAATATCGTGATGTGGGAAGATGTATCATGTTGCATAAGCCCAAAAAGCAGTATACGGAATACTGCGGAACATAGCTCCTAAAAACCACCATAAGGTGGTTTTTAGTTTCTGGCTATTTAGCCTCACCTCTACATTCCAAACAATCACATTTAGGGAATGATTTGATTTCATCCAACCGACCCTCTTTTTCTAGTCTTAGAAAGATACGGTATAGAACAGCTAGGTAAGCTCTAAAATTCACCGTCGCTTTCTTTAATTCTTCGTCACTAGCGTCCGGCATGAAGTACCGTACAATTTCAGCGATTTCCGGTGGTGGTGGGTATTTTTTCATATTAGCAAGTAAAGCAAAATACAAAAGGGTAGGGAAGTTTTTAAAATACTTAAGTTGTGGTCATGCACTGCACATAAGTTATTGACTTTTATATTCAATCAGTGGTATATTATTGATACAAATTGACATTAGTCATCAATCCCTCCCTCAAAAGGGAAAGGGTTAAAAAATAAGAGCTCCCGTTGGGGAGTTTTTATTTTAGGTAATCCAATAAATCTCGTTTTATATTTGTAAACTCCCTTCCTCCTACTCTACCCATTAACTTAGTAATTCTATTGGCGTCCCATAACCTCATTTGCGTCAGCATGGCACATTGTTTGTTCCCTTTAAAAACAAAATGATGATAGTGTTTATTGTTTTTAATTTGAGTGGTTAAAGGTACTCCCCAAAATAAGCGGGTGTTAAATTCCATCTTTACCCCGCATGCTTGTCATCGGGGGAAACACTGTCATACTAAACAGTAATGAAAGGTAAACCACAACATATCAAAAAACCACACAACAAAACTCTGTTCATCTATCATCTGGTATGCCCAGTAAAATACAGAAGAGATGTATTTACACCACCAATATCAAAAACATTTAAAAACTTATGTTTGGAATTTGGTCCAGCTTACGAGATATACTTTCTTGAAATAGGAATAGACGAAGATCATGTACACTTTTTAATACAAACAATTCCAAACATACGTTTCTCTGATACGGTAAAGAAAATAAAAAGCATCACCTCCAATCATCTCTTTAAAATCCACCCTGAACTAAAAATAAAACTCTGGGGAGGAAAGTTCTGGACTGAAGGTTATTATGCAAATACAGTGGGTAATGCCAGTATGGATATTATTACCAATTACGTTAAAAACCAAGGTTATCCCGAATACCAACAGCTACACTCCGCACCAGTTCAGACTTCACTGTTTACTACCTAGTCCAACGCCGATACCCCGCATGCTTGTCATCGGGGTAGTTCATTTTTTTACAACCAACACCGGACGATTAAATACACCACCTTTTCCATTTTCTTCATGACCGACATTTACTCCTAAACTACACCACCATATATCACGCTCTTTGAAAGTTCTGTGGCTGGTTTTTGCATCTAATTTAGTTTTTATAATGTTCCACTTTTTGAAGTCCTTCATCCATATAGCATAAATAAAAGACATTAAAAGTCAAAGGTTTATTTCAATAGTTCGATTCCCGGTAGGGTTCAACCATTATTTTCAGTTGCTGCAACTTTTATACCCATAACCCAAAACACAACATCGCCCTTAAAATAAGGGCAATGTTGTGTTTTGGGTGACAATTTGCACTGGTGGCAAGTTATCTAGTCGTTGTGAACCATACCGAGCCACATCTCGAACTTTTGTTGCAAAATCCAGTAATAGCTCGAAAAAGATATTTAAACTTATACATGACAAGGAACCAGCTGGTAATGAATAGGAGAAACAAACTACTTAACACTATTTATGAATCTTTATACATACTCTCAAAAAATGTATAACCTGGATAGGATGGAGAAGATGCATCAATGGTAATTTCCATCACAACCTCATCGTCCTCTTGACTGCTATATTGTGTATGCTTTGATATACTGATGGTCGTATGTCTATCTCCCTTACATCAACTGAAAAAGAAGTTATCTATCTTGTCGCAGTGATTGAATCTATTGATTCAGTGGTTAACAATGTTATTTTTGAACTTATTGGAGATGATACTCAGTCACAAATCTTGTTTCGTGACGAAAATGCACAACGCTTGTTTAATATATATCTCGTAGACTTCCTGTCTACCACTGATAAACATAAACATGCACCTGTTCCAAGAAAGTCTTATCTAAAAGCACTCCATGAAATTACTGAAAACCCAACTTTTTCGAATGACATGATTAAAAATCTTAAACTCTCCGTCAATTCGTTTAAAGAATGGTTGGATGCAGAGGTGTCCGTTAAAGTCTATTTTCCTTCAATTAATTATGATGGTGAGATACGATTATCTAGATCGTTATTTATTAAAATGTGTGGAAATTTATCTAAACACAATATTCTGCGATCAGTGGGTATCGCGATAGATATTATGGATGTTTTAGAGAAGGAAGGTGTTCAGATTACAAAGGAAGAATCAATGTTTGTATTGAATGAATTCTATGAGTGGTTTCATGACGATATCCTCAACTATCACGGAACCACAATCGTAGAATTTCTCAACAATATTCGTTGGGATATTTACGAATACTTAAAGACTGAGCATCAAGGTAGTATTACTTGGGACTATAATTCTGACCCCAAGAGATATGCATACAACATCCCACCAGGAATAGAAAGTGATTTTGGAAAAAAGTGGTATTGGAGTCTTATGAACAAGGTTAAACATCCACCGCACATTAGACAATTCATAGCAACGGAATTTTCAAAAAATGGATTTTGACATACTAATCAAATGTATAAAAACACTACTCCCTTTACTTTACTGACTCAATCAAGTCTGAATTAGAGTCATATGACTGGTTCGATTCCCCTTAAGGTATGAAATTTTGAATCAAAATTTGCACTTTTGGTAATCAAAATATGGCTTATTTTAATGTTGGATGGATAGAAATGTTACCAAAAATAACATTCCTCTCTATGTGATGTATTAGCGCACCGCGCTCTAACTCACTACATCGCGAAGCGGTGAACCAACAACGCGCGGAGCGCGTGGTGATGCGGACGTGAAGCGTACGCATTCGGGAACCTCTGCGCGCCTCGCTGCCTCGCTCCACTCGGCCCCCAAAACCAAAGAAATTTCCTTACAATCATTTTTTCGGTGGAGGGGTCTGGGGAGGAGCCGACATAAAAAGGAAAGGATATTTCTTTGGTTTGGGATCGCCGCTTCGTCCTCCAAAAAGCTCCGTTTCAGTCTCCATTTATTTGAGAGTCTTCCACTTCGCTTTTCTCCGTACTCGCGGCGTGCGAGGCGCGCTCCCGTAGCGTACCCGCGTGGTAATTCTAGCGTTCGCTCACCACACTCTAGCACCTCCGCACTGCTCGCTCGCTTCGCTCGCGCGAGCTGCTGCGGTGCTTCCGTGTGTGAGCTTGGTGGCTTCGGTTGGGTTCGTGGTTTTCAAAGTGGTTTGCGCTGACGCGCAAGCAAGTCTGTATGTGCTTGTCCCACCCTCCCAATACGCGCACAAACAACCCCGCCTAGCGTCGGGGTTGTTGCTCCCTCTAATTCTTTTTTAGGATTTTTTCCTTTCCGACCAAGTTTAGGATTTTCGGGGAAGCGTCTTTTAGAGAAATCAATGTCAATTTCTTTTTCGCCCGTGTTATCCCGACTAAAAATTCACATATTTTATGATCAGTAAACTTCTTGGTGTCCTTATCTAAAATATGTTCATCATCTATTCCTACATAATACACAAAATCCGCAGAGAGTCCCTTGGAGCTCGTAACAGTAGTTAGCTCAACTTCTATAGCGTCTTTTTTATTTGACTCAAAACCTCTGACAATCTTTGTCAGGATATTTTTTAGATTAAAAATTTTACTAAATCGTTCTAACTCTGTCTTGCTCAGTTCTTTTTTGCCAGTTTTAACCTTTTTGAAAATATTGATATCTTCTTCTATTTTTCCTTTTATGCCATCATCTAGACAATTCCATATTTTCTTTTGTTTCTCATTACTTTCATTTATAACCTCCTTCCTTTTTGTCTCATCTAAATACAAGGGTAAAATCTTCCTAAGAGCCAAATTATCAGTCTTCCTTTTTAGAAGAATTTCGAATACTTCACATAGCTTCCTGTGTTTAATTTTATTTCGCTCCTCGTTAGAAAACAATTCAACACCAACAACGGTAAATCCTTTTTTCATCAAACCCTCATATACAGTTTGTTTTAGATATGATGGCGTTAAAATCAGTACTCTCTGTTTATCTTTGTACTCCTCAAGATCTTCTTCAATCATTTTTGACAATCTGTACGCAAGTTGATTTCCGATTACCGAGGGTACAAAAGTTATTTGTGCATATTTCTTACTTTCTTCATCTTTGTGTCCCTCTGGATACAAGAACTCCTTTTCCAGTCTTTCGTCCAAACATCCATTTGTTTTTGCATTCCGTATCAAATCATTAGTAGTCTCTATGATAACTTTTGGACATCTATAACAATAATCCAGCGAAAATCCTTCAGTGTCACCGTCGTTGTATAAACTTCTTATTTGAGATGGCTTTGCCTGTTTAAAATGGTACAGAGACTGGTCGTCATCACCAACTAAGATCACAGTACTCTGTTTGTTGAGAAATTTTATCAGCTCATACTCCGATTTATTGAAGTCTTGGAATTCATCAACTAAAATCAGATCGTACGTTGGTATCTTTGACTCATTTTGTTGAAAAAGAAGATTTGCAGCGTAAACAACTGAATTAAATGAATATAATTTTCCGTTTGAGCTGTAGAATTCCTTTCTCTGTTTGTAGAACTCTTTTTCGTTATCAGTCAAATCGTTATCATGAAACTTTTTCTCGTAGTTAATTTTACTGCCGTGAATAAAAGAGTAGTCTTCACTTATATACTTGTCTAAATCCTCATCTAAATCACAATCTTCTTCTTTGACGAGTATGCTTCTGGCGAAAGCATGTAATGTTGAGACATCAACGTTGGGAAAATCGTTAAACTCCTCAGATAAATCATCAATAAGTTTATTTATAAAAGATAATATAAGTATTTTCTTACCTTTATATTCCTCTGATTTAATTATAGTCCCAAATGTAAAACTTTTACCGGTTCCAGGTCCAGCTAATCCGACAAACAACTTTTTATCTGACTGTTTTATTTTTTCTAGAATATCAGTCATGGATTTATTTCTGAAACACGAACAAATGTTCGTGCATTATTAGCAAGAAATTGCTTTCTTTTGATTTGTTAACCCAAAAACCAGTCGCTTTGCAGTTGTATTGTCGCTTGATGATGTCTTCCTTGAGATCAAAACCAGCGTTTAGAAAGCGATCCATAACACGATATGCAAGCGGTTGATACATTTTTTGTCGACGGGTGTCACCAATCAGAATCGCACAAAATTTTCCTGGTTTTAAGACGCGGTACAGTTCTTTTGCAACCTTTTCCATTTCGTCGGCAAATTCTTCAATTCCGTGGATGTTTGAAAGATCTTCGTTAATTTCTCCTTCACTGTATTTGATTATGTCAGCGTAGGGCGGGTGTGTGAGAATAAAATCAATGCTCTCATTCTCGGCTTTGACGAGGTTGCGCGCGTCACGTTTTGCCACTTTTTGCCAAGCTTTGTTCTCAACGGGAAACTTCAAACTTTCTTTCGTTCGCTCCAAGGCAACATCGTTTACATCTGAACAAATGATATTGCGGTTGAGTATTTTTGCTTCAATCGCTGTCGTACCACCACCAATCATTGGATCAAGCAAAATATCACCCTCGTTGGAGTAACGGAGAATAAGATTGCGCGCGACTTCTGGTGACCAGTTGCCGCGCCAGTCTGACTTATGCGTTGCCCAATTCCCGCGACGAGGAAAAGCCCACACCGTCGTGCATTCAAGATCAAATTCATCGGGGTGTAGTTTCATTTCCTTTGCCATTGTTTTACCAAGTTAGTTCATTGAGTACGTCGTCCTCAAGCATTTTGAGATTAAAAACTTGACCTTTGTTGTGTTCAAAAGTTTCTTCAAGTGGTCGCTTTGTGGTTTCCCAGCCGAGTCCGTCTGTAACCCAAACAAAATCAATATCTTGTTTTGTTAGCTCGTCATATAAACTACGGAATTCGCCACACACCGCCTTTAGTTTTGAGCCACCTCCGTTATAGAAGTTTGTCTCAAACAATTTTAGTTTTTTGGTCTGTGGATTGTATACAGCGAAATCAAAGCTTCGTTCTGATTTATCGACATTTATTTCGTAGCTCCATTTGGCTTTGATGTCGGTTGCTCGTGCTTGGGCGATGTATTCAAAGCCACGTTTTTCTGAAAAATCTTTGACGTACGATTCCACAATTTCTTCCATGAGTGTTCCTCCACGGTTTTTTCGTCCGTTGCTATCCAACCCAACCTCGACTCCCATAACATAATCGACAAGATTTTTGATTCCATCTTTTTGGAAAAGGCGAGCAAGCCCAGATTTTTCGATAAACTCGAAATACTTTTCGGCACCATCTTCTCCGTTGGAGAAATCGAAAAACTCCGAATCTTTGGTGACCTTATCAAAAATCTCAAGTTTGTTTTCGCGTACTGCTAACAAGACAGGCAACGCTTTTACAATATCAGGATTTGATTCGTAGAGCTTTGCAAATTCTTCCGTTAGATTTTCCTTGCCGAGCAAGTAATTGAGTTTGTTTAGGGAAATCTCAAGATCAGTGGCGTTTGTGGTAACTTTGTCCCAATTTACAAAATAATCCCATGTTTTTATGGAGCTTTTGAAACCGTCCACCAGTTCTGTAAATGTTTTGTTCATATCATTCAGTAATTAGTTACTAATACCTCGCTAATCTTTCCGCGCTTTGCGGCGTTTGAGTTTATTGCACGTCCTGCAGCGACTTTCGACACTTTTACGCCTTTGATTCCCGAGTAGAGTTTGTTAATGAAAGGAGTGTCAGAGTTAGAAAGCATGACGTAACAACCGCGTTTGTGTAATTCGAAAAATGTATCTCTCAATTCCGCTTGCTCCTTGTCCAAGAATGAATCTGCAGTGTACGAAGTGAAAGACGCCGTCTTGCTCACGGGATAGTATGGCGGATCAAAATATACAAAGTCTTCTTTCTTTGCTTTTTTAAGTACCGCTTTGTAGTCTTGGTTTTTAACGGTGACTTTTTGCAATGCTTTTGACACTTTGCGCAAGTTTTCCTCGTCGCAAATTATAGGGTTTGTATATTTACCAAACGGTACATTGAAACCGCCTTTGCTGTTGACTCGGTACATTCCATTGAAACAAGTTCGGTTTAGGAAAATAAAACGTGACGCAACATCAATATCTGACAATGCTTTTGGATCCCTTGCGCGCACTTCAAGGTAATACTCTTTTTCGTATTTGTGTTTTTTGAGAGATTTAATCAGTGCATCAACGTCATTTTTAATGACGTTATAGGTTACTACAAGTTCGTTGTTTAGATCTGAAAGTTCTGCTTTTTTTGGGAGAAGATCGAAAAAGACAGCACCTCCACCAACAAACGGTTCAAAGTAAGTATTTGTGACAGGATCAAAATCATCTGGTGGGTATAACCCCATATCGCGGAATTGTTGGAGGAGTTGTCTTTTCCCACCAACCCATTTCACAAACGGCTTCGGCTTCTCATTAACAATTCGAGTAGCGTCCTCAAACAATCGTGTTTTGTCTGCATTATGGAAAACATGATGCGCGTAGATTTTGTTGATATTTAACTCATGTGCGAGTTTTGTGATTGTTTGTTGCGTAGTCATAACTTTATTTTAGCAGTTCTGTGGTGCTAACTCCGAGTACCTTAGCTAGTTTGGAAATTGTCTCAAGGGTGGGGTTTGTTTTTCCGTTTTCGATATTGCTGACATAACTGCGACTACAACCCATACCGCGCATAACATCACCTTGAGACATCCTTTTCGCTTCGCGAATCCTTTTCAAATTATTGCCGAGTTTTGTGGAATCATTCATTCACACAATTATACCCAACTCTTACATTATACACGACTATTATATTTTAGTATAATAGGGTAATGGTGGAGAAAATGATTTTTAGGGACTCATTGCGGCGATCCCAAACCAAAGAAATATCCTTTCCTTTTTATGTCGGCTCCTCCCCAGACCCCTCCACCGAAAAAATGATTGTAAGGAAATTTCTTTGGTTTTGGGGGCCGAGTGGAGCGAGGCAGCGAGGCGCGCAGAGGTTCCCGAATGCGTACGCTTCACGTCCGCATCACCACGCGCTCCGCGCGTTGTTGGTTCACCGCTTCGCGATGTAGTGAGTTAGAGCGCGGTGCGCTAATACATCACCAATCGAAACAAACTCGGGAGCAAGGCCGCCTGCGGCGGCTATGGGGGCAATATGGCGGCGGCGTGCCGCCGCGCCCTGGGCAAAAGCAGCCTTTGTTTCTGCCACGCACTGCGTAATCCCAAAGTGAAACCCAGTACATTATGAAAGAACTCAAACCAAAATATGTTCTCTACGCTCGCAAGAGTACGGAAGATGATGATAAACAAGTAATGAGTATTGAAGCTCAGTTAGTTGAGTTGCATGAGTTTGCGCGTAGAGAACAACTTGAAATCCTATCGGAGTTTCAAGAGTCAAAAAGCGCAAAGACGCCCGGGCGTGAGACGTTTGGTGAGATGATGGCGTTTATTGAAAATCATAACGAGCCACTTGGTATTCTCGCGTGGCACCCCGATCGTCTCGCTCGCAATTCGATAGACGGTGGGCGTATCGTGTATGCAGTGGACACAGGGAGTATCGCGTCTTTGCGCTTTCCGACCTTTTGGTTTGAGCCAACGCCGCAAGGAAAGTTCATGTTGCAAGTGGCGTTCGGTCAGTCGAAATATTTTTCGGATAACTTAGTAGAAAACGTGAAGCGTGGAATGCGCCAAAAACTTCGCCGTGGTGAATGGTTGACCAAAGCCCCGTTTGGGTATGTGAACAATCCAAAGACTCGCAATATCGAACCGCATCCTGTGTATTCAAAGATTGTGGTGCGGGGCTTTGAAGAATATGCCAAAGGCACATACACCATAGAATCATTGGCGAAGTTTTTGGCTGACCTCGGTTTGGAAACCAAGAACCGAACACCACTTGGCAAAGCTTCCATTGTGCGGATGCTTTCTAACCGAGCGTATATCGGATTTATCAAATACAAAGATGAATGGCACGAAGGAAGCTTTGCGCCGATTATCACTCCCACACTGTTTGAAGCAGTCCAAAAGGTGCTCGAAACAAAACGGCGGCCTCGGGTACAGAAAGAACCACATAATTTTCCACTCACGCAGTTTGCCGAGTGCGGTGAGTGTGGCGGCATGATAACTGCTCAGTACACTACTAACAGGCATGGTACGAAGTATGCGTATTATCGCTGTACTCAAAAGAAAGGATCATGCCGCCAACCGTACGTGGCCACCGCTTTGTTGGAGACACAAGTGAATGACATGCTTCAAACAGTTGCACTGCCGTCAGTGGAGATAGACAAGATTGATGGGTGGATTGTACGCTGGGAGCGTGAACAAACCGCTGATGACGGCAGTGCTGCCCGAGACCTTAAAAATGAGATTGCGAGCGTGCAAGAGAAGCTTGATCGCTTAGTTTCTCTGTACCTTGATGGCGATATAGAGCGCGATAGTTATCTCGACCGCAAAGACAAGCTGATGCGCGAAAAAACGACGCTCGCTGAGAAATTGAATGGTCTCGGGCGTGGGAGTGATAATCGGCTCCAACCCTTGCGGCGTTTCGTTTTGTCTTTAAGAGAAGCCGTGAATTTGATAGAGAGCGGTGAGATGCACGAAAAACGTGACTTTCTGAAAAAGCTCGGCTCTAACCCTTCTCTTAAAGACAAAACACTTTCATTGCACTGGGATGCACTTTGGGATGGCGTGGCAGAAACAAAGGCTGCTTTTGCCCAGGGCGCGGCGGCACGCCGCCGCCATATTGCCCCCATAGCCGCCGCAGGCGGCCTTGCTCCCGAGTTTGTTTCGATTGGTGACCCTACGGGGAATCGAACCCCGATTTGCAGGATGAGAACCTGCTGTCCTAGCCGTTAGACGATAGGGCCATGTTGTTTAATTTTGCTTTTTTGGTCAATATTGGTTTTGTGGTAACCGGTTCTCATTGCTGAGAACTTCTCCTATCACCTCGTAAACATCGGTGATTTCTTCCTGACGTCAGAACCGGATAAAAAGTTAATCACTTTTTATTATCCTAGCCGTTAGACTAAAAATGTCTGGGAGACATTTTTAGTTGGGTGCAATACTTAACTTGTAGTATCTACCAGGTGCTCTACTAATAATGGTAAAGAATACATCTGGGACACAATTTGGTTGAGTGAAATACTTAACCAAAATACCACATGTATGATTTTCAGACTTACTGTCTGGGAGATATTTTTTTGGTTGAGTGCAGCTACTGACAAACTATTAAGTATTTATCAGCGCATACATAGTAGCAAAAAATATGAAAAAGACCAGTAAAAATTATTTTTTTGTGCAGAATTTATTTTGACAGGTTAAGCACTGGTTTTACCTGGTTTATACATAAGTTATAGACAGACATATCCAGTACTTTTACACAGCTTTATACACAGAAAGCCTATAAATAAGGCTATTAGTTGGTTATTGACACCAGGAATGAGTGTGAGAAGCTAGTATTAGGTTTGTGCGGTGGTGGTGTATCTCTATACAACGCTCGATAAACGAGCAAAGCGCACAGACCAAAACTCTACGTTGTACAAAGCAAAAAGCGTCTCTCTGAGACGCTTTTTGTGTGTATTGTGAAGTTTAGCAGGGAAGGTGGCTATTTAGCACGTAAGTTAACATAAATATCCTCTAAAGCGCGTACAGCGTCTCCAGCGGCGATATTGTTTTGGTGGTAGAGAATAGTGGTACAGTCACCAGCGGCCCAGATGCCAGGAGTCTTGGTTTGCTGAGTCCATGGGTCGATAATAACTCGCTTGAATTCATCAAGTTCTACCAGACCGTCTAAATAATCAGTGTTTGGTATCATTCCGATCTCAACAAAAATTCCAGCCACTTCTAGGTTTTTGCTCTCACCGGAAGTTTTGTCTTTGTAAGTTAATCCAGACACAAAGTTATCACCGTTTACTTTTTCAACCTCTACATTGGTAAGTCCGGTCATGTTGGGGTGGGAAAGAACTTTTTCGACTGTCACCGGGTCAGCCTTATAGTTTTCGCTGCGTTGTAATAGGGTAACACTTTTGGCATAGGCTAGAAGTTGAGCTGCAGTTTCAAAAGCAGCATTACCACCACCAATCACAGCTACGTCTCGGCTGGAAAATAGCGGTCCGTCACAAGAGGCGCAGTAGGTTAGACCCTTGTGTTCAAATTTATCTGCATCGAAAGCTGGTAGTTGTCTTCGCTTTGAGCCGGAGGCGATTAGTATAGCCTTGGTCTGGTGAGTCTCACCGTTATCAAGAGTAATAGAAAAGCTTCCATCGTCAGGCTTGGTAATTTCTGTGACCAACGAACCGGCTTTGATGTCTACGTACTCGCCGGCGTATTTAGTGAGATGTTCTTTGAAATTTTGGGCTAAATCTGCACCGCTTATAGAAGGAGTTCCTATCCAGTTTTGAATATCTTCTGAGACAATACTTTGACCTCCCCATTCTTTGGTAATAAATAAAGTCTTTAGTTGTTTGCGTGAAGCGTAGACGCCGGCAGCGATGCCGGCTGGTCCACCACCGATAATTGTAAGTTCGAACATATCTGAAATTATTTTTGTAATGTAAAGGTTAGTTTACTATAGATAAGATAAAAATAAAACGCGCCGCTTTAGCGGCGCGTTTATAAGTCAATAGCTACATTTAGACTATTTTAGCTTTGAACGACGGAGGAAAGCTGGGACAGCTCCCCAGTCACCGTCATCGTCTTCATCAATCGGGTCAACTGGTTTTGGATCACGCTTTGGAATTTCTACATTTTTGCTAGGGGCAGAGATTGGTGTTTCGTTGATACTATCATCTTCAGTCTTGCGCGGGACTGACAATGAGTTAAATATCCTACCTTTATTAGATTCAATCGGAGCGGCGGCTGGTTCTGGTTCGACTGGTTTTTCGGTGGCTACTGGCGCAGCAACTGGGGCTCGTCTAGAGATAGTGTTTGAAGGAGAAAGCATCTCTTCCGGGAAGCCGGTAGCGATTACTGTTACCTTGAGCTCATTTTTCTTTAGTTTATCGTCTTTGATTGCTCCAAAAATAACACGAGCTTGTGGGTCTATTGATTCAGTAATTACTCTGGCCGCATCCTGAATCTCAAGCATGGCTAGATCATCACCGCCGGCAATAGCAAAGAGTACACCCTTGGCTCCATTAATTGAGACTTCTAGAAGAGGAGAGTTGATAGCGGCGCGAGCAGCTTCCTCAGATCTCTTTTCACCGCTTGAGATACCAACTCCCATCAAGGCTGAACCGGCATTTTCCATAACACTGCGAATATCGGCAAAGTCAACGTTAATAATACCCGGCATAGTGATAAGGTCAGAGATACCTTCAACCGCCTGTTTAAGAATGTTGTCACATTGCTCAAATGCGTTCCTTACCGTAGTCTCACGATCAACAATAGCAAGAAGACGATCATTAGGAATGGTGATAAGAGCGTCGACTTCTTTTTTGAGTTCTTCGATACCTTGAAGAGCCAAACGCATACGCTCCTGGCCTTCAAAGAGGAATGGTTTGGTCACGACACCAACAGTCAGTGCGCCACTTTCACGAGCAATTTTTGCTACTACCGGGGCGGCTCCGGTACCGGTACCACCACCCATACCACCAGTAATAAAGATCATGTCAGAGCCCTTGATAGCATTGGCAATCTCTTCCCGAGTTTCTTCAGCGGCTCGGCGTCCCATGTCAGGATTACCCCCAGCACCTAGACCACGAGTCAGGTTTTTCCCAATGTGAATCTTTTTCTTTGCGAGTGAGTGGTGAAGATCTTGAGCGTCACTATTGATGGCGATAAACTCAACTCCTTTTACTTTTGATGCCACCATGTGGTTTACGGCATTTTTACCAGAACCTCCAACACCGACTACGCGGATTCGTGCAAATGATTCTACGTCTGATTTAATTTGTTCCATAAAATTTTTTAATACGTTACCTCATACTCGTACCCACTCTAGAGCACACGAATAATATGATGTATGTATCATACAGTGTACAATCGCATCTGTCACGATATTGACTAAACTGATATTTATGTGATTGACAATTTAAAAAAATATTTTATGGGAGGAATTGATTGAGCCAAGCAAACAAACTTTTCTTGGTCTGCTTCACGATACCAACGGTGCTATTGTCTGGTGTGTCACTAGCTCCCCACATGCAAAGGCCATAGGTTACCGCCCAAGAGGCATCTTTGACTTTTGTATGTTTACCGATTTCTAAGGTGGCAGTGCGGGCTGGTAAAGACAGGCTATTTTTGGCCACATCTACAATACCAGAAGTACTTGAGCCACCTCCAGTCAGAATCACACCGGCTGGCAGAAGGCCATCTCGTTTGATTTTCTTTAAATGGTTATCAATTAGAGCAAAAATATTTTGTAGTCTAGATTGAATGATTTCGTCCAATCTTTTTTTTGAGAAAGTGGCGTTGGTTAGATTGCCTCGTTTTATTTTTTCGGCTTCTTCAATCGGAACCTTCAGACCAAGAGCAATATCGTTGGTGATGTCAGTGGAGCCAACGGGGAATATTTTTAGCGAGATTGGGGTGGAGTCTTCAAAGACAACAAGAGAAGTGGTTTCAGAGCCGATATTGACTAAGATGCACCCGGCTCGTTTTTGGGTTTTGCTTAAGAGAACAAAACTGGTTGCTAGTGGTGAGGCGATGACATCTTCAACGTAGACTCCGATACTTTCGATTGCAGAGATTAAATCGTTTACATGTTGTTCGTAGGTAGTGATAAAAAGTGTATCAACCTCTAATTTGGTGCCACGCATACCTTGGGGTCTGCCCAAGACCTCTGTTCCATCAACAGTGTAGCGGAGAGGAATGTTGTGAAGGATCTTTCGGTTTGGAATATGGTCGCTAATACGGTCTTCGCTATCTTGCATGACTTTGTCTAAGTCGGTAGAGGTTATTTCGGAGTCGGCCCGAGCCGGTATGATTTCACCACGTGAATAGACCTCTTCCAAACCAATGCTGCCGATAGCTACGTGAGCTTTTTTGACAATCACTCCTGCCATTTTTTCAGCTTGAGAGATAGCGCTTTTGATACTTCTTGAAACATCATCCGGCTGCATGATGTAGCCGCTTTTTAGTCCACGACTTTCGGCATAACCAGTACCAATGATCTCTGGAATCGGATTACTCTTGGTGTGTTTGGGTAGGCGAGCAATAGCCACCTTTATGTGGTAGGTCCCTACATCTATACCTGTGATAATTTGCTCAGCCATACAAAATAATAACTACACTATATCAAACCGCTTCATGTAGCGTTTTTCAAGTTGTTCCATTTTAACCCCATGGTCATATCCTTTCAAATGTAATAGACCGTGGATAAACAAAAAAGCAATATAGCCATCTTTGGTGAGATTGTACTGCCAAGCTTCTTTATTGGCTATTTTAGGACAAATGAATATTTCGCCATTATTTTCATCTAAAGGAAAAGATAAGACATTGGGAACATAGTCTTTTTTTCGATAATTAATATTTAGTTGTTGCGCTCGTTTCTCACCAACAAAAGTAAGAGAAAGGGTGTATTTTTTGCCAAGAATGGCTTCTTTTATATTTTGATAAGGGAACGAGGGGTAATGCTTGATAGTTGAGGTGATTGAATAAGTGTCAGTACTCATAACCTATAGTATCGCATAGTAAACGGCAAACAAAAAGCCTCCTCTGGTAGAGAAAGCTTTTTGTTTGTGGGTTGGACTTAGCGACGGTATGACTTTTGCTCTGGAATCTTTCCAAGCTTAAGTAGACTTTCGTAAGTTTCCTTCTTTATCAATTTTTTCAACTTAGCCATGCGCTGCACGTTTCGACTCTTGATGCGGCTGTAATAACGGCCAGAGCGTACTTTTGGTACTATACCAGCCCCTTGTACTCGCTTGGTAAAGCGGCGAATAACATTTGCGCTGCTTTCGTTGTTATTTTTTTCAACTTGAACGTTTGTTGCCATATGTGGGAAAGAGCATAACATTTAGCTGAGGAAACCGCAAGTTGTTAACTCGCACCTCAAATTTGCTCTGTTTTTCGTTAGAATTTCGGGTGAAAAACATATTTTCGTTACAAAAGCAGGGGTTCGCGAAGCGAACCCCTGCTTTTGTATATTTAAACTAACTAGTAACCAGTTGACGCTTAAGTTTCCTAATCATTTGGTCGGTAGAGATATTCTCTTGATTACGATCTTGCATGTTGCGTAGAATCACGGTTTGTTCTATAAATTCCTTTTGGCCGATTATAATTGAATATTTTACACCACGCGCCTCCGCTTCGCGTAGTTGGGTAGATAGAGAGTCGCTGGACAAATCATGTTGAACCGGTATACCGGCGCGACGTAATTCGTCAATTATCATCAAGCTGCGTACCTTGGGTCCAAATCCAAGTTGAACCACATAAACATCAGGACTGGTTTTTTTGCTCTTAGGTAGACGGGAAGGGGTCTTGGTCGGGCTTTTGAGGGTAATAATAGTACCTACTGCTGGTATACGATTTTTTAGCTTACGAAAGACAAATTCATCATAACGTCCGCCGTGTACGGATAGTTTTTGTGATTCGTTGTCTGCATTTTCGACATCTCCTATAGCAAAAAGGGCATCTGAATAATATTCGTGGTCACTAAGCATCATTGGGTCAATTTCGTAAGGAGTTTCGGTCATGTCTAGGTATTCAATGATCTCACGGAAGTGTTTGCGGCTCTGGTCACTCAGAAACTCAAGTGGTTTTGGTGATTTATAAGCCAATTCGTGATCTTCTTCAATTAGTTGAACTAGTGATTTAAAAGGGTGGACTTTCATTAGTTCGCGGGCGGTGGCCGGCATGACATCAAGGCGTTTTTTTAGGAAATTAGTTAGTTCACGGTTGTATCTAGTGATTGATTCGTTGTCGCCGAGTGAATTAATACGGACGGTTGCATCTCCATGGCCCAGTTCTTGCATTAGTGAACGGCTGGTTTGAATCAGTATTGCTTCAGCGATGCTCTTGGGTACATTAAATATGTTAAAAGAGACAGTTGTGTCTTCTGAGTTAAAGGGTTGGTCTAAAGAGTAGAGTAGGACAGGAGCATCAAGTGCGTAGAGATTTTTTTCGCAAAAAGTAGCGATAGAATTAGTTAACAAGCCGTTGCTAGCATCTGAATATCTTTCGTCATCGGATATGTTGTGGGACAATGAAGTATTGCAGTTTTTACACAAAGGATTATTTTTGAAGCTATCAGCCGTACGGAAACCAAAATGTTCAGCTGTGTTGGTGGCAACTTTTAGGAATTCTGTAGGTGAATACTTCATAAGAGAGTTTTAATGGGAATTATTAATTACATCATCATCAACTGCGCCTGGGAAAATACTAGCTGTGCTAGGTGGAAAAAGTCTGAGAAAGGCTTTACCAATAATCCTTTCTTCCTGCAGGACACCCCACATTCTTGAATCAGAGCTTTCGTCACGGTTGTCTCCCATAACAAAATACTCTCTTGGTCCCAATTCTTCTGTTAGAGAGTTTGGATCACGCATAGACTTGATATAAGGTTCATTTAGGACAAAGCCTTCAGGGTAGTCTTTGTTTTTTATGGTTACCGTTGAACCGTCAATTACTACTGTTTCACCTGGTAACCCGATCACTCTTTTGATAAAGAATTTTGATGGGTCCCTAGGGTAACGAAAGACGATTACGTCACCGCGGTCTGGTTCGTGTAGGTAGTAGCTGACTTGGTCAATTATTAAGTATTCTCCAGTATGAAAAGTTTGTTCCATCGAGGCACCGGAAACTATGAAAGGCTGAGCAATAAACATTCTGATTGGGATGACGATCAGTAGGGCAATTACGGAAAATCTGACAATTTCAACAAATGGATTTTCCTTATGTACAATTTCGGTGGTTTGGTTATTAGATTCAGGATTTTTGTTAGTTTCGTTTTGTGGTGATGGGTTCATACGCGAAATTTTTTACTATTATACTTTAATGAAAAATTAAAAACAAATTTTTCATGATTTTAAAAAGCCCCGCGCCGTAGGCGCGGGGCTTTTTAAAATCATGACCTAATTTTCCAACCTCTTTTAAAGAGTTGAGTAACCAAAATTCCAAGTCCAAGAACTAATCCAGCGATTATAACGATACCAATATTGGTGTTAGCTTCGCTAACACCAATCATGCTATAGCGCACTGCGTCGGCAAAATAAAAGAAGGGATTTAGTTCGGTCATGGTAGCGGCGGTTTCTGGCAGAAATGTAATAGAGTAGAAAATTCCCCCGAGATAAGTAAGGGGAGTGATAACGAAAGTATTAAGAACTTGTAGTTGCTCAAAGTTTTCAGCCCAGAGCGCCACAATGATACCGAGCATAGCAAAAATAGCGGCAATGGCACTGACATATAAAATAAATAAGACAGGATGAAGAAGGGTAACGGCACCAAAAATAAAGCCAACTGCAAGAATAAGAAACGATACTAAAATAGCACGAGTAATGGCACTACCAACAAAACCAATTAGCATTTCGAGGTATGAAAAAGGGGTGATTAGAATCTCTTCAATGCCGCGAGTAAAGCGCATAAAGTAAAGTGAGGAAGAAGAGCTAGCAAAAGCGGAGTTAATGACAGACAGCATCAAAATACCAGGAAATACAAAAGCAATGTACGAAACTCCGGCAATTTCAGTAATCTGTGAACCGATCACGAGGCCAAAGATGAATATATATAAGGCAGCGGAAATCACTGGTGCAGCTAGGGTTTGGATAGCTACCCGAAAAGTACGCTTTACCTCGCGCTCAAACATAGTGAAAAGACCAATCCAATTTGTTTTCATAATTATTCTTTAGTGATTTTTAAATAAGCGTCTTCCAGCTTTTGTCCGTTTTTGATGAAGTTTTCTTTAGTGTCGTGAGCGACTATCTTTCCGTGATTGATGATAGCGATGTCGTTACAAAGGTACTCTATTTCTTCTAGGTAGTGTGAAGTTAAGATGATAGTGGTACCTTTTTCGTTTATTTCTTTCAGGTACGCCCAGAGGTCGTGACGCTGCTTGATGTCGACACCAGCGGTTGGTTCGTCGAGTATCAAGAGTTGTGGTAAGTGAACTAAGGCCCGTCCGAGCATAGTGCGACGCTTTAATCCGCCCGATAACTTCTGAAAGCGTACGTTGCGGTGTTCTTCAAGGTCGAATTGTTTGATAAGTTCGTCGATTCGTGCTTGTCTGGTGCTTTTATCTATACCGTAGTAGCCACCCATAAAGTCCATTAGTTCGGCAGGGGTGGAGAAGATGTCGACATTGAACTCTTGAGGTGAAAGTCCGACTTTGGTACGCGCTAGTTTGTATTCTTTTACCACATCGGTACCGTCAACAAATATTTGCCCGGAAGTAGGTTGAGAGATGCCGGTGATACAGTGAATGGTGGTACTTTTGCCGGCGCCATTTGGCCCCAAAAGACCAAAAAAACTACCTTTTGGGATACTAAGGGAGATATTATCTACCGCCAGCTTGGCTTTGTCACCTTGGCCGTAGGTTTTGACTAAGTTTTCTATTTTGAGAATAGGTTCTGACATAATATTGATAAGAATAACATAACTTAATATGAATAAATAATCATGGCTTTAACTCTGGTTTCATGTACAATAATTCAAATATGCACTACATCGTTGGTTTAGGAAATCCAGGAGAAAAGTATGAAATGACCCGTCATAATGTCGGGTGGTTGGTATTGGATTACTTTATTACCAAGACAGGTCTATCAAGTCCTGTTTCTAATTCTGCGGTGGCGGGACGAATTTCAAACGGGTTTATAGGCGGTAAGGAGGTAACACTTTTGTACCCAGAAACCTTTATGAATAATTCTGGTACAGCAGTCAAAAAGCTGGTGTCGAAAGCAGAAATAGACAAGCTGGTGGTTGTTTATGATGATATTGATTTAGCAGTTGGAGAGGTAAAGGTTTCAGTTGGGAAGGGCGACGGTGGGCATAATGGAATAAAATCGATAATCGGTTTGCTTGGGAGTAAGGATTTTGTGAGGGTGAGGGTTGGTATTGCTCCGGTTAGCTTCTGGACTGGTAAACCAAAACGTCCTACCGGTGGAGCTTTGCCAAAGTTTGTGTTGAAGGAGTTTAGTAAAAAGGAAGCTGAAAAAATAGAAGGAGTGAAGGAAAAAGCTTACACTGCTTTGAAAATAATTATAGAAAGCGGGGTAGAAAAGGCGATGAATGAGGTTAATTGATGTAAGGATATATGGAACAAAACACCCTGCGCCGTAGGCGCGGGGTGTTTTGTTACTCTGATTACTGCATTTACTACGCAGTCTCGTCAGTATTAGCTTCCTTGTATGACAAAGTCATCTTTTGTTCATTTGGTTCAAACAAAGTGATCTTGAATTTGTACACGTTACCAAGTGATAGAGCGCTTTTTAGAGCGGCTTCGTTTTCAAACTCTGATACGTGTACCAAGCCAGCCACACCTTCTTCGATAGAAGCCAGAGCACCGTGTTTGTTGTATTTGATAACAACCGCCTCGACAACCTGGTCTTTTTTGAACTTCTTGCTAGCTTCTGCCCATGGGTTTTCGCGTAGTTGCTTGATGGAAAGTGAAATCTTGTCATCCTTTACCTCTATTACTTTCACTTTTACCTTGTCTCCGACTTTGTATAGGGTGCGAGTGTCTTCAACTAAGCCCCAATCTAGCTCAGAGATGTGTACTAGACCTTCAAGGCCCTGCTCAACTTTCACAAAGATACCGAAGTCTACGGCTCCTGTTACTTCACCGGTTAGGACATCTCCCACTTCATATTTACCAACTTTTTCTTCCTTCTCTTCTTTTTCTTGCAGACCTTTTTCTGAGAAGATTAGCTTGTGTTCCTTTTGGTCAGCAGTGATCATTACTACGCTCAAATGCTTACCAACTAGATTGTTAAGTGAACTTAGGATTTTGTCCTTGTCACCGTCAGATACTCGTGGATAGTTGTCGGCTGAAAGCTGTGAGGCAGGTAAAAAGCCTTGGATACCTTGCCAGTCGATGATAAGGCCACCTTTGTTTGCTTCTTTTACCTCAAGACTCATAACGGTACCGCGCTTAACTGCTTCTTCGGCGTCAGCCCAGATTAGGGCTTGACGAGCCTCCTTAAGTGATAGTTCGATGTATCCATCCTCGTTTTCTGGAGTTACCACCTTAGCTGCTATAGTGTCGCCGATTGATACTTTGCGTAGTACGTCTCGGGCGTTCATGTACTCGCGACCGAAGATAAGACCGGTACCGAAAGGTGGCAAGTCAACATAAACCCTGGCGCGACCAATCGCTGAAACTGTTCCTTCAACTAGCTGCCCTTCTTTTGGAGCGGTAGGAATATTGCTAATAAGTGACTGCATTACACCGGTGTCGGTGCTGGTAGCAGTGATTGTGCTATCTGACATTTTAATTTTTTAAATTATTCCGACGACGCGCGTCTGTACAACCGGTTCTCGAGAGGGCATAGGCACGAAAAATCTTTGATTTTTCGTGCCTATGCCCATGCCGTGTTCTTGAGTACAGGGTTAAACGTGTGCCGTTAGACACTAATAATTACCTCAAAAAGGTTCGACTAATATAGTATGAAAAGTGTTTTATGTCTAGCTTAAATATATAAAGATAAAAGAGACTTTTGCAATTACTACTGCAAAAGTCTCTGATAAATGTCTTGGGTAAAATTACGTCAGACTAGTCACGTCATCTGTGATACTCCAGTATTTGACTCCATTAGGGATTCCGTCTGCGTAGCGTCTATCCTGATCTGTACCAAGACTTCTGCGTAACAAGCTCAGTATGTTATTAACCCAATCTTGAAATTGATCATTCGAAAGATGTGGTAATTCTTCTGTAGTGTTAAAAAATCCTAGTGAAATTCTACGTTTGTGTGGAACTAGGTAGGATAAGACAATTCTGTAATTTCCCTGATCACCAGCCTTTTGAACCTCAAGGTTCTGTTTTGAGCCACTGAGGTGATTATTTAACAATTGAGCCATTTGAATTACTAATTCTTTACTTATTTGTTTTTCGAAAACAATTTCGCCAGCAACTAGGGTAGAAAAAACATCTATTTTACTCATGGTAATCTCCTGTAATGTGGAGGTAGGCATGCCGGATGGTCATGCTTTTGCATTATACATATAATGATTATATATGTCAAGATAATGTACGATCTCACCACCTTTGAGACTCTATCTCATAATGTTCTCTATAATACTCCATGGGCGACAAAAGACCCAGTCCTTCATGCGGTCTCTCATGGTTATACCAATACAACCATTCATTCAGTGAATCATTGAAGTCAGGAATACTATCTCGAAGCAGGGATCGGTGATAAATAATGTGTTCTTCTTGAACGGTACGATTGAATCGCTCTATATAGGCATTCATCTTAGGACAACGTGGATAAGTGTGATAATGGTTGATGTTAAGAGTTAAACAAGCTTCGTGGAAGTATTTAGCGAATTCTGAACCATTATCAGTCTGTATCTCATCTATACTAAAAGGGGTATAGTGTATAAGTTGTTTTAGAAAGTCTCGAGCACTATTTGAAGAATGACTGGTATAAGTACGAGCGTAAGCAAACCGTCTTTCTATGTCTATGGCGGTGAGTATGTACCGTTTAGTGCCATCTATGTGTCTCACGATAGTGTCTATCTCCAAACCTTGTTTTTGTGGTCTTCTTTGTTTTTTAACCTTGGTTTTTCTTTGTTCTTTGTGTGTACCACTCTTAGCGTACCAAGAGAGCTTAACTGGATTCGGTAGTCTACCTAGTTCTTTAAGATCACTGATACAGCGATTAACATAGGAAACTGACACCTTGAATCCTTCCTTCTTCAATAGCGGTACCAGCTTTTTCCCACCAATCCGTGGTCGCTTAGTACGCCAGTTGATAATAGCTTGCTCTAGTGGTGGTGATATCTGTCTCACTCTTCGTTTCTTAGGAGCAGTACTCTTGGGGTCTAGGGCTTGGATATTACCATTACTATCATTTAGTTCTTTTTGCCATCTAAATAAAGTTGGTCTAGATACGCCAAAAGCATCTTTGGTGGTATTAGTACCATGTTTTTGCCAAAACGTGAGTATTTTAACTCTTCTTTCGACCTCCTGTTTGTTTTTCATTGTCTGCCACTTTAGAGCACTATCAGCCGCTTTGGCAAACCCTCTGGTGTTCCTTAAAATGTTATGTATTCTCATTACTCCTTATTTAAGGAGTCTCATATGTATGTGAGATTATTCAGATAAAAATATCTTTATCTGACTAATTTTTATTATATTTCTTTGCCAAAATTCACTAGTCTAGTATGATAGTGGCACTATGGTAATTACACATCACGGAGGGCAGTGCTTTAAAGTTTCGTTTGGCGATACAACTTTAGCTTTTGACCCAATATCCAAGAAATCCAAATTATCGCCGGTTAAGTTTGGTTCAGATATAGCCTTTGTTTCTCTTAACCATCCAAATTTTAACGGCGTTGACCAAGTTACTCATGGTAGCAAAGAACCATTTGTCGTAAATGGTCCAGGTGAATACGAGTTTGGTAATGTAACTGCAAGAGGTTTTGGTACCAAGACTGTTTATGAAAAAGTGGATAGATACAACGTTATTTATCAGGTGCGGTTGGAGGATATAAATATTGTTTTTCTGGGAGCCTTGAGTGTAGCTGAAATTGATCCGAAAATTCTCGGCGAACTAGGTGATGTTGATGTCTTATTTGTACCGATTGGTGGCGGTGATGTTTTGGATGTGCCGCAGGCGTCAAAGTTGGCGGTTAAGCTCGAGGCAAAGCTCATAATACCGATGCATTATGATCAGACCGCTCTCAAAGCCTTTTTGAAAGAAATTGGTGCCGAAGGAGTCAAGCCGGTCGAAAAACTCACGATTAAGAAAAAGGATGTTTCGGCGATGGAAGGGGAAGTTGTGACTTTTAAGATTTAAGGTCTATAGAATTGTTGTTTAGCGTGGTATAAATATTAGATTATGTCTATCTTGGCTCGTTTTTTTCGTTATATGCGCAGGCAGCCTAAGCATGTTAGGAGTAACTACGCCTTAGCGATTGCTACAAGCTTTACCGGTGTGGTAGCTCTGGTGTGGTTTGTGACCTCGATCAACCAAGGAATGGTAAGTAGCGCTGAATATGCTAAAAGTGAAGGTAATTCACCGTTTCATAATCTACTTGAGCAGTCAAAAGAGCAATTTGCGAATGTTAAAGAAGCTTTTAAGACTAGTGAAGCCAAGGAAGAGGTTGTGGCAGAACGGTCTACTGCTGAGTCAGGTGACAATCAGCTCGATATAACCCTAAATCAGGAAGACTTGGACATCGCTCGATCCAAAACAGAACAAGCCGACGAATATGCAGCTAGTGCTACAAATACTTCAAGCATGACTGGGATAGCTTCCAGTTCGGGAACTGTGAAAAATGAGTCAGTAAATCAGCCGGCCTATCGGGAAGTGCAGATTATGACCACTTCTGGTAATCAAAATCAGAAGACTCCAAACTCTACTACTCCAGCCGAAGGTTCGTTTTAGAGTAGAAAAAGATATGTTATACTCTCTTATTGTTTAATATTCCTGCTATAATTTAGTTAACTTATGCCGAAAAAGACAATTGCTGCTGAAACACCAGAATCGCCACGAGGGATTGTGACACAAAACATCACCAGTGAAATGGAGAATGCGTACCTCGATTACGCTATGTCGGTGATCACGCAGAGAGCACTACCTGATGTGCGTGACGGTCTTAAGCCGGTACATCGTCGCATTCTCTACTCAATGCGTCTCAATGGTCTTACGGCTAGCGCTAAATTCAAAAAATCAGCTACGGTAGTGGGAGATGTGCTTGGTAGTTTTCATCCGCATGGTGACTCTTCAGTGTACGAAGCAATGGTTAAGTTGGCTCAGGATTTTGCTACCCGATATCCGCTGGTTTTGGGACAGGGAAACTTTGGTTCAATTGATGGTGATTCTCCAGCAGCCTATCGTTATACGGAGGCTAAAATGTCCAAGTTGGCTGAGGAGATGCTTCGTGATTTAGAAAAAGATACTGTCGATTGGCGACCCAACTTTGATGGTACTAAAAAAGAACCAATAGTTTTGCCGGCTGCGGTACCAAACCTGCTTTTGATGGGATCGCTTGGTATTGCGGTGGGTATGGCGACTAATATTCCGCCGCACAATCTCCGTGAAGTGGCAAGTGCGGTAGCTCATCTGATTGATGATCCTGAAGCTTCAACTGATGATCTTTTGAAGCATATTAAGGGTCCTGATTTCCCGGTTGGAGCGGTAGCCTTTAATCAAAAGGATATTGCGCACGCTTATGCCAATGGTAAAGGGGGTGTGACGGTGCGGGGAGAGGCGGAGATTGTCGAAGATAAGCGTGGTGCCTTTTCAATCGTGATTACTTCTATCCCGTATCGTGTAAATAAGGCTGATTTGCAGGTTAAAATTGCTGATTTGGTGCGTGATAAGAAGATTGATGGTATTCGCGATATGCGCGATGAGTCGACTTCTGACATTAGAATAGTGATTGATTTAAAGACGGGAGCACAGCCGCAAACTGTTCTAAACAAACTCTACAAACACACTCAGCTTGAAGACACTTTCCACTACAATATGGTGGCCTTGGTTGATGGTATTCCACAGACCCTATCATTAAAAGCAATTCTTCAAGAATATGTTAAGCATCGAGCTGAAGTAATTCGCCGTCGTACCGCCTATGATCTTGGTAAGGCTCGGGATCGTGAGCATATTTTGCTTGGTTTAAAGAAGGCTTTGGATCATATTGATAAGATCATTAAATTGATACGGGCGGCTAAAGATGTGCCGACTGCCCACGCAGCTTTGATGAAAGAGTTTAAGTTTTCCGCTATTCAGGCACAGGCTATTTTGGATATGCGACTCCAAAAGTTGGCTGGACTGGAGCGTAAGAAGATTGAGGATGAACTAAAAGCTATTCAGAAACTAATTAAGGAGCTTGAGGCAATCCTAAAAAGTAAGGCTAGGATGATGAAGATAGTCAAAGACGAATTGATGGAAATTTCGGACAAATACGGGGATGATAGGCGAACCAAGATTATTAAAGGCGGGGTAAAACAATTATCACAGGAAGATCTGGTTCCGGATGATGAGAGTGTATTGGTTTTGACTGCGGGTGGGTATGTAAAACGCACTAATCCTGATGAATATCGTACGCAAAAGCGTGGCGGGGTTGGGGTGGTAGATTTAAATACCAAAGAAGAGGATGTTGTTACGACACTACTCACCACTTCAACTCATAGTGATTTGTTGTTCTTTACTGATAAAGGTAAGGTCTATCAGAGCAAAATGTACGAAATTCCTGAAGGTCGCAGGGCTACTAAAGGTAAGTCAATAATGAACTTTCTATCCATGGCAGCTGATGAACGCATCACTTCTGTTTTGCCGGTACGTAAAGACGAGTGGGCTGGTGAATGGAATCTAATTATGGCGACGAAAAACGGCGTGGTAAAGAAAAGTGACGCCGGTGCCTTTAAAGATGTGAGACGAAGTGGCTTGATTGCGATTACTCTCAAGGACGATGATTCATTGATTGCAACAAAATTTGTTGGTAAGGGTGATGAATTATCGTTGGTTACACTTAAGGGGCAATCAATTCGCTTTAAAGAATCTGATGTTCGTCAGATGGGGCGAACCGCTGCTGGTGTAACAGCAATGAAGCTCGGCAAAGGTGATATTATCGTGTCAGCTGATGTGATAAAGAAAGGGGAGAAGGATTCAGAGATTTTAATGGTGACTGAGCATGGTTACGGTAAGACTACACCTACTAAAGAATATAAAGTTCAAAAGCGTGGCGGGTCCGGTATCAAGACAGCTAAGGTGACCGACAAGACAGGCCTTATCGTGGCTGGAATTGTTTTGCGTAAAGAAGAAAGAGTGGAAGGTGAATTGGTGATTATGAGCCGAAAAGGACAGGTTATAAAATTGCCTCTCAAAGACGTGCCAACTCTAGGACGCCAGACACAAGGGGTACGGGTAATGAAGATGCGCGAGGGTGACGCGATTGCTAGTGTGGTGTTTGTTTAGATAGAGCACTGTTGAGTAAAAAGGGCGGCACCGTAGGTGCCGCCCTTTTTACTCAACAACCAGCTATTTCCCTATGTCTCTATATGTATTACAATAATCACAAGTATGAATTTTGTTACACTAGGACGTTTTGTAGTGCCAGAGGTAGTGGCTACTCATTTCAATATTAAGCCCGGTGATAATGTGGCTGACTTTGGGGCCGGTAGTGGTTTTTATCTTAAGATTTTGTCCAACAGTGTTGATGACGGAAAGGTCTATGCTATTGATATTCAAAAACAATTAGTTGAAAAATTAGGCGAATACATCAGAATAAACAATCTACCCAATGTCCATCCTTTGTGGTGTGATCTGGAAGAAGAGGGGGGAATTAAGTTACCGGACGATGCTCTGGACGCTGGTATTCTAGTAAATACGTTATTTCAATTTGAGCAAAAAGAAGCAGCAATAGCCGAAATAAGTCGAGTCATAAAGCGTGGCGGACTTTTACATATTATTGATTGGTCGGAATCGTTTGGCGGGTTGGGTCCACAGCCAAATGATGTGATTACCAAAGATGATACGGTCGCTCTCTTAGAAGCCAATGGTTTTTTGTTGGAATCAGAATTTCCAGCCGGAGACCATCACTATGGTGTCACTTTTAGAAAATTATGAAATTACGTCCTTTTGAATTAGGTTTGATTATAGTGTTTGCAGTTTTGTTATTGGGTTCAATAGTTTTGTTGCGAACGTATGATATTGGTGACGAACCAACGGATCCAGCCTTAACCACCGGAGTAACGGTCTGGGGTACTTTACCGGCAGACACATTTGAGAGGATATTACTTGACCTGGCTGGACAGAATGATGTTTATCGGAACGTTACATATCGTTATGTACGTGAAGAGGATTTTGATAATGAGTTGTTGAACGCCTTAGCTGACCAACAGTCACCCGATATGGTGCTTATGTCTAGCGAAAAATTGGTTGAGCATAGAAACCGCTTATTCCCTATATCTTATGAAACTTTTCCTGAGCGTGATTTTAGGAACCTATATGTTGATGGAGCCTCAGTCTTTGCACTAGATAATGGTATATACGGTTTTCCGATTGCGGTTGATCCACTGGTTATGTATTGGAATCGAGATATATTTTCCAGTAATGGGTTTCTTACCCCACCTACTACATGGGAGGATTTGGTAAATAATATAGCTCCAGTTATAACTGAGAGAGATTTCAATCGCAACATTGACCGAGCGACCGTCGCTATGGGTGATTTTAATAACGTCAAAAATGCTTTTCCAGTCATATCTATGCTTTTGGCTCAGGCTGGTAGCAAGTTTGCCATACCGAAAGGTAATTTGTATACATTAGATTTAAATATTCGTTTAGATGGTTCAACCGGAGCGTTTACCAACACCCTTACTTTTTATAGTAATTTTAGCAATATAAATAATACCCTGTATAGTTGGAACCGCTCCTTACCACTTGATCGCGATATGTTTTTAAGCGAGGATCTAGCTCTGT
Source organism: Candidatus Nomurabacteria bacterium (assembly GCA_023898525.1). Classification (NCBI taxonomy): domain Bacteria; phylum Candidatus Nomuraibacteriota; species Candidatus Nomurabacteria bacterium. The sequence goes on from CP060227.1 coordinate 950,186, forward strand.
ATTTTGGTTACGGCAGTGAAGCTCGTGATCTGGAGGCAAAGAACCCTAACCTAAGTTTCGATATAGCTGAAGTTCCCCAGGCGCAAGACGCAAGTAACAAGCGAACTTATGGTAAATATTACGGCTTCTTTATACTAAAGGCAGCGCCAAACAAGGCTGGAGCTTACTCAGTAATACAAACTTTAAGTCAGCCTGCTTTTGCCAAACGCATAGCTGACACTAATAACTTGGCGCCTGTACACCGTAGTTTACTGCAACAAGGTAGTAACGATGTCTATGGTCGGGTTATTTATAGTTCTGCATTTAACACCAAAGCTTGGCTTAACCCCGATCTTGATCGTTTAGATGATGTGTTTACAAAAGCTTTGGAGGATATTAGTGCAAATCGCCGTGATATAAACAGTGTGGTGGGGGATACTAATATTCGTCTGCGGCAGATTTATTAATTTTGTATTATGTCAACAATAATCAGTCTAAATAGAATAAAATTTACTGCATTGTTATTTGTTTCTTCCTTCCTGGAGGTTACTTATGTTCAGGCGGCTGCGCCTGGTGTCGGTGCTACACAAGTTACCTTAGAAAATCCTCTAAATGTAGATTCTATTGAAGAGTTATTACAACTGATATTACAAATAGTTATAACTATTGCCACCCCGATAGTTATATTCTTTATCATCTACGCTGGCTTTCTATATGTAACGGCTAAGGGTAATGCAGAGCAGACTCAAAAAGCGACCAGAGCCCTCACTTACGCCATAATCGGTGGGGTTTTGATAATCGGTGCGGTAGTGATTGCGGGTATAATTAAAAACCTAGTCCTGTCATTCCAATAGTTAATTTATTTTCATAGCCTATGCCAACAACCCCTCCGTCCACTTTTAGTGAATTAGTAAATATATTTATAGGCCTAATAAACATATTAATTCCCACTATATTAGCAATTATTTTTCTTTTTTTAGTTTGGAAGATAATTGATGCTTGGGTAATTAACGCTGGTGATGAGAAGAAGCGAGAGGAAGGTAAAACTTTAGCCGTTATAGCAGTAATTGTGTTCGTCTTGATATTGACTACTTGGGGTATTGTGGCGATGTTAAGACAATCTCTTTTTGGCATCTAATTTAGTGCTTATAGTTTTATACACAGTTTACGAAATTGACCTAGTAATATTAGTAAAAAAGGTTATAATTTTTCCAGGTCTTATTAGTTTTAGATAATATTAATAATTATATATATGCAACGTTTTAAATTATTCGCGAGTTCTGCAGCTATGTTTGCATTGCCATTAGCTTTTGCGTCAGCGCAGGGTGGTTTAGCAACAGATGGTACAGGCGGTCCGTTTGAGCTTCTATTGGCTAACATTCTAACTTTCACGAACGCTGTTCTTATCCCATTCATCATTGGTATTGGGTTCTTAGTCTTTGTCTGGGGAATGTTCCAATACTTTATTGCTGGTGGTGCTAATGATGAATCTAAGGAAAAGGGTAAGAGTCTTATGATTTGGGCCACTCTAGGCTTTGTTCTTATCATCATCTTCTGGGGTGTTGTTAACTTGCTTACACAAAGTACAGGTTTGCAGGACAACGACATTCTGTCTGTACCAACTGTTCTAGAGTTGTAAGAGTTGGTTTAGTGTTTGCATTACACACAACAAAAGGGCCCTTAGGGCCTTTTGTTGTGTGTAACTGTCTAAAACCAGAGGGATTTGTAGTACAATAATTTAGTCTATGTCACCTCAACAAAAAGTAGCCGAAGAGACAGGAGATTTCGTCAATAAACTCAATGACATAATACTTTTTCCTTTAATTGCTCTTTTGTCAGCTATTGCCTTTTTGGTTTTTATTTATGGCTTGGCTGTTTATGTATTTAATAGCAACAACGAAACTGCCAGATCAGAAGGGAAGAAGCATATCATGTATGGCATTATAGGGTTGGTTGTTATGATTTCTGCCTACACACTTCTGTCGATAGCTTCTAATACCTTTGGCATGAATAGGCAGCTCGACTGCGCTGATAACTTCCAACCTGGTTGTGAAGAGGTGTTTAAGGTTAAGACTGAGTAATGTATTTGTATAAAAAAGGACCACCTTCCTGATGCTTGATCTGGTTGGTGGTCCGTTTGCTAAGAACATGGATTTTTGTGTAGGCTTCCCAAACGCAGGGTTACCTGTAGTCTTACCCACATCGTTCCGTTGTCGGTTAATTTCCTAAACGAGTCTGGAGCGATGCGCCATTGTATAACTGGGCTTCGAGGCGTGTTTATTTGTTCAAACATAACTTCAAAGGGCAATTTTTTAGGCTCCAATACCTTATCGCATGCCCAAAAAGCCAAGACCTCATTAGGTCGTCTTTTCATGTGCTCTGGTCCTGGAGTTGGTACACGAACTTCCACTATTTTGTTGATAGGTACTGCGTAAGTTTCTGTGTCGCCATCTTTTCCGTTGATAAACTTAAAAACAACTGGCTCAGTATCAATTGAGACGGTTTCTTTGTTATCACCGCTGTCTTTGTAATAAATGGAGTAAGCTATACTAAGTATAATTCCACATAGTACAAGTACGATAACCCAGAACAAAGCCCAACTCACCGAAAGAGAACCTTTGTTTTTCCACCATCCGTAGATGATGGAAATAACCCACAGAGCAACGACAATTTTCAGTATCCATAGTACAGTACCTGTCCATTCACCTAAGTATGTGCTTAGGTATGCACCTGGTTGTGAAGTGGTAAAGTCACCAAAAAAAGATAATAAAGAAGAAATATTTATGTCGTCATAAAAAATCCACACTACGATTAATAAAAGTGCCAAAAACTCTGGTAGAAGATAGGGTTTATTTTTTGTCCAAACCCCAACGTTCTTAGTTGAGTTACTTACGGCACTTGTGTTATTGGGTTGTGTGTAGATAATATATATGACTATTATTGTGAGAACAATAACAGCTGCTATCTCTGGCCAATAGCCCATTTCTTACCTCCAATTGATTAAAATATTATTAAACAACAATTTATTAAAATTATACATAAAAATATATAAATGTCAAATAAAAGAACCGCTTTGACACTAAATGTCAAAGCGGTCAAATAGCAGATTGAATCTATCCACTTTTATTTCTATTTTTTGTTTCCAGCAAAATTGCTTTTCGTATAGTATCTGCTTCTTCATCTTTATTATCTTTACCAGATGTATTGATACTAACGATAGCACCTTCTGGAGCAGCTTGTACTGTACGAATTGTAGACTCTCTTTGGTATACCATCTTACCTTCTTCCGTTTTTATGGCTTCTGTAATCCTTTTTGTTGCTTCAGCTTCAGCTTCAGCTTGAGTTGTACGGCTTTTAGCATCTGCTTCTGCTTTAGCTACGGCAGATAAAGCTTCAGCAAGTTTTGGGTCTAGTATATCTTGGTCATATATGGCTGCATATTCTAAATACATGCCTATTTCCCTAAGTATTGGAACTCCACTTTCACTTTTGAAGTTTAAGCTTTCGGCACCTCTTGCTAGACTTTCTTTGAGCTTTTCTTGGTCACCTAAGGCTATTAACGCATCGCTAAGTTCAGTTTTATGTTCTGACATTAGTGTTTCTTGGTATGTTTTGCTCATGTAAAAATTTCTAGCAATACCTTGTGTTAAACTAGAGATTCTTGTATACCAACTTTCGCCTGGTGATACTGCAAAGGCTGCTAACCATGGGTTTGTAACTTTTGCTATGATGTGTATAGTTACTTTCATTTTAACATTATCCCGCGTCTCTACAATAGGAACTATCACAAAGACATCAAATGGCATAACTCTTAAATGATTACTGTAGCCACTAGATTGAACTATTTCACCTTTTTCTAACTTCAAATAGTCTAGTTTATAGATCCTGGGAGCCCTCCATGGAGGGGGTCCTGCGAAAATCATGCTGTTTGTTTTAAATACTATAACCTTACTAAGCCACCATAGATATCTCACTGTGAAAAAGGGGATCATGTATATATCCCATTTAGGAAGTGGAAATATGGAAGTGATACCATAATTATCCTCTGGAATTACGTTATACTCTTTACCTGCCTTAAGTGTGTCAGGTAGATCGCTAACATCCTCCTTTGGAACACCCAATGTGTGGCCTTGGTAGTTCATTATAAACATCACAGGCCTATCATCTTTGACTAAGATTACGGCTAGTCCGGGTGTAAAACCTATATACCAGCCCTTTTTCTCGTTGGGTATTATTCTACCATCTTCCCCTTTAGTATAAGGTTCAGCTTTTAGGTATGGAGCAAAAATCATTGCTAATACAGTGATGCCACCGATTACATAAATAGGTAGTTTTATATACCAAATAATCAGGAATTCAATTATCCATTCCATGACAAACTCCTTTTTAAAGATCTGAAAACGTGAATATTCTGATAAAAAATCAGTTTAATCACACAAAATTTTGCGACTTATACAATACCACAAAATACATGAAAAATCAAGGATTTGCGTGCGGAGGTGGTTTGGTGTGAGGTGTGGGAGGTGTAAGGGGGTGCAAAACCGTAGGTTTTGCACCGTATATTCATTTTCTCTTAACCTAATCTCCCTATGGTTTTTTTTGGCCTTGGCTGACTTTATTAGGTCAACTGTGCTAACTAAAATCAAGAAAAGTAAAGACAATAACGGAGTGGCGACCTTAAAGAGGAGCGATGAGCGACGGGAAAAGGTCGTTCCTCGGTTATTTTCTATAGAGATAAATTAGTCATGTGTGTCAGTTGCTAAGTTGCGCTTGGTTGGTCTCTCTGGTACCATTTTGCTACTTAAATTGAAACTATGAAAAAGACATCTATCAAACGTGATTTACGCTCGAGAGAAGAAAAGCGTCAGGCGGTGTTGGCTGATAAGCGACCGCGTACCACCGTCTCTTTTTACCGCTATGTAAAAATTGCTGACCCTGAAGCCTTTCGTGAACGATTGCTCGAAAAATGGTCAGAATTGGATTGTTTGGGGCGTGTTTATGTGGCTTACGAGGGTATCAATGCGCAGATGAATGTACCGACCGAAAATTGGTACAAGTTTGATAAATGGGTACAAGATCAACCCGAGCTGACTGGAGTGCCATATAAGATAGCTGTAGAAGAGGGAAAGAGTTCTTCTTTCTATAAACTCACTATTAAAGTACGACCAAAAATTGTGGCAGATGGTCTCGATGATGGAACTTTTGATGTAACCAACACTGGAGAATATTTGACCGCCAAAGAGATGAATGAATACATAGAAGATCCAGATGCGGTAATTATTGATATGCGCAATGCTTATGAAAGTGAGATTGGTCACTTTGACCGCGCAATTACACCAGACGTTGATACTTTCCGTGAAGAATTGGCGGTTACGCCAGAGCTCCTGGCTGAGCATAAGGATAAAAAAGTGGCTCTGTACTGTACTGGAGGGATTCGCTGTGAGAAGGCAAGTGCCTGGCTAAAACACAAAGGTTTCAAGAATGTAAAGCATCTAAAGGGAGGAGTTATTGACTACAAGCACCAGGTAGAAGAGGAAGGTTTGGAAAATAAATTCCGAGGTAAAAACTTTGTGTTTGACGAGCGTCTCGGAGAGCGGATAGGTGACGAAGTTATTTCACATTGTCATCTCTGTCAAAAGAATAAAAGTGATACTCACTATCACTGCCAGAATCAGATTTGTCACGTACTCTACTTGGGCTGTGATGATTGTATGGAAAAGTACGACGGTTATTGCTCTCGTTGGTGTCAGGTTACCGACAAACTACCAGCTGGTTTCAAAAAAACCTTTGCTCGCTACTACAACCAATACTTCCGCGGTAAGCAATTCAAAAAAGCCCGCCTACGCTCAGTTTAAAATTTTTATTCATACACCACCCCCGAGGTCTTTCCTCGGGGGGTGGTGTATTTTTATAATGCGTTATAATGAGCGAATGAATAATTTAAGTACAGATACAGAAAAGTGGGCTAAAGAATTAGAAGTGGCAAAAGGGATTGCATATGAGGCTGGTGAGATAATGCGAAAGTATTTTGATGGAGATCAACAGCTAGAGAAAAAAGAGGACGGATCTCCGGTGACTATTGCGGATAAAGAGATAAATTCAATGGTAATTAAAAGTTTGTCTGAGAAATTTCCAGAGGATGGAGTGGTTGGTGAGGAAGAGAGTACCGCTGAGTACGGTGAGGGGCGCAGATGGATTTGTGACCCAATAGACGGAACATGGGCTTTTATTACTGGAGTCCCTACCTGTATGTTTTCGCTGGCTTTAGTAGAAGACGGTGTGCCTGTGGTGGGTGTGGCGTATGATCCTTTTTTGGATAGGTTGTATTATGCCACTATACATAGCGGTGCTTACTGCAATGATACGAAGATATATGTTTCGGATAGAAAGCTTGAAGACGGGGTTATTGCCATAGCTGACAGTTTGAGTAAAATCAGGAAGAGCAAGTTTTCCTACTTGGATAATATATTATCTAGAAATTTAAAGACTGTTCCTCTAAATGGAGCTGTTTATAAGGGTTGCCTGGTTGCTACAGGGAGGTTAGTTGGTTATCTTAGTGAATACATAAATACTCACGATGTTGCAGCGGCACACTTGATTACTGAGGAGGCTGGTGGGAAGGTAACTTCTTTTTCTGGTGACAAGTTGGACTATAAAAAGTCATTTAAAGGAGCGGTGTTTTCAAATAAAGTAACGCACCAAGATATATTAGATCTCCTTAAAGACTGATTTCCATCTCTTGCTTATCTTGTATAATGAAAACAATGAAGACCAAATATAAAAAATATCTTGACTATATTGAGGAAAACCAAAAAGACTTAACTTTTTATTTACCGGAGGATAAGGGTATACACCTTGGTTTACCAAATCCTTTTATTGCTCCCTCGGCCGCTTCTGGAATTTATGAAAATGATCAGTTCTATTGGGATAGTTATTTTATAATTCTTGGTCTTTTAGAAACCGACCAAGTGGAAATGGCAAAGGGTATGACTAATAACTTAGTATATTTATGCAATCGTTTTGGAATTGTGCCGTCACGTAATCGCTACTACAACCTTGGTACCTCGCAACCACCTTTTTTGAGCTCTATGATTATGGCAGTGTACGAGAAGACCAAAGACAAAGCTTGGTTAGAATATGTAGCTAAAGTGGCGGAAAAAGAATTGAAATATTGGGTTGATGGAAAAAGAGTGCACAAGGTGCATAAAGGCTTGTCTCGTTATTGTGATCACTTACATACTGATGATACTGCGGAGCACGAGTCCGGTTGGGATATGACTTCACGTTTTGAAAAACGGTGTTTAGACTTTTTGCCGGTAGATTTAAATAGTCTTCTCTACAAATATGAAAATGATTTATCGCAAATGTACAAAATACTAAAAGATAAGGATAAAGCGGTTAAGTACAAAGAGAAAGCGAAAAATAGAAAAGAGACTGTAGATAAGCTAATGTGGAATAATGAAAAGGGCTTTTTCTTTGATTATGATTATGTAAACAAGAGGCAAAGTGATTTTTGGGCTATCTCTGGCTTTTATCCTTTGTGGACAGGTTTGGCTAGTAAAGCTCAGGCGAAGAAGATGTTGGAAAATATTAAAGTATTTGAATGTGAAGGGGGGTTAGCCAGTACGCAAAGAGAAAACTTGGCTGGGGATTATAAGCAGTGGGATTATCCCAACGGCTGGGCTAACCAACAATGGATTGTGATTAAAGGTCTTTTAAACTATGGTTTTAAGGATGAGGCTAAAAGACTGACCGATAAATGGCTTGAAACAAATCGCAAGGTTTTTGATAAAACCGGTACTTTTTGGGAGAAGTATAATGTAGTGACGGTGGGTGTAGGTAAGAGTGGTCGGTATCCTACTCAAGAAGGTTTTGGTTGGACTGATGCGGTGTTTGTGAAATTGGTAGGGGAGTTTGATAAGTAAAATGAGTAAAGGATATAGGTTTGGTGGTTTTGATGTGACTAATAGCGTGTTTGCTGAGTCTAATGGTTATTTGGCAATGTATAATATAGCGCCTATAGTGCTAGGACATGTGCTTATTGTCCCTGAAAAACTAGTTGCATCACTTAACGATTTGTCAGAAGATGAACTCGCTTCCTTCTTTTCTTTTTCTCGCAAAGTTACTAAGTTTGTTGTAAGAGAGTTTAAAGCAACTGGTTTTGATTGGACGATTCAAGATGGTGTATCAGCGGGGCAGACTGTGTCACATTTACATCTTCATATAATACCGAGAGTAGAGGGAGATTTTGAGAGTCCAGGGGATTGGTATCCGGCATTTAAAAAGTCGGTTGAGGAAAATATTGATTCAGAAAAGAGGGAGAGGTTCAGTGAGGAGGAGATGAAAAAGGTGGTTTCTTCGTTGTGCGAACGATGGAATAAACTTGAATCACTTATCTAAATCAAGTATTGATTCATTTACATACCCTTTATATCTTTCTTTTTCCTCTTCAGGTAATTCACTATAGCTTAGAACTTTTCCTCGACAGCTCTTTCTTCCACATAAACATTTTCTGTCTTTCCAAGATACCTCACCTTGAGTTGGGTGTATAAAAGTCGGTACAATCATAGCATAATCAATAGTCACTTCCTCGTCCTTAGCTATATCTCGCATGGCTACAAAAAGAGTTCTGTCTTTGATTCCCATATTTGGTTCGCAGGAGTGACATATAAATTGAGAGAGATTACCTTCGGGTATTTGTGGATCTATAAAAAGAAATTCATTAGCATTTTTATTGTAATCAACTAGTATTGTGTATAGTGTTGCGTATTTTACTACGGGTCCATATGGTATAAATATCAAATCTCCTTTCTTGAAATCACGTTTTGCATAAAGACTCATTCCGTATATTCCAGTATCTTTTGCGTATATATTGTCTTCTGTCTTATACATATTTTCATTTTTTTATGTTAAAAAATTTTTCTATATCAATTTCTTTTAGGTTATAGAGTTTATTTTCGTCTGCATCGTAAAAATGGTTTTGGTATCTATTTTTCTCATCGTCAAGATTAAAAATATTTTTTTGCATAAGATAAGTTTCTGTTGCTAGTGGTTTACCTGGATATGCTTCCAGAACCCATTGTTCATGGTTGTTTATTATTTTGTTTTCAAAAGAAACAATTCTTTTTTTAATTAGGTATAAAAAAAGCGATTCTTCCAAAATAAAGTGTGCTTGTTCTTGGGTAAAATCCTTACCGGAATCAAAAGCAATACATTTTTGCAAAAATCTGTCGTTCTCGTATGTTTCAAGGACTTTTTGCCAGTAACCCAAAAAAATATCAGAAAAGTCTATCATTGCTTGTCCGTATGTTTTGAAAGTGAAAAAATCTGAAACCCAAGCTGTATCCTTTTTTAAAATATTTAAAAGGCCGTTTCTATGCTGTGTCATCAGTGCTAAATAGCGTGAACGTAAATCTTTAGGACTCTCTTTGGCTGTAAGTAGATATAAATAATCACCGTACAATACCGTTACACCAACTCCTGAAGTCTTTACTATTTTTGAGTCCAAGTGTTGTAGGTACTTAAAACAATTCTCTGCACTTTGAGCATTACTAATTCTACTTAAAGATATAGGTAGAAACAGCATTCCTCTTTCTTGTGGGAGTCGGGAAATGTCGTGAAATAAATTTGCTTCCATAAAATTATTACTAAGATAACATAAAGTGATTAAATAGACATCTTGATAATAATACAAAAACCGCCCGACTAATCGTCGAGCTGATTTTTGTACTAGTGCGCGGGATAGGACTTGATTCTTATAGAATCTGTACAGGTTGTCGATATTTTCTTGCAAGTATTCAGAAAATATCTGACTAACCTTCTTAAACAATTATTAAGAATTGTTTAAGCCCCCACAGATTGCTTATTGTCCCTGTGCTTTATAAAAAACGAACACCGTGCGCGGGAGAGGACTTGGTCACCTCGCTAAGTATTTTTGTTCGCCTTAATCGGCTCCAAAAAGTACTAAGCTCCTCGACCCCAGCTATTTTAATTCTCCAAGTATTCGAATTAAAATTACGCTTTTCAAGTCCTCAGTATCCTTGCAACAAGTATAATAAAAACCAGCAATAAGCTGGTTCCTATTATACTAGTGCGCGGGAGAGGACTTGAACCTCCACAGATTGCTCTATTAGTTCCTAAGACTAACGCGTCTACCAATTTCGCCACCCGCGCATTTGGGATGTAGGGGAGAGTATATCATGAAATTAAGATTTGTCTAAATCTTATGGTTTTTTTGGGTTTATTTGTAGGAGATTACTGTAAGATCGTTTTTCCATTTTCTTTATCAAAAAGAAAGTTTATTACGATGTAGGCTAACCCTCCAATTTTAACAAGATGTTCCAATACAAAAGCAAAAACTAGTCTCTCATCAGAAAAACCAAAGCCTTTAAACTCAAATCCTAAAAGAAGAATAAGTATGGAATCAAATAATATTACAAATAATATGGCAACAAGTAACCAAAATGACCACTTTTTTCTCATTGAGTTTATGTCTTGTTCTCTTTCGCGTTGTATCTCTGCAAGGTGTTTTATATTTTCTTGTTCGTCTCTTTGTTTTCTAGTGTCGGTGGCTATAAAATCAACCAAGACGTCAGGACGTTCTTTGAAAGCGTCTAAGAGCTCGTTACGCTTGTTTTTATCCATCGTAGTCTATATTTCATTACTTCATTTGATACTCCAAACATTTTTGCAAGTATTTGGTAGTCACTTTCGTTCAAGTCATATTTTTCCATTGTGTGTGTTAACATTTTTTCAGGAACAAGCAAATTTGCTGCAAAACAATTTGCTTCTTGTTCAAGAGGGTCTTTATCTATTGGGGTTGCAAAACGATAAAGTACATCAAATTCAGATGGTTTATGTTTAAGTTCCATATGTCCTAATTCGTGAGCTATAGTAAACATTCTTCTTGATGGAGAATCGTCAAAGTTTACATATATAGTTTTTGTATTTGGATCATAAAAGCCTGACACTTTATTTAGGTTATCATCGTGGTTAGGTTTAAAATATTTAATAGTCACACCTTCTCTCTGTGCTATTTCTTCTACAGGTACTATCGGTTCTTCAATATTGAAGTTTTCTAATAGGTTAGCCGCAACCTGCTCCGCTTTTTTGTAATCAGGTTTATACATAAATATAGTTTTATTATATCAATATTATAGAAAAAATATCGACACACTGTATGTTTATGGTAATAAATATATTGGGTTTTGTTCGCACTAGTAATTGCTGTAAAAAAGCATACTAACTCCAAAAGCAGTAAATACAGCTCCTCCAAAAACAACAGACAAGGTGTCCTCATTAAATATACCAAAGAAAGTCAGTAGCAAACCAAATATGATTGAAATAGTATATATGATTTTCATACTTTATTATGTGCGCCTTCAAGGGCTCGAACCTTGGACCGTCTCCTTAAGAGGGAGCTGCTCTACCAACTGAGCTAAAGGCGCCTGTGTGCCGAGAAGTTTACAATAAATTTATGATTTAAACAAGGATGAAATGAAAATATACTAGAAGTATCTAGTATATTTTCATTTGTGCCGAGGGCGGGACTTGGTCACTCTCATGGATATTTATTTCGTCTTCGACTCATAAATATCTCATTCGCCCGACCCGGACTCGCTGCTTCGTCGCGCATGGAAGGCGCTCCTCAGATCGCTCGTCTTTCAATTCCTGTCATCTTAACTACATAAATTAAAGGATAACAACAAGAAGTTGTTATCCTTTAATTTTGTGCCGAGGGCGGGAATTGAACATTACATGTTCAGTACAGGTTGTCGATATTTTACTCCAAGTATTCGTAAAATATCTGACTAACCTCTTCAATTCCCTAGGGCAAAATAAAAATACCACTAGAAGTATCTAGCAGTATTTTTACTTGTGCCGAGGGCGGGAATTGAACCCGCACGCCGTTTGAAAGGCAAGGGATTTTAAGTCCCTCGTGTCTACCGATTCCACCACCTCGGCATGTTTTTATTTTGTTTTCAAACTCTATCTAAGTGAGATAGATTGATTACTCGGAACTTAAACAATTCCCTGTAAAAGTGTCTCCCAGACACTTTTACCTACCAATTCCATTTGTATTAACTTTTGAATCTTTGAAAGTTAATAACGGGAATCGGTCACACTCATGGATATTTATTTCGTCTTCGACTCATAAATATCTCATTCGCCCGACCCGGACTCGCTGCTTCGTCGCGCATGGAAGGCGCTCCTCACATCGCTCGTCTTTCGATTCCCGCCCAGGACTCACGAATTTGCGCCTCCTCGGAGGTGATGCAAATTCGTGAGTCCTGGGCGGGAATCGAACCCGCGCATGGCGGTTTTGCAGACCGCAGCGTTACCACTTCGCCACCAGGACTAAAAATGTATCCACTACTTTAGCATTATTGTGAAGGTAAGAAAAGTATAATATTTGGTTTATGATTCATCTTCCTCAATCTTCCGAGCAATCTCATCAATATCTTGGCGGTGGCGTTCGCCATAATCAACACTAAACTCTAGAAAAGGGATGATTTTAAGGTTACTTTTCTTTTTGATATAGCTTCTTAGGTCACTACCGGTGCGTTTTAGGAATATCAGCGCGTCTTCTTCGCGACCGTCTGGTATAGTGGTGAAGAAGATGGTCATACGACGATAGTCAGGCGAAGAGCTTACTCTGGTGACGGTTATTAAGGGGTCGGTATTAGCTTCGTGCTGGATATAACTAGCGGCCAGCTCTCTGACTAATGATTCTACTCTTTGGTGTCGATCGGACATGGTGGTAATAGTTAAGATTAGGTAATGACAAGATCGTATGGTTCTAGATAGTCGCCGGGTGCGATGTCAGCTTTGGTCTCAAGTTGCATACCAAATTCTCCTTCGTCGATCTTCTGTACGTCGGATTTTTGTTGCTGTAGGTTTTTGATAGTTCCTTTACCTACTTCTATGTCACGGCGGACAATGCGGACTTTTTGTCCCAGCTTTATATGTCCTTCTTCTACTCGACCACCAAGCACATGGGTGTTTTTCTGAGTACTGAAGTGTTTTAGTACTTTTACTTTTCCAGTGAAGACTTGTTCCTCCATCTTTGGAGTACGGTTTTTAAGGGCGGTGTTTAACCAGTCTGAGAGTTCATAAATAATGTCAAAAGTATCAATCTCTACTCCTAGACGCTCAGCCAGATCGGCCGCTTGTCGCTCTACTTTTACGCCAAAACCGACAATAATAGCATCTTTGGTGGCACTTACGTTTTGTACGTCATTGGCGCTAATATCACCTACGCCAGTATCTATTATTCGGACACTGATGCGTTCTGAGGTAAATTTGCTAAGTTCATGTTCGATAGCGTCAATAGCCCCGATGTTTCCGGCTTTGATAAGAATCGGAATGGTTGGTAGAGATGATTTGTGTGGCGCTGTTGTTTCTTTGCTTGTTTCTTTGGTAACAGCCGCCTCGGCTTCCTTTTTGTTTTTAACAGTGAAAAAAGTGGTGCCAACCGGTGGGACTTTATTGAAACCAACGATCCCAACTGGTGTAGATAAACCAGCTTCTTTGATAGATTTGCCTAGGTGGTCCTCCATTATCCTAACTGGCGCAAAAGCGTCTCCTGCCACTACAAAAGACCCGCTTTTTAAAACCCCGTCTTTGATGATGAGAGTAGCTGTGTTACCACGTTTTGGATCAACGTTACCTTCAATCACTTGACCGGTAGCAGGAGAGTTGGTGTCACCGGTGATTTCGATCAGGTCAGTCGCTAGGATAACTAGATCAAGTAAATCATCAACTCCTTCGCCAGTCTTAGCAGAAATACCGACCCAAGGAATATCGCCACCCATGCCTTCTATGTAGATTTCGTTTTCGATCAAACTGGTTTGGGTACGAGTAACATCTGCACCTGGTTTATCGATCTTGTTTATCGCTACTACAAAAGGAATATCAGCTTGTTTGATTGATTCTAGGGCCTCTAGGGTCTGTGGCTTTACTCCGTCTTCAGCGGATACGACCAAAATCGCTACATCAGCTACGTCAGCACCACGCAAACGCATTTTTTGGAAGGCTTCATGACCGGGAGTATCAAGAAAGGTCATGGCTTCTTCGTTACCTTCTTTGGTTTTGTGAGTCACTACATAGGCTGAAAGGTGCTGGGTAATTCCACCAGCTTCTTTGTCTACAGTGTTACTCTTTCGAATATAATCAAGCAGGGTGGACTTGCCGTGGTCGATATGACCCATTACCACTACGACCGGCGGGCGCTTGATTACATTTGATGTGTTGGCTTTGGTATTTTTCATAATAATAAATGTATAGTAAAAACGCCTTTAGAGGCGTAGCTAATAACTAAAAGTACAGGGAGTATAGCAGAGATTTACATATTTTTCACCTTATGTCATGATTTTGTCATGAATAAGTCAGAAACCACTAAAAAGAGGATTTATTTGGATAATGCCGCTGCTACTCGTGTAAGGAAGGAGGTGTTGGAATCAATGATGTCGTTTTTGACGGAGGATTTTGGTAATGCTAGTTCTATTCATGCGGAGGGCGTGCGCGCCTCGCGAGCAGTAGACGAAGCCAGAGTCTCGGTGGCGCGCACGCTTGAGATCAAACCCGAAGGAATAGTTTTTACCGGTAACGGTACCGAAAGTAACAACTTGGCTATTTTAGGTTACATCAAACATTTACATCTAGACAAAAATGTACCATATGAAGAGATGGAGGTGGTGACTACCAGAATAGAACATCCTTCAATTAGCGAAGTGATGAAAGAGCTTGAGAGTCTGGGGGTGGCGGTGCGGTATGTAAAAGTGAATGAAGAGGGAATTATTACTCTGCTGGCTCTACAGGAGGCTTTGTCTAACAAAACCGTGTTAGTCACTTTTGCTTACGCCAACAGTGAGGTGGGTACAGTACAGCCAGTACATAGACTAGTGCGAGCGATTCGTAAGTATGAGGAGGGGGTTGGTCATGAAATAGTTGTGCATCTAGACGCTGCGCAAGCGCCGCTCTGGCTACCGTGTGCTTTTAAACAACTTGGAGTCGATATGATGGCGCTTGATGCGGGGAAATGCCATGGTCCGAAAGGGGTAGGACTCTTGGCTATGCGAAAAGTGATAGCACTTCGGCCGATTATATTTGGCGGTGGTCAAGAAGGCGGTTTGCGACCTGGTACCGAGAATGTAGCGGGGATAGTAGGTATGGCAAAGGCTCTAGAGCTGGCTCAAGCTGATTATAAGGAAAGAGTGGAAAAAGTAGCAGGACTTCGCGATGAAACGATAAAACTCTTAGAAGAGAAAGTGGTAGGTGTGGTCTTGAATGGTGCTGTAGGTGAGAGTAGGTTAGCTAATAATATAAATATTTCACTCCCGGGATTTGATACCGAGTACGCGGTAGTGTATATGGATGCGCAGGGGATAGCTGCTAGCACCAAAAGCGCATGCGCGGGAGCGGGCGGCGGCGAGAGTGCGGTGGTAAAAGAACTGACCGCTGACGCCGCCCGCTCCCGCTCCACCATCCGCTTTTCATTAGGTGAAGATACGACTATGGAAGATTTGGAGTACGTAGTAGATGCTTTAGTAAAGTTTTGCGACCGGATGAGGGGTTGATTTATGTTTTATTTTAGCTATATTTAAACAAGCATAGATGTGTAATATTCATTAGAATTACAGGAGGTGGATAAATGAGTATTTTAAAAAATTATTTACGTTACGTTCTAGCGCTCCCTTTTTTGTTTGTTTTGTATATGTTTTTTAGTGGTGCTAATACACCTTATGTAAATGAGCAAGATATGTACAGGGCTAGTGATACATACGTAGTTAATCTTACGTATGTTGACGAAGAGAATGATAGAATTTATTTTGACTTGATAGATTATAATAAAAAATTATTTAATGGTCGTAGGTTTATATTGATTACAGATTCATCTGGACCAAAAGAATTCGATTTTTATACCATAAATGGTGAACTTGTTCTCATTGAAAATGATAGACTAGACCTTATCCTAAAAGTGAGAGGGATAGATTGATTGTGGGGGCTGTCTACTAATTTTGTAGATGGCTCTTTCATTATCTCCTCACCAGCGTATAATAAAAATAGGTTACCAGATTCTAACTTTTTAAATATGAACTTATTTTGGATTATATTTCTTGTAGCTATTGTTTTGATTTCTTTCTTACGGGAGGTGAAGCAGTATGAGCGAGGGGTAGTACTTACCATGGGGCGTTATACAAGCTTGCGTAAGCCGGGTTGGAGTATTATCGTGCCGGTATTTCAAAAAATGTACAAAGTAGACCTGCGAGTAAAGGCGGTTGATGTGCCGGACCAAAAGGTGATTACTAAAGATAATGTATCGGCCAGTATCAATGCGGTGATTTACTATCGGGTGTCTGATGCGGCTATGGCGATACTGGAAGTAGAGGATTTTCGTTATGCGGTGTCACAGTTGGCACAGACTACGATGCGAAATGTGGTTGGTGGTGCGGAGCTTGATGAGGTTTTATCACAGCGGGAAAAATTATCGACTCAAATTCAAAATATTGTTGATGAAGAAACTAATCAATGGGGAATTAAGGTAGATAACGTTGAACTAAAAGACTTTTTCTTACCAGAAGATATGGAGCGAACTATTGCCAAGCAAGCCGAAGCAGAAAGGGAACGACGATCAGTGATTATCAAGGCAGAAGGAGAGGTGGTAGCGGCGGAGAATATCCAAAAAGCCGCTAGGATACTTTCTAGTGCTCCAGGCGCTTTGCATCTAAGAACTCTTCAAACTCTAAATGACCTATCGTCAGATCAGTCTAATACGGTGGTATTTGCTACACCAATTGAGGTACTAAGAGCCTTTGAGGGAACGAAAGAATGGCTACAGGCCAGTGTGGCGGAGAAGACTAAGGATAACTAGAATAAGTTAGGAGTGACAAAATGTCTTATTAGATTTAATATTTTTTAGATATGAACAAACATCTAATTCAGGGAGACCCGCGCTCAACCAAACATACTGATATTCAGCAAACGCCACACAGAGTCGCGCCGCGTCTTAAAGAGGTGGTAAAAAATAAGGGGACAAAAGAAGGGAAAAAAGAGGCGAAATAATAATAGAAAACTTATAAAAAGTAATATTGTTATTATGAAAATATTTCGAACATGGAGGTTTTTATGGTGGGAGGTGAGTTTGATCAAGATCTGTCTTATTTCACTAGGGATTTTGATTGGTGTGTATTTTTATGATTACTTAGTTGGTACTGAGTGGTTGTGGTGGATATTATTTGTATTAACAGCTATTTATTTTGTAGTCAGGTTTTTTAGGGACGAAGAGGAGACTTGATTTTGCTATGGATGATACCAAAATACCCGAAAAGTCTGGTTACGGAGTAGATGTGGCACTTAGGCGGGCGGATGACTTGGATCGGAAAATGATTGGTCATGTGCTTAAAAAAGATGATTCAAAAGTGCTTGATCTTGGGTCTGGAGCCGGTGGACAGTCGGTACGGCTTTGTCTCGCAGGTGCTTCTGTAACGGCGGTTGATATAGATGATTACAGTGATGAATTTCTTAAGTTAAGGGAGGAAAACAATTTGTTCTTAGATCAGTTAAAGTTTATTCAAGGCGACATTAGAAATTTAAAGGAAATACTAAAAGGCGAGAAGTTTGATGATTGTTGTCTGCAGCGAACGATTCATTATTTGTCGTATCAAGAGGCAGAAAAGTTTTTAAAGGAATTGAGAGGAATGGTTAGTGATCGTTTGTATATTTCTGTGACCGGCTTAGGCACTGCGATTGGTGAAAAGTATCCAGATAGAAAAAAGTCTGTTTCCGAACGCTTTGCCAAATTACCTGATGAAGAGGCGGAAATTTTTAGTGTGCAAGCGCCGGTTTGTTTATATACAGAAAAAGAATTTATAGAGTTGTTGCAAAGTTCCGGCTGGCAAATTTTGGAATCTTCGGTGTCGCAGTTTGGTAATATCAAAGCGGTGTGCTTTTAATTATTACAATTTTTAGTAAATAAAGTAACCGAGGAACGACCTTTCTGTTGTCGCTCGGGCTCCTCTTTAAGGTCGCACCTTCGTTATTTTAATGTATAATTAAAATATATGGGCTTAATTAGTTTGTTATTAGCAGCTGTTTTGGTTGTTTTTGGCGTGGTTTATATCTTTGATGATAGTGGTAGCACTGCTAGTAAGAATGTTTTAGAAGAAAGAGTAAATACTGAACAGACAGTTGATGATATGGTGAAGCAAGTGGTTCCAGATTATATATCGGAGCAGTCATCTGCTAAAGCCGGTAACAGAACTCTTGACTTGAGTAACCAAGGTCTAGCTAAGGTGTCGATAGATATTTTTTCTAAAACCGAACTCACTACCCTCAACCTCTCGCATAATAATCTAAGTGGAGCTCTACCAGCTGAGGTTAGGCATTTACAAAATTTGCAAGTTTTAGATTTGAGTGACAATAACTTTACCGGGGTACCAGCAGAAATTGGTCAGCTAACTAATCTTGAGTTGCTTGATCTTTCAAATAATCCTATTACCGGCTTACCATACGAATTAGGAAACTTAAGTAACCTAAAAACTTTGAATTTAAGTGGTACAAATTACTCCAAGCAAGATTTAGAAATTATAGTTGAAAAACTACCAGTGGATGTGAAAATCATTACTAATTAGCATCGGTGAAAGGTGCGGGTTTGACCCAGACGTATTTTTGTTGCAATATAGAGATACGAAACACAGAATGTGGTGGCGGTATGGTTAGACACACGGTTTTTCTGATTTCTAAGCAGTGTATCGTATAATTAAATTATAGTTATGCCTAATTTTCAAAATTTTACATCAAAGGCCAAGGAGGCAATTCGAAAAGCGCACGAGTTGGCGATTGAACGTGGGCAAAATCATGTTAGTCCGATTCATTTACTGACTGCTTTGTCGATGCAGGATGAAAGCATGGTTATTTCAATTTTAGATCGTCTGGATATTGATGTAATTGCTTTTACAGATATGCTTTTGGAGGCTATAGAAGTGGAGGAAATGCAATCTACTATTTCTCCTTCTTATCAGCTTTATCTAACACCAGAGCTGGCTAAAGCGCTTGAGTACACTGTTCGTATCTCTGAGCAAATGGGAGATTCATACATTGGAGTTGAGCATTTGTTTATTGCAATATTGGAGTACCCTGGACCGGCAGTTGAGCTACTCCGGAGAGCGGGAATTGATAAAGAGAAAGTGTTACGCACAGTGAAAGAGATTCGTGAACATAATGTTACTGACGCGCAAACACCTAAGAAGTATCGAGCTTTAACCAAATACTCCAGAAATCTAACTAAGTTGGCTCAAGAAAACAAACTCGATCCAGTAATCGGTCGCGATGTCGAGGTGCAGCGGGTAATCCAGATACTCTCTCGTCGCACCAAGAATAATCCGGTTCTGATCGGAGAAGCTGGAGTGGGAAAGACTGCGATAGCTGAAGGTCTGGCCCAGCAGATAGTGCTTGGTTATGTGCCAGAATCAGTTAAGGATAAAGAGATTCTTTCGCTGGATCTGGGTCTTTTGGTGGCTGGAACAAAATTCCGCGGAGAGTTTGAGGAGCGGCTAAAGGCAGTTATGAAGGAAGTGGAGGCTTCCAGCGGATCCATTATTCTTTTTATTGATGAATTGCATACGATTGTCGGAGCTGGTCAGGCTGATGGATCAATGGATGCTTCCAATATGTTGAAGCCGGCTCTGGCTCGTGGAGAGATTAGGGTCATTGGTGCCACTACTCTCAAGGAGTACCAAAAGCATATTGAAAAGGATCCAGCTTTGACACGTCGTTTTCAGCCGGTCTTTGTAAATGAACCGACACCGGAGGATGCGGTAGCAATTTTACGTGGTTTGTCTGAGAAGTACGAGTTATTCCATGGTGTGCGTATCACCGATGACGCTATTGTGTCAGCGGTTGATTTATCTTCACGTTATATTACTGATCGTTTTCTACCAGATAAGGCGGTGGATTTGATTGACGAGGCGGCTTCGGCACTGAGAATCTCTCTGGAAAATAAGCCGGATGAGTTAGTGGTAGCTGATCGTCAGGTGCGTCGATTGGAAATCGAGCGTGAGGCGCTGCGTAAGGAGGTAGAGATATCTGAAAACAAGAAGAAGATAAAAGATCGCATCAAGGAGATAGAAAAGGAAATTGGTGAACTGAAAGAGAAGACTTCAGCCATGGAAACTAAGTGGAACAATGAAAAATCAGCCCTGGGCGAAATCAGTAAGTTAAAGAAGGAACTCGAAGAGCTCCGAATAGAAGCCGAGACCGCGGAGGCAATGGCTGATTTGACTAGAGCGGCTGAGATTCGCTACGACTCTATACCGAAGGTGCAAAAGTCGCTGGATGACAAGATGAAGCGTCTCAAGAAGTTGCAGCGTAGTCGTCGTTTACTAAAAGAAGAGGTAACAGAAGAAGATATTGCCGGAGTGGTATCACGTTGGACCGGCATACCGGTATCACGCATGCTAGAAGCTGAAGCTAAGAAATTGTCACGTATGGAAGAAGTGTTGCGTACTAAGGTCGTCGGGCAAGATCATGCGGTTAAGCTGGTAGCTGATGCGATTAAACGCTCTCGGGCGGGCATTGCTGACCCGAATCGACCAATTGGCTCATTCCTATTTCTTGGTCCAACCGGAGTAGGTAAGACAGAATTATCACGAGCTTTGGCTGAGTTTATGTTTAATGATCCTGACGCTTTGCTGCGGATCGACATGTCGGAGTTTATGGAGAAGCACGCGGTCTCTAAGATTATTGGTTCACCACCTGGTTACGTGGGACATGAAGAAGGGGGCTCAATTACTGAACGGGTGCGACATCGTCCTTATTCAGTAATTCTGCTTGATGAGGTGGAAAAGGCTCATAAAGAAGTATTTAATATTCTGCTGCAAGTACTGGATAGTGGTCATTTGACTGACGCTAAGGGGCGTAGAGTAAACTTCCGTAATACAGTGATTATCATGACTTCTAACATTGGGGCTGAACATATTGATAGGATGTCTACCTTTGGTTTTGCGACCGATAAGGGAGAAGAGGCACAATATGTGCAAGCCAAAGACAAGGTCATGGACAGTCTTAAGGCTTATTTCCGACCAGAATTTCTCAACCGCTTGGATGAAATTATCGTCTTTGATCTATTATCACCCGAGACCTTGCGTAGTATTGTTTCGATTCAGATTGAGGATGTACAATGCCGCTTAGAAAAGAAGGAAATTATCCTTACCATGACGGATGATGTGCTCGAATATCTGGCCAAAGAGGGGTATGATCCTAAGTTTGGTGCTAGACCGCTAAAACGTCTGATTCAAAGCAAGATACTAACTCCAGTAGCTAATATGATGGTGGGTGAAGGTATGTTGCAGCGTGGATCTGTTAAGGTAACCATGAAAAAGGGCGAGCTTAATTTTGAGGTAAAAAGAAGTGGTCAGCGGGCCAGAAGTAATTCACGTAAAAAAGCTGGCTCGAGTAAACAGAAAGAGACGGTATCTGTGTAGATAATGGTGTGACCACCCATAATAAAAGGCGTTTCCCGTAGGGAAACGCCTTTTATTATGGGTGACTATGACTTGGTACAAACAGAGGCGATGGTAAATAAGTCACTCATGTCTACACCGCGCCTCGTGCTATTTGACTGAAGGTTGATGCTATATTGGTCTCCTGGTTCTATTGGGGCTGAACCTTTTTGTTCGGTGGAGGTTACGTGGTCCTTACTTATATACCAATAATATACACCTTCGGTGGTACGTACAGTATCTAGTCTCAAAACGGTGCTTGGGGTGTTAAGGAGAATGTCTACAGTGCTGCCTTCAAGGTATTCAGGATGCCACTTAACTTCTACAACATCACCATAACAAAATATTTCACCACCCAAAGGATAAATTAAGGATTGCTTGTTTGGAGTGTTTGATTCTTGGTAATCAGGGTACAAGTTTACCTTCATTGGCGGCGGGTTGTATGACGGGTCTATGGTTACTGGTGGCGGTTGATTACTTCCGATTTCTTGAGGAGTAGCAGCAGGAGGATTGGTAGGTTGTATGGGTGTCGTGGTATCAAGAGAATCGTCGGTCTCAGTAATCGTCGGTGTAGGTTCTGGTGTTGTGGCTTGATTTGGTGTCGGGCTTGGTTCTGGTTTGTTTTCACTGTAGGAGGTAGTTGGTTGTATAGGTGTGGCAGGTTCTGGTGAGTCCCGCTTAAGTAAAATATAAACAGATGCAGAAGCGATAATGACAATAAAAAGTACCGCTGCAATCATCATTACAATAACAGCTCTTTTTTTCTCTGGGGCCAAAGGTGCAGCGGGTGGTGTGGGTGGTGGTGGAGCCGGAATCGGCTCATCTTGATCTGGGTTATTTTCTACCCCAACAACCTCTTCTGGTGTAGAGGTTGACTCTTCTTTGGTTTGATTTGTATTCATATAAAAAGTTTATCATAGAGATATATGGTATGGTATATGGGGTGTTGGGTATGCGTAAAAAAACCTGTCAAGGGCGTGTTGGGAGGTTTTCAGTTTGCTTTACAGTCTATTTATCCCAAGCATCTTGTATAAAACAAGTTTTTAGTAGCATATCTATTTCTGGTTCATGCAATTTATTATAGTTTAGTTATCTATAATAACCTGCTTAAATAAAGTTACCTATGTGTAACCTAAAACACTATTATATAAGTCTGACTATTATATTTAGGGGAGAAATAGCATATATACTGAATATTCCAATAGACG
The DNA here is from genome assembly GCA_023898525.1 of Candidatus Nomurabacteria bacterium. Lineage (NCBI taxonomy): Bacteria > Candidatus Nomuraibacteriota > Candidatus Nomurabacteria bacterium. Next base: position 972,873 of record CP060227.1, read on the forward strand.
ATAATAGTTTAAGAAGAAGGAGTATCATTATAGGAGATATAACAAAATACAAGCTGCGTGCAATCTGGGGAGATACAGTTTGTCTATGTTTAGCTAAAAACCACAAATGTGGTGCAATTAGTAATCCTGCTGTATAGTCACCTAATAAACTAATTACGCCAAGCTTTATTAGAACTACGAGTAGTAATAAATATACAGATAAAAAATAATAGTATCGTTTGTTTTGTAAATCTCTTCTAATACCTGTGATAAGCAAAGATAAAATTAAATACAGATCAAATATACTGACTGCTGAATTTATTACTTGCGTTCCACTAAGATATGCAATTACTACTAGCAATAATGCAATAGAAAGATATTTAACCAAAATTTTATGTTCGTGTGACATGAAAGCAATGCTAAACCAATGTTCTTATTTATAGTTATTCTATAATAGCTATAAATAAACAAATAATCCACAATCCACCAATTTAATGTATTGGAATGCGCATGGGGGAAGGATTGATCCTGACAGTCACCAATGTATTTTGTTCCAAGTATTCACAAAATACACAGTGCCGCGATAAAATAATGTCCAAACATTATTTTATCGCCTCGTTCGTGACAAAGTCACATCACTTCGACGCATACATTAGAAAACACTTCAAACAAGGATTTGGTCACTCTCGTGGATATTTTGCTCGCAAGCTCCAAAATATCACACTCCATTGACCTCCACTCGTCGCTACAATTTTTCGTACCTCAAAATTGGCTTCGCAGCGACTCGGTTCAAATCCCTCCCGGCGCTACAAACGACAACAGCCAAAAAGTAACTACTTTTTGGCTGGTCATTTTGTGCGCCGGGAGGGATTTGAACCCCCGTAGGGCGAAGCCCGTCAGATTTACAGTCTGATGCAATTGACCACTCTGCCACCGACGCATATTTATAATTTTGTAAGAACGCTTAGTTTCTACTATGCGTTCGACCTTATTTCCTCCTTTGGTCTTGCTCGTCAAAGCTTCGCAATGACTCACATCGACCAATCTGCTCGCATTCGCTCGCAGACCAGATGAAAAGTGAAACTGTTCACTTTTCATCTGGTCTGCCACCGACGCATATGTATTTGTGTACCGTAAGTATTCTTAGAGACACGTAGGCTATAAATTACCACAACCTGTGCGTTTTTAAAAGGGCTGGCTAATGGTACCATATAAAATAACATGTGGAGAATTCTTTTGGTTGTAGTGTTGATTTCGTTACCAAGTATATCTAGCGCGGCTGGACTGGTGCCTTGTGGCGGTGTTGGTGAGGAGCCTTGTCAATTTTGTCACGTCTCGCAGCTCGTAAATAATGTGACAATCTGGCTCACAGCTGCCCTGACTTCAATTCTTATTCTAGTAATCGTGGTAATGGGTCTACATTTAGTAACTTCAACTGGTGAGGTTGACTCAAAAACCCGCGCCAAAAGATTTATCTCTACCGCTATCGTTGGGTATATCATATTCTTGGCGGCGGCTATGATTGTTGATTTTGCTATGAAGCTAATGGTGGATAACGCAACTTATGGTTTTTGGAACAAAATTCAGTGTATAGAACAGCCGGTGGCACAAGAGGCTAGGTTATCTGCTTCTGGTTATAATGATCATATTATGACCAGTAATGAGATCAAAAATATTCCAATTACCGGACCGGTAGCTTCTATGATCACACAAGCAGCTAACAATAATGACTTAACCGATCCTAAAAAACTTTCCTATTTCCAAGCTATAATTGCTCAGGAATCATCTAACTGCACGAATAAGGTGGGGACGGTGGCTTATGGTTGTGGACAGGTAACGGTTGATACTGCACGTCAGCTGGACCCGTCATTGCGTGGTATGAGCGATGAGCAAATAAAAAATAAATTAATAAATGATAATGCTTATAACCTAAATCTGAGTGCGGCTAATTTTAATCGGTTACTTGGGTTGTATGGTGGTAATTATGACTCTGCTTTGGCGGCTTATAATGGAGGGTATATGGCTAACCAGCCAAGCAGAGACTGTCCTGGTCTAAATCGGTGGGAATGTGTCTGGGACAGTCCGGGTTGTTATGGTACTAATAACACAGACTGTAAGGTAAATGAAGGTTATAAAGAGACCAGAAATTATGTGACAAATATTAACAACGCCGTAAACCTAAAGTAATTAATAAATTATCTATGTCTAAAAAAAACATAATCAGCTCAAGTTTAATTGCCTTGATTTTGGTTGGGTGGATTAGTTCTGTAGAACCTGTGCAGGCGGCCTTTGTCCCTTGCGACGGCGTTGATTGTAGTTTATGTAATCTGGTTGACATGATTAATCTAATAATCCTTTGGTTGTTTGGGATAATCTTCCTTATCTTTGCGGTTATAATGCTGGTGGCTGGGTTCGGCTTAATTACGGCTGGAGGCAATCAAACAGCTCTAGATGAAGCCAAAAAGAAATTCCAGAACGCGGTTATCGGTATCATAATCGTTATGGCGGCTTGGCTCTTGATTGATACCATTATGAAAGGCTTGCTTACCGACGGTGAAATAAGTGGCTACGGCCCATGGACTGATGTGCAGTGTCAGCAGCAGACTGTTCCAATCGAACACGGAGAATTGGGCTACGCTGGAGGTACGCCGCCGGATCCAAATATTACTGCCGAATGTACAGACGATGCAGCTTTGATGGCTAAGTACAAAGGTTCACCGGTTGGTGTAGAAGCCCCAGGGCTTAGGAAAATGATTAATTGTTACAGGGCTGATCAGAATATTGAGAAGGTGTTGGATACAAACCAAATTTTCACTGTTGATAGAACACATGAACGTTGTAGCTTAACCAACGGTAATCCGGTTTGTGGCCCTTGTAGTCACAGCAATAATTCTATGCACTATGGTCGTGGTAGTGGACAGGGAGCACGAGCAGTCGACTTTAACGCCAGAGGAGTTTCTGAGTCAACTCTCTTTGGTTTGATCAGAGAGCGACAAAAGGTGTGTGGTGGTACGTTAAATTACGAGAATAGCCATACACATATTAGTTTGTAGTGGTTCACGTAATTTGTTTAACGTTGCGGTCACAGGTCACTAAGCTTGCTCCAAATATTCGCAATTTACTAAGTATCTTTGATTCGTAAAGCAGTGTCTAAACGCTGTTTTACCAGCTGTCGTATCTGCTTCGCTCGGTGCGACATGCTTCCGGCTCACGCTCCAGCATAAAAGTGATGAAGAGTACTCGGCGGTCACGAGTTACTAATTATTTTATTTCGTTACACTCATAAAATAATAAGTACTCGCGACCCCGGCTCAGCTGTTTTTATTTCTGGAAAGGGAAATAAAAACATGCTTCCGCCTCCCGCTCGAGCACGAAAGTGACGCAGGTCACTTTCTAAAGAAAAAGTACAATGCTGTTGCATTGTACTTTTTCTTTACTCGCGCGGGCCCACGAGGACTCGGTCACTCTCATGGCTATTTGTTTCGTCTATATAACTCACAAATAGCTCATTCGTTCGACCCTGGCTTGTCGGCCCAAAGGGCCCCGACTTCGCCTTTCGGGTCCTCGTGGATCCTCGCTCGCAAAACAAAAGTAACCCTATTCGGGTTACTTTTGTTGCTCGCGGGCCCACGAGGACTCGAACCTCGGCCGCTGGTTTTGGAGACCAGCATTCTACCACTAAACTATAGGCCCTTAAAATGTCTGGGAGACATTCTAAGTTGAGTGAAAAACTTGGTTTGTCATACCTCATTATCACTCTACTTGCATACCTCTATTATGTGTCCGGGATAAAATTTGTTGAGTGAAATACTTAATCTGTTTAATTTAATATAGCACTATACTCACAAATCTCTCTTATGTGTCTGTAAGACATCTAAGCTGAGTGCAACACTCATTTATCTTGCTGTATTAAACAACAAGTGACAGTAATAGTAGGCGAAAGCCGGTGATTGGTCAAGAAATAACCAAGGGTTACCCTTGAGGAGGAGCTTGCGACGGAAAAGGGTAACCCTTGGATATTTCTTTCTAGTTGTCTAGAAGAGTTTTAACTTCCTCTTCAAGTTTATCAACATCAACTGGGAATTTTTTCCAAATTATGTCTGAATCAGCTTTTAGCCAGGTATATTGACGTTTGGCGAATTGTCTTGATTTGATTATGATTAGCTCCTGCATTTCTGTGTAAGTAATCTTATTTTGTAAGTACTCTGTAATATATCTATATTCTAGGCCAAAACTTATTAGTTTGTCTGAAGAGATACCTTGCTCGAGTAAGTTTTCTACTTCGTCCACCATGCCTTTCTTCAGCCGGTTTTCCAGTCTGGTTTTTATTCTTTTTTCCAGATCTGCTTTGTCGATATCAATTCCTAGGATTACCCAGTCATAAGGGGTGGATACGCCTTTGTCCGCACTAGGAACTTTACCCAGAGACTCAATTATCTCCAAAGAGCGAATTAGTCGTCGACGATTGTGTTCGTCTATAGTCTTGGCTCTAACCTCATCCTTTTCCAGTAATTTTGTAAAAAGTTCTTCGTTAGAAAGCTTTTCCAACTCAGCCCTTAAAATAGGGTTTGGCGGTACCGGCGCGGCCGCTTTGCGGCCGCGTAAAAGCTCCAGCCAAAAAAAAGTACCACCAGTCACGATAGGTAATTTATCTCGCTTCAAAATGTTTTCAATAGCCGCTTTCGCGTCACGTGAAAAATCGGCGCCGGTATATGTTTCTTTAGCTAGGTTCGCTATATCCAGTAGGTAGTGAGGCACGTCTCTCATCTCTGGGGTGGTTATTTTACCAGAGCCAATATCCAGACCTCGGTACACTTGTCTAGAGTCAGTAGAAATAACCTCGCCACCAAGGCGAAGTGCAAGTTCCACTGCTAAATCAGACTTGCCCGAAGCGGTTGGTCCAACAATGGCTAGGACTTTTGGTTTGGTCATACAGGGGAGTGTAGCATATTTTTCTATTTATTTTGGTGATAATAAAATTCCCAGACTAAGCTGGGAATTAATAATTGGTGACAGGTCTTATGTTTAACAGTGTCGCTGCTGTTTTTCGACGACACTAATATTTTCTAGTAGAGTACGCCTACTTTCTTTTTCTTGTTTTAAGTACTTACTATGGTGTGGCCAGAAGAGAGCTTTTTTCTGCTCTTCTTCTGGCATTGAAAGAACGTCTTCGTAGTAGGAAATCCATCCTTCCGTTTTTTTGAGGTCACTTTTTAGTTGTTCGAGTGTCTGCTCGTTGTGTTGGCAGTCGGTAGTATATCTGCCAGTTGCGCTACAAGCGGATATTAAAAAAAGTGCTAAAATTAACAAAAGACCAAGACCAAGTTTTTGCATTATTGAAATCTCCTCTAAATGTTGAACTTACTGCTTAAGCAAATCATATAAAAGGCCAATTGTCAATATTAAATTTTATAAGCTTCATGACATAATAGGCACTGTTTTGTTTGGAGGATAAAGTGCTTAGAAAAATACCAGATCTAGTTGATTTATTTGCAGAAAAAGTAAGAGAAAAATTGTCAGACTTTGTAAATACTCGTGTCGGTCAGTGGTTTATGAGTTTACCTCTACTTGGTCCAGTTATTTTTTTACCAGTACAGTGGACTGCTTGGACTACTGAAAATATAGCTGAATTTCAGGATATAACCTGGCCGTTAATGATTGTATCTAATATCTCTGTTTTTATAGGTCTATGCTTCAATGGTGATTGGCGACTTAGATTGAGTTTGATTTTTTGGATACAAACTATGGTCTCCATTACTTTAGCTGGTTGGATAAGAGGTTAGAAGAAACCGCTCATAATGAGCGGTTTTTTATAGTGGGCGTGGAGGGAGTCGAACCCTCAATCCTTGCGGAACACGATTTTGAGTCGTGCGCGTATACCAATTCCGCCACACGCCCATCTGTATCTCAGAGTGTACCAGATTTGCTGAAAAATAAAAGTTATAAACAGTGGCACTTATTACTGTATGGTACAATAGTCAAATAATAGCGAACGCAAGTTCGGAGGTAATTAATTACGGTTTTTAGTATTGTATGGCATTTCAGGGAGATTCAATTTTTTGGGTAGAAGTAGAAAAAATAGTTCCAAATCCGTATCAACCACGGCGCGAGTTTGATGAACAAAAATTGCAGGAGTTAGCTGAATCAGTCCGAATGTACGGGATTTTGCAACCACTTACAGTTACTAGAAACGAGGTTCAGCGTGGAGACGGAACTTTTTATACTGAATATGAGTTGGTAGCAGGAGAGCGACGTTTGCGAGCGAGTAAATTGGCTGGACTGACTCAAGTGCCGGTTATTATTCGTGATGGTGAAAACAACGATCAAGAAAAACTAGAACTAGCTATTATCGAAAACTTGCAGCGTGAAGATCTTAATTCTGTTGATAGGGCTATTGCCTTCAAGCAGCTCGCTGATACTTTTGGACTCTCTCATTCGCAGGTGGCCAAGAAGGTTGGTCGTAGTCGTGAATATGTCTCGAACTCCATTCGTCTTCTTGGCTTGCCTGACTATATGCTGAGCGCTCTTCGTAAAGGGGAACTCACAGAAGGGCACGCCAGAACCCTCTTGATGCTTAATGATAAGCCGGAAGAGCAAGATGTGGTGTTTCGAGAGATTCTACTCAAGAAACTGTCAGTTCGCGAGCTAGAGAAGATTGTTCGTAAAATTGCCACTGATAAAGTGAGAAAAAAAGCCCCAGGTGAATTTGATACTGAACTCATTGAGATGGAGAAAGAGTTTATGGAGACCTTGGGAACCAGGGTGCATATTCAAAAAACTGAGTACGGTGGACAGCTAACTATCGATTATTTTTCGGTTGATGACTTGGAGATGATTTTGAAACGCATGAAAGATGATCATATAAAAATGCAACTTGGGGCGAGTGGGGATATTTCAAAGTTGGAAACACACACGCCACTCACCACGATAAAAGAAGATGAAACCGTGTCATCTAAGGTTGATGAGGAAGAGTTAATGCATCAAGAATTCGATGAGATTGGTTTACATATACATGACGATGAAACTCGTAATAGTGTTTATGTTCACAGAGACCAAAGTCACACTCAAGAAAGTAGTAATACTTCAAATCTATCTGACGATGAAAAACCGGATGTGACCGATGTGCAGCCAGAGCCTGTCTCTGTGTCTGACACTGACACACCAACTTCTGCACCTAAGGTATCGGGCGATCATTATCCTAGGGCTGATTACGGCAATCCAATGCCTCAGTCACCAGAATCGCCGGTGTTATCACCGACTCAAACCGATGTACAGCAACCGAGTCCGGCTTATGCTCCTGTTAAGTCAGCTTCTGAAGCGGTTGGAGTAGAGGTAAATCATAACGAATCTGAATACATCAAACCGACGGTAGAATCTTCTGTTTCGTCTTTTCAGTCAGATCAGAACGTATCCAGTAATCCAACAAAACCGCCAGTAAAGAATACTGACGATAGTGATTTATATTCAATTCGAAACTTCACAGTTTAGTGTCTTAATTTTTCTTCCTCATCCAAAGCTGTTCTAATACGTCGTCTAGCTAGCGAGGTGCGAGCTGAGATTAGCCATTTTTCAGTTGGTTTCGCGGATTTTCTAGTCTCAATCTCTACAATATCGCCGTTTTTTAGTTCAGAATCCAGAGGAATTAGTTTTTTGTTGACTTTGGCTGCAAAGGTTCGTTCACCAATTTCCGAGTGAATGGCATAGGCAAAATCTATCGGGGTAGCACCGACCGGTAAATCAACTACGTCGCCGTTTGGAGTAAAGACAAAAATCCGGTTCGAAAAAAAGTCCCTCTTAATGTCTTCAATAAAGTCAGCGGTAGTTGATTTTTCTTTATCATAAGTTTGACCGATTTGTGATATCCATAGTGGTATTTTGTCTCTATGAGGAGTGCTTCTGATTTGGTAATGGTCTATAGCATCCTGGCTCTTAGAAAATGGTCTAAACAGACTTGGTATAAGACTCATAAAGATTGACGAAGTAGAGGCTTTTTCACCAGTTAAGGTTGGTTCTTTATAGGTTATATGTGAAGCCACGCCAAACTCTGCTTCGTGGTGCATTTTGCGAGTTCGGATCTGGATTTCCATAATCAAACCATTTTGGGAGGTAACGGTAGTGTGGATGGATTGATAGCCGTTTGGTTTTGGAAAAGCAATATAATCCTTCATTCGGCCTGGTAAAGGACGCCACAACTCGTGAATAATACCCAGTGCTCGATAACAATCTTCAACTGTCGGTACGATAACTCGCATAGCTAGAAGATCATAAACACCGTTTATATCCCAGTCTTTACGCTTTAGTTTATGATAAAGACTGTATAAGCCTTTGACCCGGTATGAGGTACTAAAATCTAGAAGCTTAGCGTCCGCCAACTTCTTCTGCAAAACTTTCCTTTCTTTTTCTAGAAGTTCGTTTGATTTACCGGTCTTTGATACTAAGAGTTCTTGAACTTTAGTGTATTCATCTGGGTATACATAAGCAAAGGCCAAGTCCTCTAGCTCCTTGCGAATCTTACCCATACCAAGGCGGTGAGCAACTGGAACATAGATCTCGAGTGTCTCACGAGCGATCCTGGTTTGTTTTTCGGCTGGTACATATTTAAGGGTTTGCATATTGTGGAGTCGGTCCGCCAACTTTATGATTAATACCCTGATGTCTTGGCTGGTAGCTACAAATAGTTTTCGTAAACTCTCGTTGTGGCGGTTTGCTCCGTAATAGCGGACTGAACCAAGTTTGGTGACACCGTCTACCAAAAAAAGTATTTCATCGCCAAATAGATTACTAATATCTTCCGGAGTAGTATTGGTGTCTTCTACTGTATCGTGTAGTAGTCCGGCGGCAATGGTGCGAGCTCCCATGTCCATGTTAGCCAAAATCATACCTACTTCTGCCAAATGGTTCATATATGGTTCTCCCGAGTATCTTTTTTGCTCAGCGTGAACTTTTTCTGCATAGGCAAAAGCATCTTCTACCAATTTAATATCCTCCTCAGAAGGATTTTGCATGCGAGCTACTATGTCTTTTGCGGTCATGGGTTAATTGTATGGGGGAGTGAGAGATATGGCAAGTTTTGTAGTAAATATGAGCCGCGAATTTCATTCGCGGCTCAATATACAACTGGTTGAAATCAAATCAAAGCGACCAATTTTCCCATTCTGGAAATAATTCAAAATAATAATCAGGAACAGCTTTTTGCAGTTGTCTAAACGAAATCATTTCCGGGTTTGGACATCTCATGCAACGTCCGACAAAACCTACATACACTACACCTTCTTCATCGACAGGGGAGACGATTATATGTCCACCATCAGCCACTACATGCTCTAGAGCGTGTAGCTGGACTCCGCGATACATATTTTGGGTTACTTTGTCAGTTTCCTTGACTAAGGCATACCCTTCGTTTTCTTCTCCCGATCCTGCGCCGCCGTCTAAATACATAGAACAGCGGAGTGAGCCGGGTAGAGATTTTGGGACATTATCAGCACCACCAAATCTACCATCAGAAGTTACAAACCACTGATGATGAACAAGTCCACCCATTCCTACTTTATGATTTTGCCAAAGTTTGAAAGCATGATTGTCGTTGGGTAAGTTACCCCAAGGGAAAGGATAGCCTAGGTTGGCAGAAAGTAATTCACTGTGTGTGGCAAGTCTAAAACCGTCAGGAATAGTTTGCGATGGATTTCTTAGTATTACTAAGTTACCGCCGGGTAAAACAATCATTTCTTTACAGTTCATGATTAGACCTCTTTGTTTAAGATATGGAACAAAAAATAACCGTTACTATACTACTCTTTGCTTGTTTAAAATAAAATAGTGTTGTATTGTTACGACAACATGGAAAATAATCTATTACAAAATCTAGGTATCAGTCCAGAAGAAAATAAGCTTTATATAAGTATGCTTTCATCAGGGTCGGTGACAGCGGGGGAGTTGGCCAAGCAGACTGGCTTACCACGGCCGTCGGTCTACACCGTTTTAGACAGATTGATCACCAAAGGTTTGGTAACAGAATCAAGAAAAGATAATAAAAAGATCTTCAAACCGATTCATCCTGATAAGATAATTAATCTATTTGAAGAAAAGAAAAAAGATTTAGAATTGTCTGAAAGTGAATTTAAAAAAGCTTTACCTGATATCCGCTCACTATTAAGTGATTATTATGTGTCACCAAAGTTAGAAATTTTTGATACTAAAGAAAGTTTGGAAAGAGTGCTCAAGGATATGCTTTTGTATCGAAATATCGAGACTGAAGCCTTGTGGCCGATTCAAACTATGATTGAGACTCTGTCGCCACGCTTTTTTGACTTACACAATCGAGAGCGAATAAAGCGAAATATTTCAGTACGAGCGATTTGGCCGGAAAACCAAGTGGTCAATTTTAAAACCCATCCTTATCTAGGATCGGGCGAAGATTTTAACCGCGAGATAAGAATCGCTCCCGGTAACATTGATTTTTCCATGGGTTACTGGATTTATGGCAAGAAGATTGCTTTTTTATCCTCCAGACAGGAGAGTTTTGGTTTTATTATCGAAAGCGCTGAGTTGGCTAAGACCTTGCGGTCGCAATTTGATATTGTTTGGAAACAGTCTAGAGCGGTAAAAATGAAGCGGGGTGATGTGGAGAGGTTTGTGAGGTCGTTGAATTCTTGAATCCCCACCTGAAACGCACAAACCCGTGCTTGAATAGTTTTGTTAGAAACCAATTCAATAACACGGGAATATGCATCAGCATCTTAATCAATCAGACCGTGCTTGTATAGCCGCTCTTTTAAGAAAAGAATATTCATACAGTGCTATAGCTAGGGTACTTGAAGTACACCCAAGCACTATTAGTCGCGAAGTGAGAAGGAATAGCAGCGGAAGCTATAGAGTCCATCACGCACAGCGCTGTGCGAGATTGAGACGAGCAAACGCTCGGACAATGTATCGCACCATAGACACTAATGTGGTGCTAGAGCAGCACATCATCGATGGACTCAAACAAGATTGGTCGCCAGACCAAATAGTGGTGCGTTGCGGTGTTTCATCAGTGAGTTCAATCTATCGGTATTTAGAAAGACAGCCACACCTCAAGCAGTACCTGAGACGCGGTGGCAGACGCAGGCGAAAGTACGGTACCAAACGCATACCAAGCAGGTATCAAGCCAATAAACGTTCAATTCATGAGCGACCACCGATACAGAGTATCGGTCATTGGGAGGGTGATACCGTGCTCGGGAGTGAACGGAAGCTACGTATTGTGACGTACGTGGACAAAGTCAGTGGCTATTTGATTGCCGCAAAGACTTCAGGTGGTGCCGACGCGATACATGCGCAAGCTAGAAAACAGTTTAGACATATGCCGTGCAACTCAATCACTTATGATAATGGAACCGAGTTTGCCTTGCATCAGATGATTGAGCGAGACTGCAATACCAAAGTGTATTTCGCCGACCCAGGAGCACCACATCAACGTGGTGCAAATGAGAACTGCAATGGACTCTTGCGGCAGTATTTCCCGAAAGGCACATCGTTTGCTACGATAACTAACAGCGACGTGCAGCGTGCCGTTCGAAGACTAAACAACCGACCGCGCAAACGTCTCAACTATTTAACACCACGGGAATTCTTAGAAAAAGAAGGTGTGCATCTCAGGTGATTATTTACTATTAAATCTTGCGTAAACAACGTTTATGTGGTATAAAAGTAATGAATCTACTGGTCTTTTATAGATTTTTCTAAAACTTTTTGGAGAATAACATATGATTGAGTCAGAAAAACTGATAACAAAAGTTGGTCATCCTCAAAAATGGAATAAAGCAAATCGTGCTCGCATTGAAAAATATTATTCAATTTTTTGTGCGAAATCTTTACTTAACACTGTTATGGATCAAAATGAAGATGGGATTTGTGGTGGACCTGAGTTTGAGCTTGGGTTTGATCCTGAGGCTGAGTTTGGTCCTGATTATGAGTTTGATCCTGAGTTTAGCTGTGAGTCTGATGATGAACGCTGGCTGGAAAAAGTATTACCTGTTATTTGGTTATGTATACTTGATGGCGACGGCTTACCTGACGAAGACTTTGATACAAGTTATGTGTTGCAAGAATACGATTTGGCAAAACTTTCCTATATTTTTACTCTTTCCAAAGAAAAGAAGGATTATTATATAGGTTTTAAGGTCGCTGAACTATTTGTTCGTGCTAATCACTTCGATAAAATTTATGAATTACTTGAGTTGTGTATACGGTCCGGCTCTAGCTATTTGTATAGTACTGCAGCAGAAAGTATTCTATTTTTATGGGGTATAGAAGATCACTTTATTAAAGTGGACCGTACACAATCTTTAATTTGTATCATGATTGATAATTCTATGAATTATAATCTTGGTTTAGATGCAGCTGCTTTAATTTCTCTGATACAAGATGGTGACCTGAAAAAAAAGCTTGCTAGAAGTTTTCATGCGAAGTTTCTTTTTAATGGGGAGTTTTTAGATTACTTCAAATCCTTAGGTTTAATGAAGTTGATTAAGTCCTAAGATTGATTTGAATCAGCACCCGCAGAACAGAATTGTTTTGCGGGTTGTTTTATTATCACCCCTGTTTCAATAACTCCACCGCCACTTCTAAAGTCAAATCTTCGGTTTTGATTTCGTCAGGGATACTGATGCGTTTGAAGCCTTTTTTGAGATAGCGGCCGGATTTTGATTCGAAGACATTGACCAGCTTTCTGGTCGCTGGATTTACACCTAGCTCTTTAATCAAAGTTTCACCTTTACGGGTACCTTTTGGCTCTTTGTAGATTTCGAGCGCGCGTTCGTAGGTGACGGTGTAGGGGTTGTCATCACCTTTTAGAGAGCGAAAATCACCAGCGTGAGCCAAGTATGGACCGTACTGGCCGGTATTGGCTACGATAGGCTCACCAGTGGTAGGGTGCGCGCCTAGTTCGCGAGGCAGGGTTAGATACATCACTGCGTCTTTTAGAGTGACGTCTTCTGGCTTGACGCCAGCTGGTAGGGAAGCGCGTTTTGGTTTGGCTTGTTTTTTACCTTTTACTTTTTCCGGAGTTTCACCAAGTTGAACATAAGGGCCGAACTTTCCGTTCATAACAAAAATCGGTTCGCCAGTGTCTGGGTGGTTGCCGATTGGTTCGTCTGGTTTCATTTCGCTACCATCTATCAGTCTCGCTCCGTTACAATCAGGAAAGCGACTACAAGACAAGAAAGTTCCGGCTTTACCAAGCTTGATGATCATATCAGCACCACAATCCGGACAAGGAAAACCTTTTGGTCCTGGGCCGAGGTTGGTTAGTTTTTCGATATCTTCTTTATCGGCTACGGCCTTTTGGAATGGTTTATAAAAATCTTTTAGAGTCTTGGCGTACTCGCGGTCACCTTCGGCTATTTCGTCGAGCTCAGTTTCCATTTCACTGGTAAAGGTGTCGCTGATGTAGTCAGCAAAATGTTGCTCAAGGAATGAAGAAACCACGTCGCCGGTGTCGGTCGGAATCAGAGTACGACCTTCTTTGGTGACATAACCACGATCGGTAATAGTCTTCATAATAGAAGCGTAAGTAGATGGTCGGCCGATACCGCGTTTTTCGAGTTCTTTGATCAGACCAGCTTCGGTGTAGCGGTTTGGTGGTTGGGTTTGTTTGGCTTCGATGTCGATCTTCTTTAGATCAAGTGGGTCACCAGTGGTTAGTTTTGGCACTTCAGTATCTTCGCCACGAGCGGTAGTGTCGACCTTAAGCCAACCATCAAAAATAATGCGAGAACCGGTGACAGCAAAGTCAGGAATGGTTTCCTTAGCATTATCGATATTAGCGGTGATCTTGGTGCGTTTGGCGATCGCGTCAGACATTTGTGAGGCTACGGTACGTTTCCAGATTAATTCGTACAAAGCTTTTTGATCGGCGGTGCTACCGGCACTACGAATAGCAAAGTTGGTCGGGCGTACAGCTTCGTGGGCTTCTTGAGCGGATTTGCTCTTTGTTTTGTATTTTCGTGGTTGAACGTAGTCTTTACCATACTCTTTGTTTAGTAGAGCTAAGATTTGTTTTTCTGCAACGGCGCTGATGGTCGTACTGTCGGTACGCATGTAGGTGATATGTCCGGCTTCGTAGAGTTTTTGCGCCGCGCCCATGGTGCGAGATGGCGCAAAACCTAGGCGGGTTGAAGCGACCTGTTGCAAAGTAGAAGTAGTGAAAGGTGGACGCGGCGTACGCTTGACCTCGGTCTCTTTAAGACCGGTAACTTTCCATTTGTTAGCTTCACCGACTTTTTTGATTCTTTTTGATTCTTTCTGCTCCTTTGGCTCAACCGAACAAAGGAAAGGAATGTTAGTCTTACCAGCTTTCATGTCAGCGGTCAGGGTGAAGTAGTCTTCTGGGATAAAGGCGCGAATTTCTCGCTCGCGTTCCATCACGATACGAAGAGCCGGGGATTGTACGCGACCAGCCGATAGACCGTAGCGAACTTTTTTCCAGATAAGGCCAGATAGGTCGTAGCCTACTAGGCGGTCGAGTACGCGACGGGCTTCCTGGGCTTCTTTTAGGTGGAGGTCAATTTTGCGTGGATGAGCGATGGCTTCTTTGACAGCATCTTCGGTAATTTCGTTGAAAACCACTCGCTTGAGGTTTTTGTTTTCTTTTTTTATTAGTTCAGCCACGTGCCAAGCAATCGCCTCTCCTTCACGGTCGGGGTCGGAGGCGAGTAGTACGGCATCAGCTTTTTCGGCGGCGGCTTTTAATCCATCGATTACTTTGCCTTTACCGGGGGAAATAATGTAACGCGGTATAAAACCGCCCTCGATGTCGACGGCGTCAGTATTGCTTTTTGGTAGGTCGCGGACGTGTCCAATAGAGGACATAACCTTATAATCTTTGCCTAAATATTTTTCGATGGTCTTCGCCTTGGCTGGAGACTCAACGATTACTAAAGTTTGTTTACTCATATATTAGTCCTGTAACAAATACTAGGAATGAGGAATAAAGTCAACTGTTAGGGTGTTGAGGGGTGTTTAGAATAAATAAATATCGACATAATTTATTTGTTATGTTACCTTCTCTTCAGATTAACAAAGAGAGGTGATTAAAATGGCAGAAGCAAGAATAGGTTGCAATAATGATTTAAAAAACCAAGGAAAAGATTGTTATTATGTGTCTCGTGAGGAGTATAGTTTTAAAGTGAATAGAAATGTTTCTAAATATTTACATAGTGATGGTATTTGGAGAAGGAGTACATCGTAATTATTAACGATGAAGAAATTTTTTCTGGTTACTTTCCGACTAGAGAAAGTGCTCAGAAAGCTCTTGATAAAGCATCATAAATTTTAATACTATTTTCATTTGATTTCACAAAGAAAGCCATGTTCGCTACATGGCTTTTATTTTTTACCGATTCTACAACTCAGATACTAGATTTATAATGTGGTGAATCATACTTTACATACCCCTGCATTTCCATATTCATCAGCAATATTCCAGCTTCTGCAGTTGGGATATTTAGTTGTCTGATAAAGAAAAATGAGGAATAAAGTCAACTGATAGGGTGTTGAGGGATATCTAACATTATAAATTGTTGAAGTTCCTTGTTTAAAAAAACGCTTATATTCCGAATATTTGGATAATATAAGCGTTAGATATAAATATTATTTTAGTTTAATTAATTTTATTCTTTTTCTCATTCTTTCTTCTTCCTCTTTACGTATATCTTTGTAATACTGACCGCTTTTTCCATAATCTAAGGCATTTGCACATAAAAAAAGAAAACCTAAAAATAAAATAATGAAAATAGTAACCAAAAAACCTTCAAGTGAAATGGTTCCATTCATATTTCCCATTAAGTGAACGGGTGGTACTGGCATGGTTATACCCCTGTAGTTGTTTTTTATCAAAAGAATCCGATTGGGTTTTAGCACAATTGTTCTAAAAAGTAAACAACCAATAAATCTCAAATTGTACAATGATAGTAAGACATTTCACACTTTACATACCCCTGCATTTCCATATTCATCAGCAATATCCCAGCTTCCGCGACTGGGATATTTAGTTGTCTGATCAAGGTGTCGCGGTCGAGGGGTTCGTGGAGGAGTTTGATAACTTTTTCCTCGAGTTCTGAAAGTTTTGGTCTAGCTTTTTGCTCGGCTTTTTTCTCTTCTATATTTAAGGCAAGGAGGATGTCGCTAGCGTCGGTGACCATGGTGGCGCCGAGTTTTAGAAACTGGTGGGTACCATGAGAGTTTTTGGAAAAGATACTACCAGGGACAGCTAGTAGCTCGCGATTGTAGTCGACTGCCATACGGGCGGTGATTAGGGTGCCGGACTTGGCTCTGGCTTCTATTAGTATCGTAGCGTGTGCTAGACCGGCCATAAGACGGTTTCTTTGGGGGAAGGTCCACGGGGCGGAGGCGGTTGTAGGTGGTAATTCCGACATCAGACCGCCGCCGCCCTCCACAATCCTCCTTGCCAAACTCTTATGACTGGCAGGATATAAAACTTTTTCATCCAGTCCACTACCAGGTACGGCTAGGGTGTACAGATTATTCTTGAGGGCGGCTTCGTGCGCTAGTCCATCTATGCCGAGCGCGAGGCCGGACACAATCCCGACCGGGTAGCCAGCCAGTCCAGAAATAAGGTGCTCAACTACTTGCTTGCCGTAGGTGGTGTATTTTCGCGAGCCAACTACCGCTAGAAGCTTTAGTTCTCTCGGTGGCATTTGTCCTTGGTACCAAAGCTGCTTGGGCGGGTCGGGAATTTCGTGAAGAAGCCCAAGTCCTTTGTCTTTAAAATCACTGGGATTTAGTTCTTTTATCTCACTTTCCATAAATAAAGTTTAGCACGCTGTATGTTGATTATTTTAAATGGTAGATGTAGAGTAAGATAAGAATAAGTTCGTTTAATTTTGAGATATTCTTAAAAACTGAACTCGTTCTTTTTTGGAGATTCTTATGAATGGTACCAATATATTAAAGCTATTCACTACTGGAGAACAAATATATGATCGTGTTCGTACTTGGGATTTATCAAAGATAAAAGAATACGTTGTAAGTAAAGGGTTGTGTACAGATTCTGAAATAGACGCTATTGAAGCTGAGTATAAAAGATATTTGGCTATATGTTTTACGTTTCCGGAACAAGCATTCCCTACACCTGCAAAGATTGATATTTTGTGGCATCAACATATTTTGTTTACGCAAGACTATGCGGATATGTGTGAAATTACTGGCGGTCGTTTTTTACATCATTTCCCATTTAGTGATGACAAGATGTTTAGTTTACTTGATAATCAATTACTTAAACAAAAATATGTTGATATGTTCGGTGAAAAACCAAATAGTTTATGGGATTGTTAATGGTTTATGTAGCCCGAATCCAAATTGTGAGGGTAAATCCTAGTTAAAATATTTTCACTCTTGACTTTTTTGTTGAGAGTGAATTTATATATAATATATACAAATTATGAATACAAAATGGACAAGTTATTATTCAAATACAAATACAAAAAGCGCTCGTCCCTTGCTTGTTGAGGCCATGCCTTATGTAAATAATGGTAAATATGCACTTGATTTAGGTTGCGGTGCAGGTAACGATACTATTTTTTTAAGAGAAAACGGTTTTACTGTGACTAGTGTAGATAGTTCATTAGAAGTTAAAAAGTATATTCCGGATGTAATAATTTCTACTTTTGAGGATTTTTCTTTTTCCACTGATAAATACGATATTGTAAATGCTCAATATTCATTACCTTTTAATTCACCAGATAGTTTTCATAAAGTGTTTGATAAAATAACTAAGTCACTAAGGTTAGGAGGAATTTTTGTCGGTCAATTTTTTGGTGATAGTGATGAATGGTCCAAAAATAAAGACATGTCTTTCTATACAAAAGATAAAGTGTTGGAGTTTTTTAATCAGTATCATATCCATGTATTCAGAGAAAAAAAGGAGAATGGTAGATTGGCTTCTGGTGAAGCAAAATTTTGGCACGTTTTTAGTATTATTGCTGAAAAAACAAATTAAATTTATAGTTTAAAGATTTTCAGGTTAAGGTATAATCATAAAGATTAAAATAGGGCTATAATTGCATTTATGTTAGATATTAAATTTATTCGCGAAAACGCAGATTTGGTGAAAATGGCAGCCAAGAAAAAGAAGATCAATGTTGATATTGATAAGTTAATCAGTCTGGATGACCAACGGCGGGAGCTGATGACGGTGATTGAAGGGAAGCGGGCTGAACAAAACCGTGTATCAGCTGAAATTGCTCAGTCAGGAGCTGACGAGAATAAACGAAATGAATTGATCCGAGAAATGCAGGAGCTAAAGACTGATCTTCATATTAATGAAGAAGACTTGAAGCCGGTGATGAAAAAATGGCAAAAACTGATGCTACAGGTCCCAAATATTCCAGACATGTCTGTACCGGACGGCGATAGTGACGCAGATAATCAAGAAATCAAGACTTGGGGGGAGCAAACAAAGTTCTCGTTTGCGGCTAAAGACCATGTTGAGCTAATGACTAAGCATCAATTAGCGGATTTTGAGCGTGGTGTGAAGGTGCATGGTTTTCGTGGCTATTTCTTGCGCGGTGATGGAGCGCGTTTGTCTTGGGCGATTTGGAATTATGCCAATCAGTTTTTTCAGGCTAAGGGCTTTGAACCGCTGCTGGGTCCGACGATTGTGCGTAAAAGTAATTTATACGGTACCGGCCATCTACCAAACGATGCCGAGGATGTCTATAAGACTCAAGACGATGACTATTTAATCGGGACGAGCGAAGTGTCGACTATGGGCTTTTATGCTGATGAGATTATTGAGCAGTCACAATTCCCAATCAAATTCTTATCTTTCTCTCCTTGTTATCGACGAGAAGCCGGTAGTCATGGTAAAGACACAAAGGGTCTGATTCGAGTACATGAGTTTAACAAGGTGGAACAGGTGGTTTTTTGTGAAGCTTCACACGAGGAGAGTGTAAGATTGCATGAAGAAATTAATCGTAACACTGAAGAATTTATTGAATCTTTGGGTATTCCGTATCGCACGGTAGTGAACTGTGGTGGTGACTTGGGACAAGGACAAGTGAAGAAATATGATATTGAGCTTTGGGTACCAGGTGAGAAAACTTATCGAGAGATCAGCTCAGCTTCCTACTTCCACGACTTCCAAACTCGTCGCTTCAATATCCGCTATCGTGACGCTGAGGGTAAGATGCGCTACGCTCACTCTCTAAACTGTACTGCCATCCCAACTCCGCGTATCTTGGTCTCCTTGATCGAAAACTTCCAGCAAGAAGACGGTTCAATCGTGATACCGGAAGCGCTACGACCATTTATGGGTAAGGATAAGATCGGATAGTATGGCAACAATTGAAGATTTTGAAAAGGTTGATATCAGACTAGGGAAGATTGTCGAGGTGCAGGATTTTCCGGAGGCGCGCAAACCAGCGTACAAACTAAAGATTGATTTTGGTGAGGAAATAGGTGTGAAAAATTCGAGTGTACAGCTCGTGGGTACTTATGAAAAAACGGAACTGGAAGGGCTTTTAGTAGCGTGCGTGGTAAACTTTCCACCTAGACAAGTTGGTCCGTTTATCTCTGAGGTTCTGACTTTAGGCTTTAAAAATCAGGCTGGTGACGGGTATGTGTTGGTGACTCCATCTAAGGAGACGGTAAGGGTGGGTGATAGGCTGTGTTAAAAAACTCCCAGGGTAAACCGAGAGTTTGTGTTCAACAATAATTTATTCAATTTGCTCTCGCTCTTTGCGAGAGGTGAATAACCAAATGAGAATAAATAATATGTAAATTGCAATTCCAGATAATACTACCTTAAATTGGTCTAACATTCTTCTTTCTCCTTGTACATTACTCAATCTCGGCTTCGCCAAAAAATCCTGCAATTTTTTTTGGTGCGACAAGAATAATTACTGATAGTAACAAAAGTGCTGCTAAAGCCTTGTAGTCATATTTAAAGATCATTTGATGCCTCCCAGTAGAAATTTACTGTGATTTATTTATAACACATCTACAGATTATGTAAAGCGTTTTTTGAGCAAATAGGGTGTTTTTGAAAAGATGGCAAGGATTTTGGTCCTTGTATTTACCAGATTACAAAGTGATAATCATGTCGCTATTGGATTTATTTTAAGAATCGTGGTATAAACCAAAAGTATTCATAACTCTCAAAAAGGAGGAAGACATGAATATATTGAAGATATTGGTCTCTAACCGGATAGCCCTTGCACATTCAATAGTGTTTTTATGCACAGGGAGTCTTATACTTAGTTCATGGTTTAGCACACCGCTACCATTTATCGGGTATGTTCTTTATCTGATTATAATTAATTATGCAGAGTATGTTCACTGGCGGGATATGAACCCAGTTCCTCTAAATAAACGCTAATTCTAGTTCAAAAACTAGTTAAAGTCCTTGATATTTTTATTGGGGACTTTGTTTTTTATTAAAGTAAGTATAAGCCTAAAAGTACAAACGGTAATAAACGAAAAAGCCGGCTCCTAAAAATACAGTGCCGGCTTTTGCTTTGTCTCATGATTCCTCTATCATCTTTACCTCTGCGATGGCAGCGGCGGTTTCAATGGTTTTGAAACTTTGCGCAGCGGCAGAGTTAAGAGAGGTAAATGCTTCGGTGAAGAAGTGAGACAAAGCCCATAGAATTATAATAAAACCAATTGCTTTAAACATATTTGTGGATGTTAAGACCCCGACGACACTTGTTATTAATAAGTGTCAAAAATAATAAAGATGGGGCGCAATTGATTTGAAGAACCAGCTGACGGCAATATACCACAAATTTTAAATATTGCAACTGTAAAGTCCTGAATTCTCACCCTAATTGCACAATCCTTTGCACCCTAATTGCACAGGTCAAGATGACATACATACTGCTTTTGTATGTCACACAAACAAATAGGACCGGAAGACTGGCCGGTTATTTCACGTATGCTCAAAGCGGGATACTCAGGAGTGGAGATTGCGCACATTATCAACAAAGATCCAAGTGCGGTTAATAGACATATTAAAGCGTATGGTGGTCGGGATAGATACGATGCTCGCGAGGTTCGCAGAAAGAAAAAACAGGCACGTATCATTGCTATGGAAGGTACTAGAATACTCAAAGGAGTATTATTACGAGAAGTGAAACGATTATTAAAACAACACTACTCACCGGAACAGATAGTCGGAGTACGTGATGACATCTCTGCGAGCACTATCTACCGATACATTAACGAACGAGCTCCACACCTTAAACAATTTCTTCGTTCTCAGAAAGGCAAGTATCGGCGCAAACGAGGCACCAAAATACGTGAAAAAGTTCGTGAAAGAGCCAAGAAACGTCGTATTGATGAACGACCGCCCATTATTGAACGTCGCTCCCGTTTGGGAGATTGGGAGGGAGATACTATGCTGGGAAGAGACAAACGAGTACGTATTGTCACCTTCGTTGATCGCAGAAGCGGGTATCTAATTGCGTATCTTCTGCCAAAATTAAATGCTACTTTACTCACTAAACTGGCGGTGGAAAAATTCAGGCGTATACCCAAAAACAAACGAAAGACCGCTACCTTTGATAACGGTACCGAGTTCAGTGACTGGGAACGGTTTGAGAAACAAACGAGTATGACTGTGTACTTTGCTTATCCATACCACTCTTGGGAGCGTGGTACCAATGAAAATACTAACGGGCTACTTCGACAATATTTTCCGAAAGACTTGGATTTCAACACCATTACTCCACAAGAACTTTCTGAAGCGGTTCGTCGTATAAATCATCGTCCTAGAAAGAGACATAATTTCAAGTCTCCACATCAGATATTTTGGAAGTGATGGTCTGTGCAATTAGGGTGGTGATTCAAGAGTGTATTGGTAACTAGACTAATTAAAATCAAGTAAAATAAGGGAATAACGGAGGTGCTACCTTAAAGAGGAGCGATGAGCGACGGGGAAAGGTTGTTCCTCGGTTATTTTCTATACAAATTAATTAGCACAGGTGCCTTTCTAGTATTCTATATACTCTGAATATTCAGCTACCGCCACACACTTTTCGTGTGATAACATAAGCGGATGAAGTTTAGTCGTGCGAAGAAAAAAAAGACCTATTTAGCACCCGAGAAGTGGCTTATTATTAAGCAGATTGCGTTAGGGGTGCTTTTGTTTACTCTACTTGGTCTTATAATTACCGGTGTTTGGTATGGTACTCGTGTTTCTTCCTTAACGATTAGCGATGTGACTGTGTCCGACGGTCAAACGATTCGTGCGGAAACAGTTAAAAAGATAGCTGCGCAGGAATTGGTTGGTGAATATTGGCATTTAGTGCCACGGCAATTTTCTTGGTTTTATCCTCAAGAAGATATCATAGAAAAGGTACAGGAAATTGAACGTATTAAGGATGTGGCGGTGGAAAGAGTTTCGGGAACAGAGATCCGTATAACTTTTAGTGAATATGAGCCAGACGCATTGTGGTGTGATGAAGACGACGGCGAGTGTCACTTTCTAGATGACCGGGGCTTTGCCTTCGGCAAAGCCCCGGCTCTAGCCGGTGAAAGTCTTCTTCGCTACTACAAAGCGGGCGAAGGGCCTCGTGCACAAGAAAACATCACTACCACTCTGGATTATTTGAGCACAAAGAAGATGGTTGACTTACTAAAAGATATTGATTGGTATGTAAACAGGGTTGAGATTGATGCGGTTCGCGATGTATTTTATTCATTGTCCGGTGACAGTGAACTTCGTGCTTCTCTTACAGATGATCCGATTGAGACTTTCGATTACTTTCAAACCCTTATCCGCTCTGAGGAATTTACTCATCTAAAACCCGGTAATTTTAAGTATGTCGACCTGCGCTTCGGCGAGAAATTGTATGTTAATGAAGAGGTGGGTGTGGAGGATGAAGTGGCCAGTAGTACCGATCCTGTGAACGAAGAAATGTCTGAGTTGCTGGAAGAAGTGGATGAGGAGGAATAACTGGGAGAAGTTGACACTCAGTGATAATAAACTATTCTTTACACAGCTTGGTCTGGATGGAGGTCTTAGATAATGAAGCTTAAACTAAACAAATGCCCTCACTGTGCCGCTCCACAACTTTATAAGAGCCAGGAAGTGGTTTTGATAAAAAGTGAACCAAAGGTTGGTGGTAACGGAACGGACTTTTGGGTTGAGTGCGGTTGTTGTAGGACGCGGTCTGGGAAGTGGGATACAGAGCATAAAGCACAATATCATTGGAATAGAAGAAATAAGGAATATGATTCTAGTGAGTTGGCAGAGTGTGGTTTTTTGTAAATTTAGAGATAAAAAAGTAAACGCTGGTTTTAAACAAATCAAAACCAGCGTTTTCATATTATATTGACACTGCTCGATATTAAGTGTACTTTTTTGGCAGATGTAAATGTAGAAAATAATTCTAAATATCCTAAAAAGGAGGACTGATATGGATATTAATCGTACTTTGACTTACTGTTTTATCTACTTAATGTTTGTATTTACATTTTTTCAGATCTGGGAACCTGTGTTTACTGAGTATTCCAGACAGAAAGACAAAGCAACGGAAGAAATGTATGCGCTTGTACCAGACATTAGTTTGGTTCAGTTGCAGGATAATTTGAGTGAGATAAGATGCTTACTGGATAATGGTGTTGGAAGTCGTCCAGAAGCAAAATTCGAAACTCTTTTTCTAATAGAGAAATCTGAACAGTCTATTGCAAAAATGACGTGGCAGGCAAGAACAAAAGGCTATAGCTTTGAAAAACTTCAGTATTATCAAGAGGTTTTGTCTCACTACCGGTATGAATTTAGTAGTCTTCAAAAGTACTACCAGGCTGAATTCGGAGTAGATAAAATGATGAGTGCTGGTAAGGATTATCTGACTCGTACTGATGGAGGGGTAAAGAAGTATCCTGTAATTGACTATTCGACAGTCCAACCTTTGTTTCTACAGGCGTACGTTCATACAATCGTGCCTGCAATGCTCTTTTTTATGCTTCGTCTTTATCAAAAAGGACTTAGTGTTGCTTTGGAGCTTTGGAGGGTGATGTTGTGGTCTTTGATATGGTTTGTTGGTGTATGGAAATACCCAAGAAACATTCTTAGAGCTGAGCAATTGCGAAGTATGTGCAGGTTTGTTGGTGGTCTAATCTCTGTATTAGTGTCTATATTGCCAATGTCTAGTCTAGTGAAGGCGGCTGATAAAAAAAGGTAGGCCTAAGCAAGATGAATCATCTGTGCAGCTTGATAATTATGCTTTTGCTGACATTGTGACTGGTCCAAGCTTGAGCGACGGTTTTTTTGCAAGGACTACACGTCTAGGTACTACGGTAAACACCCTAACTCCATTTGGTTTTCGGGGTGAAGTAGAGCTTATCGATATTGATAAGTCGGGAAGTAATTTCCTAAGACAGGCTTACTTTCAGTACGATACTGGTTCGTGGAAACATAGGTTGGGGCGATTGTTTCTCGGGGCTGGTTTTTCTACACCACCACCGTTTAAATTAAGGACAGTTAATTATCCAGGTTCTCCATACAATTTACATGCATGGGGAATACAAACACTCGGCAATCTTTCAGATACTACAAGCGCTGTACTGGATATTTCTACTAGAAGCGGAGTAGCTTTTTCGGATCCAGGTAGTTTTGGTGGATTGGAAGCTTCGGGAAGGATTCAGTATGAAATAAATTCTTCTTCTCTAGCTCCTTCTTTTCAAGTTGGGCAAGGTTTCTACCGTGTAGGGATTGATGGTACTTATAAGTTTTCAGATAAGTTTGATGCTTATGGTGCTGTTCATTTGGCAAAAGAGGGTGGATTGTTGAAAAAAATTGGACATCTGTTCGTAGGCTGGAAAGTATTTAAGGGTGTTGAACTTCATACTCAAATAATCTATCGTCAAAAGCAGAGTATTTGGTGGACTAATGGTATCAGGCTGTCGGATCCTTCTGATAAGTTTTCGATAACTTTGGACCATGAACATTCTTTGGTGGAAGGGGTACCTTCAGGAACCTTTGTCCGCCTTCAGTTTGTTTATTAAGAAAACAATAAGTTTTAAAAGGTGAACAGCATCTCGTGCTTTTTGGCGAGGTGCTGTTTTTTCTTAAATGGTAGACACGTCATTGACAGTTTTAATAAATAATGTGATTATATCAGGCGTATTTTTAAAAAGGAGTACCTTAATGTTTTTTGGTTATGCTAAGTTTATGCAAGACGAGTGGCCCAGCATAGAGCTTGTGATAGATGGAATGGGAGGGGTAGAAGTTGTTTTGGTTGATGATGAGCTTATAAAAGCGGCTTCAAAACTTATTTATGAATACCGTAAATTGAATGGTGTAAAAGATTATAACGAAGCTGAATATCGTAGATTAAAACGTCATAATAATGAACATACCTATACTTTTAATAGTGAATATAGTTTTAAAAGTATGCGTATGCATGCCGCACAAAAGCTTAAACAAGAAATTAATGTATGTAAAAAACTTTTGAAAATTAGAAGAAACGTTACTAGGCATTATGCTAAGAAATACGATTCCATTTTCGAAAAAATAACTATAGATCTACAAAGAAAGGAAGAGGTTATGAAAAGAGTAAAAGAGGTTTTAGATACCTCTGAGATTTATGAACTTGAATAATTCATCCTTTTAATTAACGAATCACATGACTTAGCTGGTTGTGTGATTTTTTATTATTTCTATAGAATATCCTTTTGAATTATGGTAAAACAAACATCTATGAACTTCTGGGAAAAGTTACCAAAACCTTTTTATATATTGGCGCCGATGGCGGATGTTACGGACGCGCCTTTTCGGCGTGTGATCGCCAAATACAGCGCGCATAAGCGGGCAGATGGAACCGACGGTGGTCCTGACGTGACTTTTACTGAGTTTGTGTCGGCAGATGGCTTGGCGCGAGCGACTCCAGAGGGAAAAAAGAAGCTAATGGCCGATCTCATTTATACTGATACAGAGCGACCGATTGTAGCGCAGCTTTTTACTAGCAATGAAGAACATATGGAGGCAGCGGCTAGGCTATGTCGTGAGCTGGGGTTTGATGGGGTGGATATCAATATGGGTTGTCCAGATCGGTCAATCGAAAAGCAGGGTTGTGGCTCAGCGATGATAAAAAATCCAGAAGTAGCAAAGAAGATTATTCGGGCGGCCAAGCGTGGGGCAAAGATGGGTGAGATAGACGGAATTCCGGTGTCAGTCAAAACTCGCCTTGGCTACAACCGTGACCAGCTGGAGGAATGGTTGCCGGTAATCTTGGAAGAAAAACCTGCAACTATTATCCTTCATGGCCGGACTCGTAAAGAAATGAGTAAAGTACCAGCACGTTGGGAAAGGATAAAGCGAGCGGTTGAGCTTCGTGATGAACTACAAAAGGGTCTTGAACATAAGACATTGATTGTTGGTAATGGGGATGCTTTGTCGCTCGAAGATGCGCGCCAGAAAGCGGAGCTTTCTGACGCTGACGGAGTAATGCTCGGTCGAGCGGTTTTTGGTAATCCGTGGCTATTTCATCCGGAAAAAGACGCTAGTAATGTGCCTATAGAAGAAAAACTACGGGTGATGGTAGAACACTCGGAATTATTTGCTGGACTTCTACCTTTCAAAAACTTTTCTATTATGAAAAAACATTACAAAGCCTATGTTAAAGACTTTCCTGGAGCGCATGAACTTAGAAATAAGTTAATGGAACAAAATACCGCGGGTGAGGTAAAAGAGGTGGTTGGAGATTTTCTGTTAACCAGGTAATTGCTGTGCAGGGTTTTCCACCACTGTTTTACATAACTACTTTGAATACTTGTTAGAATATACTGAAGATGGATGAAATATTGCACGCCAACATTTTTTTCTTTGTTGCTACTGTAGCGACGGTTGTTTTTATGATATTGATTTCTGTTATTCTCTATCATGTTCTAAGGATAATCAAATCTATCAGGCGTATTATTGAAAAAATTGAAGCTGGAAGTGAAATCTTGGCTGGTGATATCTCTGATCTTAGAGCGCAGTTTATGAATGGTGGGTTTATTTCTCGTCTCCTGGCACTCTTTATGGGCTTTAGCAATTCTTACCATAGTGACGACGATGAGGAAGAGGATCGGCCAAAAAGGCGATCTTCAAGAAAGAGAAGGGCTAGAGTAAGAGACGCAGATGATGAATAATTTTAATAATTTTTAATATTTAAATTTAAGTATGGCAACAAACAAGAAGGGGGGTAATAAAGATAACGGACTAGGAGTGGCAGTAGGACTGGGAGCGGTGGCAGCGGCTGTCGGGGCGTACTTTATGTATGGTAGTAAAAAAGCGGCTAAGAACCGCAAGGCGGTAAAGAGTTGGATGTTCAAAGCAAAAGCAGATGTTTTGGAAGCGCTTGAGAATACGCAAGACATGACCAAGAAAGAGTACGAAAAATTAATTGATACCGTTGGTACTTCATATGCCAATATTCAGAGTGCCACTAAAACAGATTTGGCTGGTTTTAAAAAAGAAATGAAAGAACACTGGCTTGAAATTGCTAAGACAGCAGCACCAAAGAAAGCTCCGGCTAAGAAAAAGCCAGCTAAAAAAGCAGCACCAAAGAAAGCTCCAGCTAAAAAAGCAGCTAAGAAGGAATAAATTATTAGATTTAAAAAGAACCGCGCCGTAGGCGCGGTTCTTTTTAAATACACACCCTGTTTTTCATCCTGAATCACAGATGTTATTATAATCTTATTATGCATAGAACTTTGGGTCTAGTTACTTTTTTAGTTGTGTCCGTTTTAATGCTGTTTAATAACGACAGTGTATTACCTAATCAGCAACTGGCTTCAGCCGCTGCTTCTTTCGCTGAGCCACAATTTTGGATTGCTGAAGATGCGAAAAGAGAAATTTCAGAATTACCGGTGGCTGATTTTGCTATTTTTGACGCTATAACTGGTGAAATCTTGGTCACTAAGTCTAAATATGGTAATCAAAAGCTTCCGATTGCTTCGGTAACTAAGCTAGTGACCGCTAGTGTAATTAATGATGATCTTGATCTAGGAGTAATGACAACGATCACTAAGGCTGATGTCGACACTGAGGGGCGGTCGGGTAAGTTAAAGGTAGGTGAAGAATATACTTATAGAGAGCTGCTTTTCCCGCTACTCTTGGAGTCATCAAATGACGCGGCGACAGTCTTTGAAAGAGTTACTGGTGGTGACTTAATAAGTGCTATGAATTCCTTTGCGCAAGGTCTGGGAGCGGCTAATACCTCTTTTGCAGACGCTTCTGGATTATCAAGTAGGAATGTGTCGACTGTCAGTGATTTAGCGTTAATTACTTCGTATTTATACCAAAACCAATCTCATGTTTTGGATATCACAAAACTGTCACAGTACATTGGTCCGTACACTGGGTGGGTAAATAATAATCCGGTCTTAGGAAGTGATTATGTGGGTGGCAAGCATGGCTACACCGAAGCCGCTAATCGTACCATAGTTTCTCTATTTAATGAGGATTTCACAACTGGAAAAAGAGTGGTTGGTTATGTGGTGCTTGGTAGTGATGATGTACGCTCTGATGTTGCTACTCTTCGTCAGTTTGTTGCTCAGGCGGTTAAATATGAATAATCTGTTATACTAGTCTCTATGACAGAACACGGAGCGTTATATAGAAAGTACCGTCCGCAGACATTTGCCGACGTACGTGATCAGGATCACATTGTTAAAGTTTTAGAAGGAGCGATTGAGAAGGGTGAGATACCCCACGCCTTACTTTTCTCGGGTACTCGCGGTACTGGTAAGACTACGCTGGCGCGTATATTTGCCAAAGCTATTGGTACTAAGAGCGTCGATCTCTACGAGATCGACGCTGCTAGCAATCGTGGTATCGACGACGTGCGCGAACTAAAAGAAGCGGTACATACCGTCCCGTACGAATCAAAATACAAAATATACATTATTGACGAGGTGCACATGCTGACCAAAGAAGCATTTAACGCGCTCCTTAAGACTCTAGAGGAGCCACCAGCGCACGTGGTGTTTATTTTAGCGACGACTGAGGAAGAAAAACTTCTCGACACTATTCTGTCTCGCTGTTTGGTTTTTCGTTTCCGCTCTCCATCGCGTGCGGTCTTGGCCGATACGGTGACTGATGTGGCGAAGAAAGAAGGTTTCACTCTGTCCACTGAAGCGGCTGCCTTGATCGCGATTGCGGCCGACGGATCTTTTCGTGATGCTTTGGGTGTGACACAAAAGGTGATTATGGCTTCGGGAGATGAGATTGGTGACGTCGATGAGGTAGCTGAAATCATTGGCGCACCAAAGCGTGAAATTATCACTGATTTGCTACGATCACTGCATGATAAGAATGTCGAATTGGGTCTAGAGGCGGTTGCTAAAGCAACCGCCTGCCACACGGACGTCAAACTCTTACTAAAACTTCTTCTAGAACACGTACGAGCTGTAATGTTGCTGCGTAATCGACCTCAAGATCAATCGGTCCTGGAATCGTACAATACCGATACTCAGACTTTACTTAATGGTTTTGCCAAAGAAGCGACTAATTCTCTAAACTCCCACTTACTATTGAAGCTAATTACCGCCGCTGAACAGTCCACCCGCTCACCACTACCGTATTTACCCTTGGAGATTGTGGTGGTGGAGCATTGTGAGAAGGTTTAATCTTTTATTATGAGAAGGGTATATATAGTTAGGCATGGATTGACTAATAGCGATGCACAGGGTCTAGTACAAACAGCTGATTCGGCTTTGTCAGAAGAGGGGATTAAACAGGCGGAGGCCCTGGCTGAACGTTTTTGTCATCTTAAGTTTGACCATCTGCTAGCCAGTGATTACAAGCGGGCGGTAGAGACAGCTGAGTATATATCCGCCAAAACTAAGAAGAAAGTTGAAACTTCAAAGTTGCTGCGAGAAATGCGTCGTCCTAGTCAGTACCAAAATAGTCCAAGTAGTTCACCCGAATACCGTGCCTATCTAAAATTAGCCGATGAAAATGTGGCGGATAAAAATTGGCGTATGGGTGACGGTGAGAATTTTTACGACGTACTTGAAAGGATTAAAGGACTCTTTTCATTAATTGAGGCAAGTGACGGCGATTTTGTTTTAATTACACACGCTCGGATGACAAAGTTAATTACACTTTATGTGATGATGAAAAAACAACCAGATCCCCTTGTGTGGCGGATAGTGATGAATAACGTTATAACGACAAATACCGGTATAACATCCCTTGTGTTTAATGATAAGCATGGTCACTGGCAACTTGAGAGCTTTAATGATAAGGCACATTTTGCAGAATAATAATTTAGATAATTAAGAAAATATGGATGTTTACCTTATACGCCATGGAGAGACTGATGGAAATGTCGCCAGACGACACCAGCACGACAAGACCGATATAAATGAGATCGGTACGGCGCAAACTAAAGCGATTGCTAAAGCTATAAAGCGAATCAACCCAACTCATATTGTGACCAGTACCAATTTGCGAGCAGTGGAGACAGCGAAACTGATTATAATCACTTGTGAACTAGACCTGATACCAGAGACCAGCACGGCCTTTGAAGAGATACGGCGACCAAGCTGGCTCATTGGCAGTAGTCATTTTAGCCTTATTTCAGCCCAGTATATGTGGCATTGGTTTTTTGATTATAAGTTGAAAGGGGAGATGGAAACCTATACCCCTTTCCTTGGACGTATTATTGAAGCTAAGCGGTATTTAGAATCATTGCCAGACGATGCGCGAGTAGTTGTAGTATCGCACTCAGTTTTTATCAATATCTTTCTTGAGCACCTTTGTGTTGAAAAAAGAATGAGTTTTTGGCGAGCGATGAAGCGTCTCTGGAAGGTATTTACCATGCCTAATACTAGTATGATTCATCTGCGTCACGTGCATTCTGAGGGTGGTTGCCACTGGGAAATTGTGTCTGATAGGGTTAAGTAAAATAATCCTGAGTAACTAATGTAACCATAGTGCATATCCTACACTTGAAACTTACGCTCATTATGGCACTATAGTGCGACGTGCACTATTTGTAGCACAGATTTATTTTTGCCGGATCGTTTGGTAGTAGGACTCCGTAAAACAGTCTCCCAGACTGTTTTACCTAGTACTGTCTATCGGTTTTGATTGGTTGAAATAAACCATGAGCAAATAATAAATCACAACAAACAACATTGCCGGATCGTCTAATGGTATGTGAACATACAAACTGCGTTCGTACGGAAACAAAAGAGGTATTTTAAATATTCATGTCTATCGCTGCCGGATCGTCTAATGGTAGGACTACGGTTTCTGGTACCGTCTATCGGGGTTCGAGTCCCTGTCCGGCAGCGATGGTCGGGAATTAAAATACCTCTTTTGTTTTTCTCACTCACATTGTTTGTTGTTTTAGGACTCCGTAAAACAGTCTCCCAGACTTTTACCTAGTACCGTCTATCGGGGTTCGAGTCCCTGTCCGGCAGCAAATGTAAAAAGAATAGCTTCTACCTTATTTTTGGAAGTTTTTATATGGTCTATGTACAAAATTATTGTGATAAACTGATATTGCTATGCCAAAAAAGAAAGAGATTGGTCCAATGGTCATTTACCAAACAAAGTCTGGTGCGCTTGAATTGCGTGGGGATGCGAAGAAAGAGACTTTGTGGGCGACTCAAGCTCAGATTGCACAAGCATTTGATGTTGATGTACGTACTATAAACGAGCATATAAAAAATATTTATAAGACTGAGGAGCTGTTTGAGAAGTCAACTATCCGGAAATTCCGGATAGTTCAAACTGAAGGGAAGCGTACGGTTAAACGTGAAATGAATCACTATAATCTAGATATGATTATTTCGGTTGGTTATCGAGTAAACAGTAAGAAGGCGACTCAATTTCGTCAATGGTCCACCAAGACACTTCGTGAACATATTGTCAAGGGTTACACTATAAATCGTAAGCGAATAGGACATAATTACGATATTTTTATGAAGGCTGTAGCGGACGTTCAGGCACTACTACCTGAACATGTCACTCTTGACCCTAAGACAGTACTTGAACTTATTAAGGAGTTTGCTTCAACGTGGGTTTCACTTGATGCATATGACAAAGAATCTCTAGAAATCAAAGGGGTGACCAAAAAGCGTGTGACGCTTGTGGGTGCGGATTTACGCAATGCGATCAATGAGCTTAAGTACGAACTTGTGCGTAAAGGTGAGGCTGCTGATATATTTGCGTCTGAACGTAGAGAGGGAGATGTGGAAGGTATTGTTGGAAATGTTATGCAGTCTTTTGATGGAAAGTTCGTATATTCTACAGTAGAAGAAAAAGCTGCTCATCTTCTATATTTTATGGTCAAGAATCACCCATTCATCGACGGAAATAAAAGGTCTGGTGCTTTTGCGTTTGTATGGTTTCTTAGAAAGACAGGTGTACGTGGAGCTAAAAATATAAACCCAGCAGCCCTCACAACCCTAACTCTTCTTATTGCAGAAAGTGATCCAAAGCAAAAGGATCAAATTGTTGCTTTGGTAACTCAAATGTTGAAGTAGTGGGAGTTTTTAATATTAAAGTAGCTAATGTGATGTGGGTGTTGATGGGCAGGTATGGGTAGACTTAGATACTGCCAAGGAATATATGGAATCAAAGTGTTAAAAGGTTCTCAATCTACACCAGCTTTTGATATACTTACATGCATGAAAACAGCAATCATTATTCACGGAATGCCTGGCAAGGAAGGATATTTTAATCCAGAAAACGACGCTGAATCTAACTGTCATTGGTTACCTTGGATTCAAAGACAGCTTATTGTAAATGGTATTTTAGCTCAAACCCCCGAAATGCCTGAGCCTTATACTCCAAATTATGAAAAATGGTTTTCACTGTTCTCTCAATTCAAGGTGGATGAGCAAACAGACCTTATTGGACATAGTTGCGGGGCAGGATTTTTACTACGCTGGCTTAGTGAAAATAAATTATCGGTCGGTAAGTTGGTTCTTGTTGCTCCATGGATGGATCCAGATAATGAACTGGGAGACGATAATAGTTTTTTTGACTTCGAAATAGACCCTGAGTTGGTTCAAAGAACTAAAGGAATATACACCTTTAATTCTTTAGATGACGATCGTGCTGTTCATGAAAGTGTTAGAAATATTCTTGAAAAACTACCTAAAAGCAATTTGATTGAGATGAAGAACATGGGACACTTCACTTTTTCTTCTATGCGCACGAGAGAATTTCCCGAACTTGCTACTGCTTTACTCAAATAAGCATTTATGTAGTTGTTTACTGAGTAAAACACGAAGGAGTGATGAGAGGAGGGTTGGATAATTGTAGTTGCTCCTAGGCTGGACCTCGTGGTAAATACTTGGTTTGTGAGGATTACGGAGCGATAAGGATTGTTGATGTTGGGGTTTGAGGGTGTTTGGCGAAAATGGTGGCTGAACCTGTTTCTGTGACCCCATTACTGCTATTTCCCTGTATAATCTAGTATAGTATAGTTGCTAAAATTATTCATAATAATGGAAATATTCTATTTACAACCTTAAATAACATGCCAAATGAAGTTATCTTTTTTTTAATTTTATCAATTGACCTCGCACTTATTCTTTTCGCATTTAGACTTGGAAAGGAGTGGTTGTTCGCTGCAATTGCAGCGAACATGATTATTGTGAATTTTACATCATCTTTGCTTATTCCATTATTTGGCTTTGTTGCAAGTGCGGCTGCTGTTACATATGCAGCAATTTTTTTAGCAACAGATATTCTTACTGAGCATTATGGAAAGAAAGAAGGTTATAAATCTGTATGGATTGCATTCACAATGACATTGCTGTTTGTAGTTATAACGCAGTTAGTTTTATCATTTGATTCTATTTCTGACACAGCGTCTCTTAGTGAGTCGATGAGAAAAGCGTTAGAAGCAAGCCCCAGAATTGCTTTGGCAGGATTAACGGCATACCTTGTCGCTCAGAACTTTGATATTTGGTTTTATCATTTAATTCATTCAAAAACTGGTCCGAGACTTCTTTGGCTTCGCAACAACTTGAGTACTATGGTTTCTCAAGCGATTGACTCTGTTATATTTTTCTCAATTGCATTTGTCGGAGTACTTCCATTTGTAGTAATTGTACAACTTATTATAACTGGGTATGTAGCAAAGCTTGTGGTGGCTGTTATTGATACTCCTTTTGTTTATTTAAGTTATCTGATTAAAAAGAAGTAAAGTAAACGGTAGTAATAGGAAAATGAGGATAAGTATAATGTTTTAACATTAGAGTGTTAATTCTCTCGAGGTCCATCCTAGGGGTTCCCCCAGGATGGACCTCGGGGTCTGTAAGGATAATGGAGCGATAAGGATTGTTGGTGCTGGGGTTTGAGGGTGGGTGATGTAGCCGTGGTACCTGTGCTAATTAATTTCTTTAGAAAATAACTGAGGAACCACCTTTTCCCGTTGCTCTCACCACTCCTCTTTAAGGTCGCACCTCCGTTATTTTCTTTATTTTACTTGATTTTAATTAGCACAGGTGCCAGCCGTAATGGTTGACATAAGACATTATTTGTGTTATCTTATGGTTGGCAATTTCGCCTACAAACAGGAGAAATAAATGTACAAAAAACTATGTGCAATTTTAATTTTCGTAGCAATATTTTTGTCCGGCTGTTCAACAGAGTCAATTAACGGAGGTGAAGTTGGTGTTATCCAAGATAAACCCTTTTTCTTTGGAAATGAAGGTTTTCGAGAACATGTTGAACCGCAAGGTAGAGTTGTTACCTGGCTCACTTCAGATATTCACAAAGTATTCATAGCACCACAAACGATACGGATATCTGTAGATGATCTAATGTCAAAAGATAAAGTACCTTTAGATTTTGACATTGCCGTAACCATAGAATCAACTAGTCCGGAAACTGTGTGGAAAATGCTTAGTCAGTACGGTGGAGGAGTCACACATACATTTAACAAGTTTGTCTTACAAGGCACCTACACACAAGAAGGTGTTTTAATTAGGCCAACAGGTGAATTTATGAGTCACCTTCGCGATAAGGTAAAGACTTACGCAATGGACGAGTATGTAGTAGGTCAAACAATGGAAGGTAAGACATCTTCTGCCAGTAAGGACACAGAAGAATCTCTTGTTTCTTACGTTAATAGTTTTTTGGAAAGCAGAGGTGTTGAAATCAGGGTTGTGAATATAGCTTTAGGAAGAGCGATACCTCCACAGGGTGTAAAAGACTCTATGGAAAGGACTGCAGAGCAAATACAAAGAGTGAGAACAGAAGCAGAAAGAGAGCAGGCTGAAATCTCACGAAAGAATGCAGAAAAGGCTGCAGCTGATGCAGATAAACAATATATGGAAGAACTTGGTATAACTTCTGAGCAGTACTTAAAAATCAGAGAACTGCAGATGGTTGAAAACGTTTGCGGTAAATCAGCAAAAGATCTAAAAGATAATGATCAACAAGGTAATAAACCTCGTTGTATGCTGGTTTATGGCCAAGCCTTACCAACAATAAGTACATCAATGGATTAAAATTTCATTGTTAAATCCCCGACAACCTCGGGGATTTATTTATGTTTTTGTAGTTTTTACTTTATTTTGTCCCGAGGGTAACCCTCGGGATAGGTTTGGTTTGTGAAGAAGGTGGAGCGATAAGGATTGTTGATGCTGGGGTTTGAGGGTGGTTGGTGAAAATGGTGGCTGACCCCATTTACTCATTTACTCATTTACTCATTTACTGGCTGACCCTATTTACTGCGTTTATCCCATTTATCATTATGTATATATCAAAGATGACGGATATACCACCATTTAAACTTTTACCTTGTCTGTGAGTTTACAATTTATAATTATGGCGTATATTAGATATATATGGAAGATAATTCTTTGGTTTTTCTTTCGAGTCATATAGCTCTGAGCTTTGAAAAGCCTTTACTCTCACCTGAAAACCATTATGTTGATTTGAATACCAAAATGAAGGGTATTTTTGGTGATTCTCCCGATATTAATCCAGTACCATTTGTAAGTAACGATAGAGAATTATTAGATTCTCCTGTGGTTCAGGCTGTGTCAGAAGATGGTAAATATCAGTTAAATATAGCCAGAGGCAGAATAGACTTCTATAGACATGCAACACTTAACGAGATTGCATTTTCTGACACAAAAGAAGATTTCTTAGCAAAAGCGTTACAGATTACAGAAATAACAACATCTTCTTTGGGTGTAAAGTGGATGGGCTTTGTTGTTGCTTATATTTACGTAAATAATAATCTAAAAACTGTATCTCACAACGTTTTAAATTCAGATATCGTAGATATAAATCCTGGAGATTCAAATTCATTCTTTGCTAGAAATACTAACAAAATAAATGTGGGTAAAGTTTTATCAAACAACTTAATTGCAATTGGGTCTGGAACTGCCAGTAAGGAAAAACAAGAGCCGGTACAAGGTATTATGATAAATCAAGATTTTAACACAAGAGCTTCAGAGAATATTATTGATAAGGACTTTGTTAAATTATACATTGATGAATCAGAAAAACTTATTAAGGTAGGTGAAGTTTTAAGAATCCTAAAAATTATTATATGAGTCTAGCTATACAGAATTATTCTTACAATACATCTGGCAAGACAGCTTTCAGAGATTTTTTTGTAAATGATAGTACTGCTGGCATACCTAGTCCTTATGCTAAGAGGTTTATTTATACAAATCGTTATGATTACGTACATTCATTTAAGCCAGAGGGTCCTATTTTTGATACCGATATTAGTAGAGGAAAAAAAGCGTCTGAGCTAAATAAAAAAATAGTTTCAAATTATTTAGATGCTTTTCAAATTGAAAATTCAATAATAAAACCAGAAAAAGTTAGAAGTTTTTTGATTAAAAACAGAAGTATTTTTGGTAAATTAACCAAGTTGATAACACTTGCTCTGGCAGATTATCAAGATTTGATAGAGAGTATATGTTTGAGGGTTTTAGCTGATGAATCAGGTAAGCAGGAGTTTGTACTAGTTGAATTTAATTTGAACGAAGAAATTGATGTAGATGATTCAATAGAGATAGATGATGATTTTAAGTATAAAAACCCTGATTTGTCCAATAATCTAATAAATTTTGATTTTGTATAATGTCTTTTGATTGGAATAATTATTTAGAGTTAGCAAAAGTTTTAAGAGATGACTCTACAGTTGTAACAAATAATTTAACTGAAGCACAGCAAAGGTCGTCGGTCAGTAGAGTATATTATTCAGCTTATAATTTAGTTCTTTCTCACGCAAAAACCCTAGGCTATTCTTTCCCGTACTTAAGAGATTCTAAAACAGGTAAACCTCTTACGGGTTCCCATGCTGATCTGATACAATTTTGCAAAGACCATACAGATCCTGTTATTAACAATATAGCCCGAGATCTTGAGTCTTGCAGGAATTCTAGAGTAATAGCGGACTACGAAGATGATTTTCCCGAATTAAATAAGAAAAACAAAATTGCGATTAAAAAAGTAACGAGGATTTTAAAAGTGCTTAATCCATAGATTAGCTTTTTTATTACTTGGTTTTAAATTACAAATAGGTAAAAAACAACAAGCAACTAAAATCTACTCTCTACTCTTATTGCAATAAACCCCTACCTAAATTACTATAATGTACACACGTATACTAACAGTAATAATTTCAAATAAAATATGTCCTTACTAAACACTCTTAATCTTTTGTTTGCTTCTGGTGGACTCGTTTTGGCGGTGGTGACCATTGGCTTGTATGTAGATTATTTCTATAACCAAAGTAAGTTTTTTGACCGTTGGCTGGCTCGGTTTGCTTGGTCGATTGTTATGGTGACTACTATCGGTAGTGTAGCTATTACACTTCTATACTCGGAGTATTTTGGTTTTGTGCCATGTTCACTTTGTTGGTTGCAACGGATTGCCATGTATCCGCAGGCTTTGCTTTCGGTGATGGCTTTCAGAATGAAGGAGCGCGTATTTTTCCCGCTATACAGTATTGCTTTGTCGGTATTTGGTTTTGTGGTCGCTGTCTATCACTACATCTACCAAATGCAACCAAAAGAAGAATTGGCTAACGGCGTCATGCCTTGCTTGGCTGATGGTTCGGCTGACTGTGCGACTAAGGTGATTGATATGTTCGGCTTTGTGACCTTCCCGCTATTGTCCGCGATAACTTTCGCTTTCTTGATTGTGGTGTATTTGAATATGCGGAGGGGAGGGAGAGAATAGGTCTTCACTTTTTCGTTTTTATCCTTAGAACTAAACAGGCTAGGGAAAATAAAATTAGCGCATTAAAAAACAACCGGATGAACGGTTGTTTTTTTAATGCGCTTATTCGTTGCCGCTTCCTGCCACATCATCACCTTCAGGCTGTCCAACTCCATCGTCGGGTTCAACAGCTGGGTTCTCTTCACGATCTTCCATATATTTATTCTAAATTTTATATACGAATAAAATTCGACCGTCACTCTTACTATTATACACGATTGATTGTTATGTATTGAGTTGTTAATTTAATTATGTATTTAGTAAAATTGGCTCTAGCTCAAAGTTAATATATAATCACAGCATGAAAAGGATAATAATTTGCTGTTCAATATCAGTATCTGGTGACGTTTTACCTATTAAAAAAGATTTAGAAAAAATGGGTTTTGCAGTAGAAATTCCTTTTGGTGTTCAACAATATATTGATAACGGATATAAACATATAAGTGAGACTGAAAGAATGCAGAATAAAATAGATATGGATTTAATTACTCGCTACTACAAAAGGATACAGGATAGCGATTATGTACTTATTATAAATACAGAGAAGGGGGGGAAAGAAAATTATATTGGTGGAAATACCTTTCTTGAGATGGGATTTGCTCACGTTCTAGGTAAACCTATGTTTGTTTTGAATCCATTGCCAGAAGTTTCTTATCGGGATGAGCTAGAGGCTATGAACTTAAAGGTTATTAACGGTGATTTGGGGTTGATAAAGTAGTTTTGCATCCAATAAGATCCCTGTTGATTTTTTGTTATAATACAAACTAATGAACAACTTCTCGCACCAAGCTTTAGAACTAAAAGAAGAATGGCCTTTGGTCTATACGGCCATGTCTAAGCATTTGTTTTATTACCGAATGTTTATTTCAAAATACGTGTTGGAGCAGAGCGCTGTACCACTGAATCCTTTTATGGTGTTTGACTACTTTATGCTTGATGTTGTTGATCGGGATCTGGTGCGACAGGGTAACAACAGTATGGTCAGGCGGAGTGATGAAATCTGGGTGTTTGGTCCGGTTAGTAACGGGGTTTTGGCTGAAGTGCAGATCGCTAAAGAGCAAGGAAAACCGGTGAAGTACTTTAAAACAGATAAGCCTCATACCATAATTTCGATAGATAAATTGGAAGTGGAAATGGAAGATGAGGTGAAGGAGTTTAGGGAGAGTCTGTAATGTTTTATTTAGGTATTTTATTAACTTACATTAACCTGAGTCAAAGTGATTTAAATCTGCTAAACTTATATTAATGGCAACAAAAATCGCTAGTGGTGTGGTGCATACTGTACCTAAAGACATGAGAGAGGCCCTCACTGCTTCTGAAAAGATAAGTGAAGCGTGGAATAGTCTTACTCCATTGGCGCGGAATGAGTGGATTTGTTGGACAATTTCGGTCAAAAAGTCAGAAACTAGAAAGGACCATATAAAAAGAATGAGTCATGATATCACTCATGGTAAACGACGTCCTTGTTGCTGGCCAGGCTGCTCACATCGCTAATTTTAAACTTTTAATTTTCAAACTTATTTAGTAACATAGGGTATGAAAAAGTTTTTAATCTTACAATTACGTCCCGAAGACGAAACTTCAGATAATGAATACGAAGCTTTTTTGAAGTTTGGTGGTCTTAAGGCCGAAGAAACTGAGCGGATTCGCATTGAGAAAAATGGTATTCCAGAACTAAATTTAGATAATTACTCAGCGATTATTGTTGGTGGGAGTCCGTTTGATATCAGCACTCCAGAAGACAAAAAAAGTGCTGTCCAGAAGAAGATCGAGGCTGATTTTAAAAAATTGTTTGACGAAGTAATTGGGAGGGATTTTCCTTTTCTTGGGGCTTGCTCCGGTAATGGGCTTTTGGGCAATTATTGTGGAGCGACTATTTCTAAAAAGTATGGCGAAGCGGTGGGTGGAGTTGATATTATTTTGACTGAAGAAGGGAAGAAAGATCAGTTGCTGGTCGGTCTACCAGAGACTTTTCGGGTGTTAGTGGGACATAAAGAGGCGTGTGATTCGACTCCTAAAGGCGCCGTATTATTGGCCTCTAGTGCTACTTGTCCAGTAGAGATGTTTCGAGTTAAGAACAATGTTTACGCTACCCAGTTTCACCCTGAGGGTGATGCCGAGGGTTTTACTGTTCGTATCAATATCTACAAACACCACGGATATTTCCCGGCTGAAGATGCTGAAAAGTTGATAGAAGCGGTAGAGAAAGAAGATACTCCGCATGCTCAAGAAATATTGCGTCGATTTGTGGAGATATTTCGAAAGTAATTATTTAAGGCAGAAGTCTTACAAATCGTCTTTTGCCAATTTTTAGTACAGTTGGTTTTGTGACCTGGCCTGGTAATTCGGCAATTTTTTCACCGGTTTCCATGTCTCTAATACTACCGGCCTGCAGGAGACGTCTTAATTCACTCTTGGATTCTACAATCTTCTCACTTAAGAGGTTATCTACATACGGAGCTGAAAACTCCGGTATGTCTTCAGGAACCTGACCTTTTTGGAAGGTTTCGACAAAATGATTTTCTGCCTGTTTGGCCCCGTTTGCTCCGTGGTACATACTGGTTATTTCATGAGCTAACCTCATCTTTGTATCACGCGGATTGGTTTCTTTGGCAAAAATTCCAGAAATTTCACTTAAGGGCACGTTGGTGCAGTCAATAAAGAGCTGATGCATGTTTTCGTCTGGCTGGGCCATGATGGCTCCATACATGGTTTCGGCGTCAAAGTCGAGAAAAACACCGGTACCTTGTGATTTTGACATCATTTTTTCACCAGTTTTTGGGTTTTCTAAGAGAGTGGTTATAAAAACAAATTTGTCCTTATCTTTGAGCTTTTTTAGCAGAGTGCGACCAGCCAGAGCGTTGAATTTTTGATCAGAGCCACAGACTTCCATATCAACTTCCATAGCGACTGAGTCGTAGCCTTGCATTAGTGGGTAGAAAAGTTCGTGCAAATAAAGTGGCTTATTTTCAGCTAAGCGTTTTTCAAACATGTCGCGTTCAATCATCTGCTGGACAGTGAAGTGTGAAGCTAGACCTATAATATCTTCAAAATTAAGGGCGGCCAACCAATCGTGGTTGTACAAAATAGTGACCGGATTTTCTTTGTTATCGATATCTATAATTGGTCTGATCTGATTCAGCCAGGACTTGGTGTTCTCTACTACTTCTTCTCGGGTAAGTTGCTTGCGCGCGCTGTCACTTTTGTCGGTGGGGTCACCGATTCGAGAGGTAAAATCACCAATTAAAAAGATGATTTCGTGGCCGAGCTGACGAAATTTTTCAAGTATAAGGTAATTGGTTGCATGACCGATGTGTAGGGAGGTGCCGGTCGCGTCGGTACCAATGTACATTTTTAAGCGTTGTCCAGACAAAAGCTTTCCTCTAAGCTCTTCTTTGCTTGGTAAAATCTCTTTAACTGATCTTTGGAGTAATTCCTCGATCTTGTTTTTGTCAGTATTTACTTCCATGATGTTTAATTTAATGAATTTCAATATAGCATATAACGGTGAGTGTTTGAAATGCGGCTTGGTGTAGTTTTGATATACTAATTGTCATGAAATTCCCAAAAGACATTTTGATAATTGATTTTGAAGGCTTAAAGAAGCCTGTCCAAATCGGTGCGGTTTTATTAGATAAAGAAACGTTAGAAGAGAAAGATCATTTTCTTTCTTATATTTATGCTGATTTAGATGGCTATGTAAGTTCTGTTTCTGGTATTTCGCAAGACATGATTGATGGCGCACCGAAACAAGCTGACGTAGGAAAGGTGTTTTATGAAAAATTTGGTACAGATGTGTTTTTATCAGCTTTTGTGCAAGATCTTGATATAAGCCATCTTAAGAAGTTGTTAGCTGAGGCCGGCTTTGAATTTAAAGAGTATGATTTTCGTATTTTAGACATATGGCCAATTGCCTATACTTATTTACTAAAACAAGAATATCAGGGTGACTATCGCTCTGATCCTATATTTAGAGAATTTGGCATAAAACCACGCGGGCTACATAATGCGCTAGAGGATTGTCGTATTGCGGCTGAAGTTTTACGTATAATTCTAGAAAAGAAAAATAATTAGTGTGAGAAATCTTGAATAACTATTACAGGAAAACAAGTTATGAAAATATACGTATCCCACTCAAATCAATTAGATTATGAAAATGATTTATATATTCCTATACGTCAGTCTAGATTAAATAGTGAACATAAATTTGTTTTACCACACGAAGGCGGACAGAATATTAATTCTAAAGAGGAAATAAAGTCTAGTGATTTATTTATTGCTGAAGTATCTTTTCCTTCAACTGGTAGTGGGATAGAGATTGGTTGGGCTGAGTCCTTTGGAATTCCGCTTTTGTTTATATATAAAAAGGGTAATAAAGTGCCTGGCTCATTAAAGTTTTTGTCTGGAGAGTTTTTAGAATATGAAAATTCTGATGATTTTATCGAAAAAATAACCAATTATCTAGAAAATATTAGCTAGAAATTGCATTTAAAAAATGAAAAAAGGGATAAAGTTACCAAAAAAGTTTTTTGAGCGGGAGGCGGATGTGGTGGCGCAAGAGCTTTTGGGGACGATACTTTGCGTACGGGTAGGGAATGAGGTGGTGCGACTGCCGATTACTGAGACCGAAGCCTATATGGGACCACATGATCTAGCTAGTCATTCGTCTAAAGGACGGACTAAGCGGACTGAGGTTATGTATGGTCCGGCTGGGGTGATCTATGTGTATTTGATTTATGGTATGTATCATATGTTGAATTTTGTGACCGGTGCTGATGGAGCGGCGGTGTTGATACGTGGAGCTGGTAAGTATGATGGCCCCGGGAAGCTTACCAAGGTACTTGCTATTACTAAAGAGAAAAGTGGATTATCATTAGGGGAAGAGAGTGGGTTGTGGGTGGAGGCGCGGCCTACGGCCGCGCCTCCTTCTCACCAAGTCACACCTCGTATTGGTGTCTCCTATGCCAAAGTATGGGCAGATAAGCACCTAAGATTCGTGATTGACAGTGAATGAAATTGAAGAATGTTTTGGTTATTTTTGATATCATTATTGAATATAAATTGTCAGCATAAAATTACATTTATGAATTATATTGTAAACAGAGTCTCTCTTAGTGTTATCTTATTAGGACTATTAGTTCTTAGTTATCCAGCTTATGCTCATGAGCGTGGTGTACTGGAAGTGGAGGTTGGCAGTGGTGTGGATGGAGCTGTATCTGCTCATGATACTGACTTCACTGATGATAGTGATAGTGGTACGGTGGCTGAGATAGATACTAAAACTACTATTGAAGCTAATATGTCTGGTTCAAGAGACAATGCTGAGGTTGGTGGAACCGAGGATATAAATATCGGTGTTGGAGAACAAAAATCAGCTGACAAGAGCAAAGAGGACAAGGAAGAAGGTGAAGAGGGTGAAGATGGGGAAGGGATGGGGCATGCTTCAATGGTGTCTGTCTCAGCTAAAGAAATACGAGGTTGGGATCCAGAAGAGAAAAGAGAGTTTCTGACTACTGTAAAGACTCATGCTGAAGTGAAGTCCAATCAGGATCTAGAGAATTTTGCAAAGGGCGTTATGGTAGAAGATGAGGAGGTGGAAGATATTGAAGTTACAGAAAAAAGTGTGAGTGTTAAGTATAATGTACCAGCTAAATTCCTTGGTCTTTTCAAGTCCGAAATTGAACAAGAGACCACTGTTACTTTTGGCGATGGTGAGCATGGGAAAGTCAAAGTTCGTTATCCTTGGCACCGTATTTTCTTCAAGGTAGACAAACAAGTGCAAGAAGAAGCTTTGACAGAGATTTTATTGCCAGAAATTGATGACGAAGTGTTGGTAACGGCGGAAGGGGAGGCTGTCACACCGGCCGCTAAAGCAAGTATTGTGGCGCGCGTGGTGGCAGCTTTGAAGTTGAATTCCTAGATTAAACTAGACTAAATAAAATATAAGTAAAAACATCCCTGATTGGGGTGTTTTTTGTTCTTTAAGAAATCTTGCAAAGCTCTATATGTTAAAATAAATTTAAAGATTTTTTGTATGACAAAGGAAACCAGCTTTAAGTTACCCTATGCTCTGTCATTAGCTTTACAGCTAGGCTTTCTGATTGTTTCTTCAGTGGTGGGTTTTTTGGGGGTTGGGTTGTGGCTTGACAGTGTTACCGGTAAGGGTCCGATTTTTCTTTTACTTGGGATCATTGTTGGTGTTGTTACTGGTGTTTATGAGTCATATATAATGGTAAAGCCATTAACAAAATCAACTGAAACTAAAAGTGGAAATGAGCTGGAAAATACATGATAGATATTAACTTACAAGCCGAATATGTACTTGAGATTTTTGGGCTATCAGTTACCAATACCTTTTTGACTACTGTCATAGCCAGTTTACTACTTATCTTT
Organism: Candidatus Nomurabacteria bacterium; assembly: GCA_023898525.1. NCBI lineage: Bacteria > Candidatus Nomuraibacteriota > Candidatus Nomurabacteria bacterium. The sequence continues at coordinate 1,017,454 of CP060227.1, forward strand.
GCCGCCTTGTTGTTCAAGGTACTTTATAAATCTGATGTAAATAAAAACGTCTTTGTTAAAGGGTGGCATATTGTGATCTATGAGTTATTAAAGTTGGCTGACGCTATAACTGGAGATAGAAAACTCTCACGTCGTTTGCTGCCGCTCATGGCTACTTTGTTTTTGTTTATTTTTACCACTAATTTAATTGCTTTACTGCCAGGATTTTTAGGTTCTTTGTATGTTGTGGTGGGTGAAGATTATTTGTCTTTATTTCGTTCGCCCAACAGTGATTTGACTACTACCACGGCCTTGGCTTTGATAGCGGTATTTTCTATTCAGTATTTTTCCATAAAGACTTTAGGGTTTGTTAGTTATGTAAAAAGATTTTTAAATTTTACCGGTATCTTGCCATTCATTCTAGGTTTGTTTGAAGCGTTGTCTGAGCTGTTGCGGGCCTTGTCTTTTTCTTTTCGTTTGTTTGGAAATGTGTTTGCGGGAGAGGTGTTGTTGATCGTCATCGCCTTTTTAGTCCCTTATATATTACCGGTACCGTTTATGGTGTTGGAGGTGTTTGTTAGTGTTATTCAGGCCTTTATCTTCTGTATACTAACTCTTACCTTCATCAGGCTTAGTGTGCAGAGTGATTTGAGAGGATAACTTTTTCAAAATGGCTAGCTTGGTTTGTTATACTGATTATTGTAGTAGGGGAAATTAATTTTTTATGACACAAGATCCATCAGCATTCACTATGGCAATTGGTGCAATTGGTCCGGCACTAGCTATCGGTATGATAGGTGCAGCGGCGCTTTTGGCGATGGCAAGAAATCCCGAGATTGCCGATAAAATCCAGGTGGCGATGATAATTGCTATCGCCTTTGCCGAAGCTATCGCTATTTACGTATTGGTTGTTGCTTTGATCCAAAAGTTTGTTGCTTAAGCGCTTGTTGCGCTAAAAGAATTTTGCTTCTTTTTTGTATATGCAGCTTTTAGGTATTTTAGGGATAGATATATGGTTGTTAATTGCGCAAATTGTTAATTTTGCGCTTTTGTTGTGGGTTTTGACAAGGCTTGTATATAAGCCTCTGATAAGGCGGATTGAACAGGACGAAGATGTTATTGCTAGGGTAAAAGAGGCTGAGATAGCGCTAGTAGAGAAAGAAAAGAAACTAGAAGGTAAGCAAAAACGCTATGAAACTAGAGTAAAAAACAAGGCTAAATCAATAATCGCTGAAGCTGAAGAGATTGCTGTCGAGGTAAAAGAGAGAGCAAAAGAAGAAACTGAGCGAGAGAAGGCGGCGGTTTTAGCTCAAATCCGCCAGCGTTTAAGTGAAATAGATAAAATATGACTAAAGTAGCTGACTCAGGAAAAATTGTAACTTTTTACGCTGGTGTAGCGACTGTTGAGGGTTTGGTTGGAGTTTCCATACATGAAGTACTAAACGATAAAAACGGTGAGCCGGCGGCAGTAGTAATCGGATTTACTTCCAAACACGTGGAAGCACTGTTTATTGATGAAAAATTTAATATCGCAGAACCGGTTTATGCCAGTGGTCACCCATTTTCAATTTCAGTTTCAGACGCTTGGTTGGGACGAGTGGTTGACGGACTAGGGCGACCAATTGATGAATTTGCGCCAATCCCTGAGGGGAAGGAAATGTCGGTATTTTTACAGGCTCCGCCAATAATTCACCGCAAGCCTATTACCAGACCGTTAATAACCGGAATTAAGATCATCGATGCCACTTTGCCACTTGGTCGCGGACAGCGTGAGCTTATAATTGGAGACAGGAAGTTAGGGAAAAGTACTATTGCCACTGATATAGTTTTAAATCAAAAAAACGCTGAAGAGCCAGTGTACTGTATTTATGTTTTATGTGGTCAACGTACCACTAAGTTGGTGGAACTTAAAAATCAGCTTGAAAAAAATAACGCTACTGTCTATACGACTGTTGTGGCCGCTTTGGCCAGTGATTCGTACTTAGCTCAATACTTGGCTCCGTTTGTCGGCTGTACTCTGGCTGAGCATTTTCGCAACACTGGTCGCGACGCTCTGATTGTTTATGATGATTTGTCCAAACACGCCAAGGTTTATCGAGACATTTCGCTTGTTCTAAAGCGTGTACCTGGTCGCGAAACTTACCCTGGTGACGTTTTTGCTCTCCATGCCACTTTGCTTGAGCGAGCGGCACAATTGTCTGATGATCAAAGCGGCGGATCTCTAACAGCCTTGCCTATCGTGGAAACGTTGGAAGGTGATATTACAGCTTTTATACCAACCAACATTATTTCCATTACTGATGGTCAAATTTATCTGGAGCATGGTTTGTTTAGAAAAAAGTTTTTACCGGCGGTAAATGTCGGGTTGTCAGTATCTAGGGTTGGGGCGGTAGTTCAGCCACCGGTTCTTAAATCAGTTTTAGGAGGGATTCGTTTGGCCTTAGCGCAACACAAGGAATTACAAAAACTCTCACAGCTAGAAACGGTAGTTAGCGAAGAAGCTAGAGTTAACATTCACCGTGGTGATCTGTTACTTAAAATTTTGACTCAACCAAAGCACACCTTAGTCACCTACCCTGAACAAACTGTTTTATTTTATGCAGTAGAGAATGGTCATTTTGATGATTTAGTGGAGGAGGAGTGGGCTGACTTCATGCATCTGTTTTTAGATTTGCTTAGAAGTCGTTATCAAAAAGTTTTGGGAAGTATCGCGTCCGGTGTTTTTGATGATGAATTGAAGGAAACAATTAAAGCCATTGTCGCTGATTTTAAGGAAGAATTTGTGGTGCAAAAAAAATCTGTATGAAAAGTTACTTACAATATAAACAAACAGTCGCTGGATACCAAGATGTTTCAGAAACCATAAAAACCCTCGAAAAGATTTCGACCGGGAAGCTTCATAATCTAAAAAAGCAGATAAAGGAAGCAGAAAATAGGGCTAAACTTCTCTCTGGCTTATACCGACGACTGTCATTTTTAGATAGTAAGTTAAATGTTCCAGCTTCCGCAAATTCGTCGGTAGACAAGAAAAAGTTAACAGTAGTTGTTACCGGTCAGCTTGGTTTGGTTGGTGATATGTGGCACAAGTTGCATAAATCGGTAACCGACTCATTTGCTGCCGGTGAAGATCTGCTAGTTCTCGGTAGTAAGGGTAAGGTTATGTGGTCTACAGAAAGGGTAGGCTCTATTTCGTTTCGCGAATTATCACTTCTTGAATCCACTGATGCGGAAATCAATACTTTAGCTACCGATCTTAATAATTTTGTTACCAACGGAACTTACGATATTATAGATCTTATGTACCTTCATTCGAATTCAGTTACTGAACAAGTTCCGCTTAAGCTTACTCTGTTGCCGGTTTTACTAAGTGATGCCGGTGAAGCTAAAGAAGAATCTGTTGGATATCCGATAGTTGATGGTTCAATTAGTGAGCTAGTAAGTATTTTGTCTGAGAAATATTTGGCTGGGGTAATTTACCAGGTCTTATTGGAAACCGCGGTGTCGGAACATGCGGCGCGGACTATTACATTGGAGCATGCGGCTGTTAAGACTGAGGATTTAATTAAAGCTGAAGGTCGAAGCTTTAGACGAGAAAGGAGAAGGCTTAATACAGAAAAACAACTAGAGCAATTCGCTATCTTAAAAGGTGTATGAGTAATATAGTTGGGACAATTACAAGTATTCAGGGTGGAGTGGTTAGTGTCACTTGTGATGGTGGTGCGCCTAGGCAGCACTCATTGCTCCAGAGTGTTTCGTCTGGCGTAAGGTTGGAGGTGGTAGAGCAATATGATTCCACTACGGCTAGAACAGTAGCTTTGTCGCCATTTGAGCTTTTAAAACAAGGTGAAGCAGTGGAATTGGTTGATGATGCAATTAGGGCGGCTTTTGGTCCAAACATGATCGGACATGCTTTTAATGTCTTTGGTGAGACAATTGATGGTTCTGTTTGTGATATGGAGCATTATTTACCAATACACAAGTCAGAATCTGTGGCTAACTTAGCAGCCGGTCAGGCTGAAGTGGGTATATTTGAAACTGGCATTAAGGTTATCGATGTTTTAACTCCTTTTCGTTTTAGTGATCGAGTTGGTCTTTTTGGTGGGGCTGGGGTTGGAAAAACTGTACTTATGACTGAACTTATACATAACACCAGTATGGCTAAGTCCAGTGCAGCGGTATTTGCGGGAATTGGTGAACGTATCCGTGAAGGTAATGACATGTACAGTACTCTAAAATCGCTCGGTATCATGGAGCATGCCGTATTGTATCTGGGTGAGATGGATAAATCAGCGGGAGTTAGGTCACGTATTGGTCTCACGGCTGTAACTGCTTCTGAGTATCTTCGTGACCACTTAGATAGAGACGTTTTTCTTTTTATTGATAATATATTTCGTCATTCTATGGCTGGTATGGAGGTGGGGGCCATGTTGGGGCATGTACCGTCCGAACTCGGCTATCAGGCAACTTTGGAATACGAAATGGCGAGTTTACAAGAGAGAATTCAAAGTGTTAATGGTAAGCATATAACTTCTTTGCAGGCGGTTTATGTACCAGCTGACGATATTACTGATCCAGCGGTAGCTACTATATTCTCTCATCTCGATACCTCTATAGTTTTATCTAGAAAGGTGGCAGAAAAAGGTATTTACCCTGCTATTGACGTACTAAAGTCCAGCTCGGCTGCTCTCGATCCGGATTTTGTTAGTGAACGGCACTATAAGATAGCAACTGATATTTTAGTGACCTTCCAAAAATACGAAGAATTATCTCACATTATTGCTATTTTAGGAATTGAGGAGATATCTAAGGCCGATCAAGTGGTTGCTAAGCGCGCTGAAAGATTACAAAGGTTCTTTACACAACCACTACATGTTACCGAGCACTTTACTGGTAAGCCTGGTGTCTCAGTTTCTTTGGATGAGGCGCTGACTGGTTGCGAAAAGATATTAGCTGGAGAATTTGATGAAGAACCTCTAGAATCTTTGTATATGATAGGCTCTTTACCAAAAAAGAAAAAAAGTTGATTATGAAATGTACAATATCAACCGCTACAAAAACTACAGTCATTGATGAAATAGCAAAAGTTACTGTTCCCACACCATCCGGTCAAATTGAAATTAGACCAGGTCATGCTGAGTATTATGGAGCAACAACCGAAGGTGTGTTGGTGGTAACTGATAAGGATAGTAAAGAAGGGAAGTATAGCCTGGTGTCGGGGATTTGCGCTGTTAAGAAAGATATTATAACTATATTGCAGTAATGTAGCGAAAGTCTACAAAAGTGAAAGCTGAATGTATAAAAAGTTTATAAAAGGAATTGAATAGCTTCTTCCCAGCTTGAAAAGATTTCTTTTGGGTGACCTTTCTTGAGTATATAATCTGGATGATATCCAAAACTAACAGCATATGATACTAACGATACCTTGTTTGCCTCATTCAGATCACCAAGAGTATCAGTAATAAACAATGCTTCTCTCAACCTTATTCCTTCCATTTGTGCCAAATGCTTAAACTTTTCAACTTTAGACTCATGAGTTTCTTTGCCTAGTACATGACCAAAATAGTCTCTTATACCGGCGTCCTCTAGTACTCGACTTATAGCTGATTCAGAATTACTAGACACTATATGCATAGCATATTTTGAGTACAACTTCTCTACATGTGGGAGAAAATTTTTAATGTGGTCGGCTGTTAATCTCTCACTATATTGTTTAAAAAAGGATTCTTTTGTTTCTTTTGTAAAGGAAACGCTAGGGTTTTCATAAACATTTCCCATATGATGATCAATTCTATACCTACTCTCTTGGACCTCTGGGTGCAATTCTTTGATTATTTCGTAATTGAATTCAAACGTATCTCCAATTACGCCATCAAAATCAAAAATCAGTATTTCTTTCTTATTTTTCATAGATATATCTTATGCTCCATCTCGTTTGTAATAGGTTACTGGCAAATATCAAGATTGTAAATGTCAGAAGTGGCATATAGCCATTGAAAATTACTTTTAAAAGCGTGGACAAGTGTATTTTACCCGAGGTTTTATAGCGTACTATATATACAATACTGCTTATGAAAAAAATGTTGGTTGCCTTTGGTTTATTGTGTCTACCATTTTTTGTTTCCGCCCATACCAGATGGTTTGCTGAAGAAGAATTAGAACCGTTCCATACTACCGAACCGACCGTCTTATATTTGGCAGTGTGGGCTGTTATCGCTATTACTATTTTATACATGGCGGTTAAATTTCATGAAAAGGGAATTTTACGCTTGGCTTGGCTAAAACCTAAAAAACCACATGCTTATGAAAGAGCGGCTTCCACCTTTACGATGGTGGCTGGTAGTTTCTTTTTGATTGCTGGGACACATGAATATTTATTTTCCCCAAATCAGTCAATTGAAGCCGGTGTACCGTATTACTTAATAGTAGTGCAGATATTTATAGGTCTAGCGTTTTTATTAGGGATTGCCACTCGGACTTCTGCAATTATCTTGGCTCTGACTTGGTTGTCTACTTTCTATTATCTTGGTTATGTTTCGGCCTTGGAGGATGTTTGGGTTTTGTCCACGGCAATCTTTATAGCGATTATGGGTAATGATTACTTCTCCCTTATTTCGTTTTCGTACTTCAAAAAGGTGTTCAAGCCGTTTAATAGATATGCGTTGTCTATTCTTAGGTTAGGGACTGGTGCGACACTGGTAACTCTTGGTTTTACTGAAAAACTTTTATCACCCGAATTTGGAATGAACTTCTTAAAGTTGCACGACTGGAACTTTATGCAGGCTCTTGGTTTACCATACTCTGATTATTTATTTGTACTTTCGGCTGGTTCGGTTGAAATCTTGCTAGGGCTACTGTTGATTCTCGGTCTGATGACTCGCATAGTGGCTTTGGTAATTGCAATTATATTTACTATACCGCTCTTTATTTTAGGTCCAATTGAGCTGGCTGGCCACTTACCGCACTTTGCCGCTGTAGTTTTGCTTTTGATATTCGGAAGTGGCGGAAGATTTATGTTCTTCCATAGATATAATGATTCCAAGGTTAGGGTTTAGTGCAAGTTAGTACCACCTGGTCAATTTTACGGCTGAAATCTTCGGCTAGGCGGTTTATACTATTACTATGAGTACGAATTATGTTATTTCTAGTAAACCGTTAATTGTGGGCGGTTCAGACCAAAAATATGTTCTGACCATACGTGACTTACCGGCTGATGAGAAACCGCGGGAAAAATTAGTCAAACATGGTCCGTCTGTTTTAACCGCTGTGGAGTTATTGGCAATTGTATTAGGTCAAGGTACAAAAAAAGAAGAGGTTTTTAGTATGGCAAACAGATTGGTGCAAGAATACGGTGAGCGCAATATTTTTACTCAAACAGATGCTAAAACCTTGGCCGAGAACTTAGAGATACCGTTAATAAAAGCACTGCAAATCATCGCTGTTGGTGAACTCGGTAGACGTTTCTTTGAGAAAAAGAAAAACGGAGCAACAGTTATACGAACGGCCAAAGATGTATTTGACTATGTAGCAGATATGCGGGCTTTGCCAAAAGAATATTTACGGGGCATTTATCTAAATAGTCATTATCAGGTAGTGCACGATGAAGTGATTTCTATAGGAACCGTCGACGCCAATATCATTCATCCTCGGGAAGTATTTAGACCGGCTCTTTCTTACTCAGCTTCTGCTCTTATTTTGGTCCACAATCATCCTTCCGGAGTATTATCACCAAGCCAAGAAGATGTATTGGTCACGGCGCAAGTCAAGGAAGCCGGTCAGTTATTGGGGATCGAGCTTATTGATCATGTGATTGTAACGGTCGATGGTTTTAGTAGTATGTTGTCTAAGTAGTATTATGTCTGTTATTGAGAATGACTTTTCTTACCAAATAAAAGTTGCTTATTGGTTGGTTCGTGATGCCGAAAATGAAGAGGATACACGTTTGAATTTTCATGTTAAAAGTGGTGACTATTTTTCTACTCTAGCTACAATACTCGGTTTTATAGAAGAGAAGGTAGGGGAACAAGATTACGGTGGTAGCTTGGACTATGAATTAAACGTATTAAAACGAATGAAGAAAGACTTACTTTATCTGAATGATAATTTTGATATAACACGAAAAAATAACAATAAAGCTGATCTAGAGTAGTGCTATAATTTGTTTATGGAAAGCGTACCTCAGGTGCTAATTGGATTAGTAGCTATCACTCACTTGTACTTTTTTTGGTTTGAGTTTTTTGGGTGGTCAAAAGCCATAACTGTTTTATATAAACAAGAGTTACCCGAAATTTTTCAGTTACCGACTAAAGTATTGATGACAAACCAAGGCTTGTACAACGGTTTTTTAGCGGCCGGTTTGATTTGGACATTTTTTATTTCTGATCCCTTGTGGCACACCAGAATCAGTGTTTTCTTCTTGGTTTGTGTAATCGTGGCGGGGACTTTTGGGGCAATGTCGCTAGGGAAAAGAGTTTTTATGATGCAAGCTCTGCCGGCAATTCTGGCCTTGGCAGCCATCTGGTATCTTTAGTCAAGTTACTTTTATAATGTAAAGTTGACTTTACTTCCTGTACGTAGATGTTTATAATATATACATGAGTGATAAGAATTTAATTTTTATAGTGATACTGGCTGTGGCCGTTATTATAATCATCTGGTTCCTGTCAGCTAAATCACCTGTCAATAATACCAATCCAATGCAAAATATAACTAACAATCAAATAGAAACTCCTACCGATTCTCAGAGCGTTGCCACTGCTACGGCACTGTTGGCTAACGGCTGCTTTTGGTGTGTGGAGCATGATCTAGAGGAAGTGAAGGGAGTTATCAATGTCGAGTCTGGTTATGCTGGTGGGTCAACTGAGAATCCTACTTATGAAAATTACGCTGCTGGTGGACATAGAGAGGTGGTGCTGGTAACTTATGACCCAACCCAGGTTAGCTACGCCAATTTGGTAGAGCATATCCTTAAACACGGCGATCCAACTGATGCTGAAGGGTCTTTTTATGACCGCGGTCCTCAGTACACACCAGCGATTTATTATGAAAACGAAAAGGAAAAAACCACCGCTTTAGCGGTAATTAAAGCAATTGATGGATTGCATGTTTTTGCTGATCCGCTGCCGATTGTTGTTATACCGCGAGTGCAATTTTGGCCAGCAGAAGAATATCATCAGGATTACGCCAAGAAGAATCCTCTTCGTTATAAGTTTTATCGTAGTTCATCAGGCAGGGACAACTTTATCGAAAAGCACTGGGGTGACGCAGCTGGCGAATTTTCGGTGACTGATTTACCAGTAAAGGACAGTGCCAAGGTTATCTACAATGAAAATTACTGGGATGGTTACCAAAAGCCGTCTGAAGCTGAACTGCGTTCCGTGTTGACCGATTTACAGTACAAAGTGACGCAAAAGGAGGGTACTGAGCGACCATTTACTAATGTTTATGATAAGAATTATGAGCAGGGAGTATATGTAGATATTGTGTCGGGCGAACCATTGTTTTTGTCCACTGATAAGTACGACTCCGGTACCGGTTGGCCGTCGTTTGTAAAGCCGATTTCAGATGAGGCGGTTACGCTGGAAGAAGATAATACTTTATTTACTTCGCGCACTGAAGTACGTTCTGCACATGCGGATTCACACCTTGGACACGTGTTTGACGATGGTCCTACTGATCGGGGTGGTAAGCGGTATTGTATGAATTCTGCTGCTTTGAAATTTGTTCCTCTAGCTGATATGGAAAATGAGGGTTATGGGTATTTGTTACCGCTTTTTGAGTAGAGAAAGATAGGGAGGACGGTGAAGGTAAAAAGAGAACCCCACTTTGGATGGGGTTCAGATGGCATTATCTATACTGTCACTCACTTATGACGGTACGGTTTCTACCTGTATTTTTGGCTTTGTATAAAGCTTCGTCTGCTCGTTTGATGACACTATTAACCGTTTCAGTGCTCCTATTGGTTTTTATAAAACTTGCAACCCCACAGCTTATGGTTACTTCGCGTTTGATTTCTGAGCCGTTTAGCCTGGATGTGTCTATCTTGCTTACATCCTGACGAATACGTTCAGCTATTTTGCTGGCAGCTTCGCGATCACCGTCTACAATGACTGCAAATTCTTCACCGCCATAACGAGCAGCTACATCATGATCTCTGATGTTGCTGGTTATACACTTCACAACAGCTTTAATTACCAGATCTCCAAAAGGATGACCAAGAGTGTCGTTTATGGTTTTAAAATTATCTATGTCAACCAGGACTAATGAAGTCGGGCTACCATTACTGTGAAGGTGTTGTGCAAACTCTAACATTTGCTCGTCAAAAAACTTGCGGTTACTCATCTCTGTTAAAGGATCGATTCTCAAGGCTTGTTCAAGCTGCTTTTTTAAATGGATTATTTGAAGCTCCTTAAGAATATCATCCCAGATTTGCCTATTGAGCAGTGGACATTTTGGTTTCACCAGATCTCCATACAATTCTTTCATATAGAGTAGTCTTTGTGTGTACAAATAGTCCACTTCTTCTTTGTTCAAATCACATTTCTGCGCAAATTTATACACTCGCTTGCTAGGATCACCATGACTGATTTTCCTACTACAACCTGATTGGTTCATGAGATCTTCTCCCTGAATGTTTAAGTCCGTTTGGACAATACCATAAATAACATACATTGACTAGAGCTTTTTTGTACCTACAACCAGTTTTCCGACGAAACATTCTCTGCTATGCTTAAGAGTAATTATTAGCATTTATTTAAATGTATGACTAAAAGAAATATTATTATAGTGGCGGCGGTGGTGATTCTGGTTATCGCTTACTTTTTGGTAGTTGGTGCTAACAGAACAGAAAATTTGAGTAACGGTATAAGCGAAGTTGTGACCAAGGAGCAGATGGAGGAAAAGAAAAACTTATTAGGACAAGGTACTTTGAATGATCTTTTAATGCGTAACGAAAACCTAGAGTGTACCATTAAGTATAAAAAAGATGATGTGTCAGCAGGAGTGGTTGAAGGTTCGTACTTTACCAGTCAAGAGCGCTTGCGTGGAGACTTTGTTTTTACTGATTCAGGCATGCAGATTGTTTCATCAATGATCATGAAAGACGGGGTGATGTACACTTGGTCTGAAATCGATGGGCAAAAATATGGGATGAAAATGATGGTTGGTGAGGTTGAAGATAGTGAAGTGGAGACCAGAGAGGCGGTGCCACTTGATAAAAATGTCGAGTATGATTGTCATCCTTGGATGAATGTTGATAGTAGTATCTTTGAAGAGCCTAAAGACATTATTTTTAGAGATTTTGGAGATGTGACGAATACCGGTATGGAGTACGGAAATATCTATAATAATGGTGAGGCGAGCGGTACCATTGATATGGAGGCAATGATGCGGGAGATGGAGATGAGGTATGGTGAGTAAGTAGACCAAAAACGGCCGGCAGCTACGCTGCCGGCCGTTTTTGGTCTACTTCTGATAGGGGTCTTTTTCAGCATAAACAGTAATAGTGCGACGTTTACGAGCTCGACCGCGAAAAGCGTGTTTGTGTGATCGGTAGATTTTGTGAACGATAAATTTCTCAGACAAAAAATTAAGCAACTCTTCCTCGCTGTAGACAAATTCTGCTACACCCATGACTGGGTGGATGTAGGTTCCTTCTTCGGTGGCGGCGTGATCTTTTAAGAGGCGACGGGTATGGAGGTCGTCGTCTTTAAGAAAAGTTTTCATAAAGAGATAACCGCCCGGCTTAAGGCTTCGGTGGATTTCGTCCCGTAAGGTTAGTCTTTCTGCCTGATTAAGAAAGTGTGAAGTCATCATATCAAGTGCCAAGTCTTGTGATTCTGGTTCAATTTCCAGTGCTCCGGCGATACTACGTGCTTTGTAGCTCAGCGGCAGTCCTTTTGAAGCAGCTACCGCTTGGGAAATAGCAGCGGCTGATACGTCATAGCCAATACCTTTGCAGCCAAAGGTTTGTGATAGGTAGATGAGGTTACGGCCATTACCACAGCCAACATCAAGTACGCTAGCTTCAGGACCTAAAATGTCCATCCTGTTTCTCCTGTCCAGCCAACGAGTGAATTTTTCCAAATCGGCACTTGGTTTGGTGGAGAGCTTAAGGTGCTCCGGTTTGCTGTATTCGGAATCCCAAAAGGTGGCGCCGTGCTGCTTGCGCTTTTTCTTGCGGGTAAAGTTAGGTTTGATAGCCATTTGTAGGGTATTAGAACACAAAAAACGTTTTTCATAAAGGGATTACACAAGTGAGATGTAAAACTACCAAGGATATTTGTTAATTGTGACGTTAAGCAAATTGGTGGATATTAAAAATTACGGCCCTAAAAGTATAATTTTTTAGGACCGAATTAAGCAATTAGAATAATAAATCATGTGGTATAAAGCCACTTTCTCTCTATATTGTAAGCAGCAATAAGGGACATGCACATAAGTAAACCCGTTTGTGGGCTAACTGCTCCATAGTTAATGTGTATCCAGTTAGTTAGAAACATAATGGTAATTAATATGGCTTGTCCCGAAATCATTAGCTTAATAGCATGCGAGGGGGGGTTTACCGTAAGGATAAATATGCCTTGTGCAATAATCAATCCGCATGACAACGCAAGCGCTGCCTGAAATGATTCAGAAACTACGCTGGTGCCTGTTCCTAGTAATAATCCTATAACCACCATCTGCATGAAAGGGCGTGCAAATATAAAGAACAATTTTGGTTTCATTAATTATTTCTCCTCAGAAGAATTAATTGGACATTTCACATTTAACCAGCTATTAACACTCGTGTCAACCTCAACTTTTTGTTTTTAAATAAGTGTAAGAGAACCATTTTGCAATCTCCACAATTACTACATTTAGTAGTATCCACACGATTACAAATAATAACCAAGGTAAGGTTAGAGCACTGGTATCAAAGATGTTTTGGAAGAATGGTATGTATAGCGTCATTATCAACAGAGATAGTCCTCCTATTACTCCCAATAACAGTATTTTATTTTCAGTTAGTGAATACTTATAAATCGGTAGTTCTAAATTTCTAAAAGAAAAAGCGATAAGTAATATATACGAACCAAAACAAGCAAAGATAACATTTTGAGCGGTCTCTAATGGAACATCAAAGTCCAGTAAGGCGACATATAAGAAGAAAAGTAAGGTGGAGGTGAAAACTCCAACACCGATGGTTAAAAATTTAACCGATGAGTCAAAGAAGGTTTTGTTTGGCCTGTCTTTAGTTACAGCCTGTTTATCAAAAGCGTAGGCAATGGATGGAATGCTACCAGTAAATAGGTTGACCCATATGATCTGAATGGCCGACAAGGGCATGGCTAAGCCGGCAATAATGGCTCCGCCGATTAAGAACACCTCATCTAAGGAATTGGACATAAGATAGACAAAAATTTTACGGATATTTTGGAGCATTCTTTTGCCTTCTTCTATCGTAGCAACAATGGTTTTGAAGTTGTCATCAAGTAAGACTAGGTCAGCTGTACTTTTGGCCACGTCACTGCCGGAACCGACCGCAATCCCGATGTTGGCGGCTTTAAGTGATGGTGTATCGTTTACACCGTCGCCGGTCATGGCAACAATTTCGCAACGGGCTTGGTAGAGTTTGGTAATGCGAAGTTTGTCCTCCGGCGCTACTCGAGCAAAGATCTTTACGTGATCAAGGGCAGCAGTCAGTTCTTCGTCGTTCATTTGTTTTACTTGACTACCAGTCAAGATACTATGCTCTCCAACTTCCCAATTTAAGTCCTTGGCTACACTAAGGGCGGTGCCGGGCAGGTCTCCGGTGGCCATAACTACTTTAACTCCGTATGAATCAATCTTCTTCAAGGCGTCCAAGACTTCTGGTCTGATTGGGTCGTAAAAACACACTACTCCAACAAAGGTAACGTCGGTAACGTCTTTTGGTGTAATTTCTGAATCAGTATCTTTGGGTGACATTAGTCCAATTCCCAGGACACGGCGCCCGTTTTGGCTAAGCTGTTCAATCACCTCGCTGGTTTTTTGATGTTCGTCACTGTCTAGACTGGAATGATTTAACAAGACGTCTGGTGCTCCTAAGATTACGTGCGGATTTTGTATATTTTTAAAATTCTTTGGGAGAAAGTGGGTGGATATGCTATTTACAGAAAACTTGTATTTTGAACTAAACGGTATAACGACTTTTATTTCACTTTTTTCCTTCTGTTTAAATCTGATCCCGTGCATCGCGGCACTCTGGACGATGTTTTTCTCTAAAATTGATCCCGTTATTACCCAGTCTTTGGGGTGTAGATCTTCGTCCTCGATAACTACATCAGTGCTACATAGAGCTAGGGTCAGCAACTCTTTCTGATTTTCTGAGTATCTCTCTCTGGTACCGGTGAATATAGGTTTTGCTACCAGATCCTCCTGACCGATAATATCAACCAGCTCCATCTTAGCTTGAGTTAAGGTGCCGGTCTTGTCGGTCATGATTAGGGTGGTTGAGCCTAGGGTCTCGGCGGCGGTTAGGCTGCGCATGATGCCGCGTTTTTTGGCAATTTGTTCAACACCAATGGCTAAAACGGCCGTAAGGCCAATCGGTAAGGATTCTGGGACGGCTCCAACGATGATCGCTATTGATATCAGGAGCATGTCAATAACTGGTTGTTCCTGAAGCAGGCCGAGGATAAAAACCAGCAATACTACCGCTAAAATAACTACCACAATCACCTTGGTTAGTTTTTCCATCGCTATTTGGAGTGGAGTCTTTTCGGTTACGGTGGTGGCTACCAGTTTGGCCAATTTACCGATCTCGGTTTGGTTACCGGTCGCGGTAACAATAGCATAAGCTGAACCAACAACCGCCAAGGTTCCAGCGTAGATCATGTTTGTCCGGTCGGCCAGTAAAGTGGTTTCTGAGATTGTTTCAATTGATTTGGCTTCTGGTATAGATTCGCCAGTTAGTAGCGATTCGTCTACGGTCAGACCGTTTTCCTTAATAATGCGGGCGTCAGCTGTGATACGGGTTCCTCGGGTAATATGTATTAGGTCACCAGGCACTAAGAGTCTGGCGTCAACCTCGCTTTCTTTTCCGTCTCTAATTACTCTGGCTCGGTCCAAAATATATGATTTTAAATCAGCAATAGCCCGTTCGGCTTTGTATTCCTGAAAAAATCCCAAAATAGTATTTACTACAATTGCAAAAGATATAACCAGCGCGTCTGCCCATTCGTTCAGGGTAACGGTTAGGGCCACCGCTATTAACAAGACGATTATCAGGGCATTATTAAATTGGTGAAAAAAAATCTTAAGAGCCCCACGAGTATTATCGTCGGTAAAAATATTATCCCCATATAGAGATAGGCGGTCTTCGGCTTTTTGGCTGGTTAAGCCAAGGGTTTGGTCGGT
The DNA here is from genome assembly GCA_023898525.1 of Candidatus Nomurabacteria bacterium. Taxonomy (NCBI): domain Bacteria; phylum Candidatus Nomuraibacteriota; species Candidatus Nomurabacteria bacterium. The sequence goes on from CP060227.1 coordinate 1,032,808, forward strand.
ACTTAGCTCCTTGGCTAGTTGTGTACTGTCTTTTACCCAAGGGTTTATTAACTGGTTCATAGCCATGATCTTAGTTTAACAAAAAAACCAATAATAAGTACTTTATTTTAGTACTATATGTGGTTTTCTCGTTTGGTGTAGTCCTTATATGCTACAATTATGGCTATATGAAAAATCCGTGGGTAATAATTGGAGTAATTGTATTAGTATTAGTAGGAGGTTTATTCTTGTATTCTGGCAGTAATGGAGAAAAAAATAATGAAGGAGTCGATGCTACCAAGGTCTACACTAAAGGTAATCCAGAGGCATCGGTAAGACTGGTCGAATACAGCGATTTTCAGTGCCCGGCCTGTGGCGCTTGGCACCCAATCATTAAAGAGGTTTTAAGTAATGTTCAGGAAGACGTCGTCTTTGAGTACAAGCATTTCCCTTTACCAATGCATGGATTTGCTGAGGCGGCCGCTAGGGCAGCCGAAGCTGCTGGACAGCAAGGTAAGTTTTACGAATACCATGATCTTTTGTTCGAAAACCAGTCAATCTGGTCGACCAGTGGTAATCCCACATCAATGTTTATCAAATATGCTGAAGAGCTTGGTTTAGATATAGACACATTTAAGCGTCAGATGAAGTCGTCGCTGTTGGTGGACAAAATTGCAAATGATGTTAAGGAAGGACATGAGCTTGGGATCACTGGAACACCAACTTTCTTTATTAATGGTGAAAGGGTGGTATTTGGTCCTAATATGACCACCGGAGAAGCGGTCAATCAGCTTTATCAACAAATATCCAATGCCGCTAATCCAGAGGTGCAATTTGAATTAAATCTACCGAATTTACCTGAAAATACCAATTAATTTGTCAAGACTTGATTTTTGTTCATTTTTGTTCTTTTAAAATTATCTGACAAAAAATGTAGTATGCTGTTTATTCAAAATTTATTAACGGCGAAGATAAGATTTTAGATTATTTATATCTAAACTTTATGCAAGAAGAAAACATTCAAGACGATACGTCACCAAAGTCAAAACCAGAAAAAAATATTTTGGTGTACGTTATGAGTATCCCGCCGGGAACAATCAAGAGTATACGTGAATACGAAAAAGTAGCCGGTAGCAAATTTAGGGTAATGCTGCTTTGGGATTCAAGGGTTAGGGGATTGCCGGAAAGGCTCGAGGTGATTAAGGATCTAGATCTAAGTTTAAGCTGTGACTTAGGAAAATCGGACGAAATAGCCAAGGCCCTTTTGCCTTATCAGGACGAACTCCTGGCTATAACTTGCAGACAAGAACAGAGTATAGCTAGATTTGCTGAGGTTATACCTCATGTACCTTACCTATCTACGCCAACCACAGAATCATTGCGTTGGGCCAGTGATAAGTACATGATGCGAAAGCGGTTACAAATTTTTGATCCCAAAATTAACCCTAAGTTTACCTTGGTAAAAAACAACACCAAGAAAGAGCGAGAACGAATAGTTAAGAGTATCGGTTTTCCTATGATGATTAAGCCGACTAACATGGCCGGTAGTCTTTTGGTGTCCATTTGTTACCACGAGGAGGATTTAGAAAAATCTTTACGCACCACCTTCAAAAAGTTACGAAAAGCCTACGCTTTGGATAAGCGAGTGGAGGAGCCAAAACTTATTGCTGAAGAATATATGGACGGCGATATGTATTCAGTTGACTCTTATGTTGGTCCTCGAGGTGGTATTGAGCATTGCCCGTTGGTTAAGGTTGTGACTGGTAAAAAAATTGGACACGATGATTTTTATGGCTATCTTCAGATTACTCCACCGGTGTTCAAAAAAGAGACGATTGAAAAAGCCGAATTGGTTACCAAAAAAGCTATCCACGCACTGGGACTTAGAAACACTATGACTCACACTGAGTTGATGAAAATTGATGATGAATGGAAGGTGGTGGAGATTGGGGCTCGTATGGGCGGTTTTAGACATCTGCTACACAGTTTGACCTGTAATATTGACCACTCTCTAAATGATATCTTAACTAGAATTCCGCAGAAAGTGACCGTTTCTAAAAAATGCAACAGTTATGCCTGTGCCATGAAGTGGTTTGCCAGTGAAGAGGGTAAAATAACCGAAATGAAAGGCATTAAGAAGATTGAGCAATTACAATCATTCCATAGTATAGATGTAAATAAGAAAATCGGTGATCGAGCGGTTTTTGCTAGAAATGGTGGGCGTTCTGTCTTTAATCTTATCTTGCATAATGCTGACCGGTCTAAACTTCTGTCTGATATCAGACGAGTAGAACAATTAGTGGAGATAAAAGTCTCTTCGCGCAAGAAAGGTGGGGAAGCCGCTAAACAATAGTACCTATATCTGGTAAGATGGTGGTAAGTATGATGCGCACTCGTGATTTTTTGCTGTTTCTACTGTCGGCCGGATTTTTGGTGTTGGCGATTTTAATTACAGCGAAGGATGATGAGACTAATCAGGAACCGGTAAAGTTGTTTGAAGATGGTGTAGAGGAGACTATCTATTCAGCAACGGTTGATGCATTTTCAGAATTAAATCGTGCCGAAAATTTGGCTCACATGCGAGAGAAATTGGCTGAAAATGGAGTTAGTCAGCAGGTGGCATCCGCCATATCAGCTACCTTGGAGACTTCAACTGATTTGCCGCTAATAGACAATGTGGATTTGGAGGATGAGGTTGCTGATGAGAACGAGCCGCTTTTATGTGCAAATTATCATACTGCAGCGCCACTTTGGACACCACAAGGTTTGTCATTTGAGGTGGTCGAAGGAGCGCGCATCTTGTATCGTCATAATGATATAGCTACTTCAGGAAATCAGCTTAATGGTGAGATGGTTTTACAGCTACCTCTTAGATCTACAGCACAATCTGCTCCCAGTTGTATATCAACTGACGTGGTTGGTGTAGCTCTTGATGGGTCGTTGATAAGAAACAACGAGCAGAATTTGTACTCTATTTTTGGTGCTGATTCACTAATCGGCTATGCTCTTGATGGGTTTCCAATTTATGGTTTAAATGAGACAGTTAAAGCCGATCGTTGTGGTGGCCTTGGTGTAGGTGGTCAGTACCGGTATTACTTATCATCGGAACGTACTAGTGTGCTAGGTTGTTTTGCTGGTGTGCCGGTTAATCTATAATAAACATGCCTACCCTTATTTTTGATATTGAAACAGTGGGAGAGAACTGGAGTGGCTTAGATGAAACAACTAAATCCGTTTTAACACACTGGCTGGATAAGACCAGTCGCACGACTGAAGAAAAAGAACTAATGCTTAAGGATATTAAGTCAGGGCTGGGCTTTTCACCTTTGACGGGCTTTGTGGTAGCGATTGGCCTTTATGATTTGGAGAGACGGCAAGGGGTGGTCTACTACACTGGATCAGGCGAAGAAATTGATGAAGAAATTGATGGCTATGTCTACAAACAACGAACTGAGAGTGAGATGATTAGTGAATTTTGGGATGGAGCTAAACATTATGATACTTTCGTTACTTTCAACGGCCGTTCGTTTGATGTTCCTTTTTTGCTACATCGTTCAGTGGTGCATAGCGTTAAGCCGACTAAAAATTTAATGGAGGGACGATATCCAAATCAGCAAAAAAGTTGTCGACATGTTGATCTGCAGGATGAGCTAACTTTTTTTGGGGCGATGTATCGTCGGCCAAGTTTGCATCTTTTCTGTCGTGCTTATGGGATAGATAGTCCAAAGGCAGAGGTGAGCGGTGATGATGTCGCGGAACTTTTTCTGGGAAAAAAGTTCCGCGACATCGCTCTATACAACGCCCGCGATGTAGTAGCAACTACTGCTCTTTACGAAAAATGGCACGATTACCTGCGGTTTGATACTGAGGAAAAGATTGATTTTTGAGTAATATTGTGGTTTTATTTAATTAGCTTACTTATATTTATAGAACATTACATTAATGGTGGGGGGTAAATATGTTCTTTTCCAAAATTACAAATTTTTTCAGGCCATGGTGGGAAGTAGTTGATCGTGACGAAGTTTCTGAGCAGTATGGAATAAAGATAACGGGTGATCCGACTGCTTGGCCCAAATGGATTTTAATTTTATGGCGCTTTCAGCACAAGTGGTGTATCTTCGAAGTTGAAAATAATGATGAATCATACTGGGTTTATTTTGTAGATAGAAAAACTAGTATGATGTATCGAAAGGAGATAATTGGCAAATATTTTGCTGCTCGTATACCAAAACAAGACATTAGGTTTGTGGCGGTTAACACTTTTAATCTAGAATGTTCGTTTAAGATAAGAGTTGTCGAGACTTGTCTCAGTTATTTGGAGGTCCACGATCATAAATCAGATTTTCCTGGGCTTGAGCTCATTTAATTTTTAACTGCCTGTTTGAGAAAGCTGTGTGTTAACTCATACAGCTTTTTGTTATACTTATTCTACTATGGCTGAAAAAAAATTTCCCGAAGGATTTTATTGGGGCGCGGCTACTTCCGCTTTTCAGGTTGAAGGTGGAATTGAAAATGTTGATTGGTCTAAAGCTGCCAAAGAAGGTAGGGTACCGGTCTGTGGCAGAGCTTGTGATCATTATCATCGCTATGAAGAGGACTTTGATATTGCTAAAGAACTGGGTCATACCGCTCATCGTTTTTCAGTTGAATGGGCGAGGATTGAGCCGGAAGAAGGAAAATTTAATGAAGAAACTATCCTGCATTACCGGAAGGTTTTGGAAGCGCTGCATAAGCGTGGAATTAAACCGTTTATTACTCTGTGGCACTTTACTTTACCGCTTTGGTTTTCTGAATCAGGGGGTTTTGAGCGTAAGGATGCCCCTGAAATATTTGCTCGTTATTCAGCCTTTGTAGTATCAGGTCTTGGTGATCTTTGTGGACACTTTTCAACCATGAATGAGCCAAATGTTTTTGGTAGTAATGGTTGGCTTAGAGGTTCCTGGCCACCTTTTAAACGTTTCTCTCTGACTGATATGGTGGCGATAACCAATTCGGGTCGCCAGCATGAAGCTAAAGCCAGTAAAGGTATTAAACCTTTGTTTTTGTATTTTAAAGTGATGAAAAACTTGGCTGATGCACACAATCTGGCTTATCAAGAGATAAAAAAAACTTCGCCACAAACTGAAGTTAGTGTTGTTAAGCACGTTATAGTTTTTGACGCTAATTGGAATCCTTTTAATAAACTGGCAGCTAAATTCGCTAATTATATTTGGACGCACAAGTTTATGAAGCGTGTATATAAACACTGCGATTCCATAGGTTTGAATTATTATTTTTATACTCAATTTGGAGATAAAAGACAATGGCGAAAGACAGATATGGATTGGAATTTTGCACCGGAAAGGATTTATGATGCTTTGATTATGCTTAGTCGATACAATAAGCCATTGTTTATTTCTGAAGCTGGGTTGGCCGATGCGTCTGATTCAGGTCGAGAGGAGTATATAACAAAGCAAGTAGCAGCTACTTGGCAAGCCATTCAAGAAGAGGTAGATGTTCGTGGTCATTTATATTGGTCACTCTTAGATAATTACGAGTGGGCGCTGGGCTTTGGAAAAAGATTTGGTCTTGTTGAAGTTAATTACGATACGCTAGAGAGAAAAATCCGACCATCCGCCTACGTGTATAAGAAAATCTGTGAGGAAAATGGGGTGGTAGAATAAAGTCATGTCATGGATATTGTTGGCTACTATTGGGCAATTTATCAACGCCATTGTAGCCTTTTTGGACAAATACATAGTGTCAGATGAAAAGGCTTTACCGCGTCCGTTTGTGTACGCTTTTTATTCCTGTCTTTTGACCGGTTCTTGGCTTTTGGTGTTTTTTGCCGGCTACATTCCGGTTTTGACTGCTATGGGTATACCGACTTTTGAAAATATCCAAAAACCAACCATACAAGTGGTCGGGATGTCGACTTTAGCGGCCTATACGTTCTTTATGGCTCTGGTGTCGCTTTACGATGCTTTAAAACAAAATGAAGCAGTTAATGTAATGCCGGTAGTTGGTGCAGTGTCGGCCCTTATGACTTTTGCTATGAGCTATCTGTTTTTGGGTACGGGTTTATCTCCTAATTTTATGTGGGGTGTATTGGTATTGGCTCTTGGTACTTCTTTGGTTACCCAAAGCATGCCCAAGCAGAGCACTATCTTAATTGTTTTTCACAGTGGTCTGTTTTTTGCTCTACATTTCATCGCCATGAAGGGGCTTTTTCTGGAAACAAGCTTTGATGATGGTTTCTTTTGGTCTAGAGTTGCTCTCGTATTATTTGCTCTATCACTACTTTTGGTACCGGTCTATTACGAAAAGGTTAAGGAGCACACGAAAGGAACTAGTCCAAAAACTGGCTTCTTAATCATATTCGCTAAAATTTTAGCCGGTATTGCTGCTTTTTTACTTCTAAAAGCCACAGATCTCGGTGATGTGACGGTGGTGCAGGCTCTGGATGGGCTTAAGTTTGTCTTTATTTTACTCATTACCTTATTCTTTGGTTCACTCATGCCACAAACCTGTGTCAAGGTTGATACTCGGCCGCGAAGAGTGTTTCGTCAGGTGTTGTATGTCATGGTGATTACTGTTGGTTATTTCATTTTGTTTTTATAGATAGGTTATGTATTGGTTTAAAAAAGCAGCTCTCATCTTAGTGTTCATTGTTTCCTTTTTGGCGTTACTTACGCTCTTCCTGTCTTACGAAAAGAAGCCTGAAACCATTACTTATGGTATGTCGTTTAATGTTCTTTATGCGAAAGAGCTCGGTCTTGATTGGCAGGAAACATATGATGCGATTTTAGACGACTTAGGGGTTAGACATCTGCGGTTGGCAGCCCACTGGCCGATGGTGGAACCGATTAGGGGTGAATATAACTTTACCGAACTGGATTATCAGTTAGCTAGAGCAAAGGAAGTAGGAGCCGATGTTATTTTAGCGGTTGGACGACGGTTGCCACGCTGGCCAGAGTGTCATGTACCAAATTGGGCGAAGCCGCTTGATCTTGAAGAAAGAAATGCCGAACAGCTGGAATACATGAGGCAAGTAATAGAAAGATATAAAGACGACCCGACCATAAAGTACTGGCAGGTTGAAAACGAACCCTTTTTGGAGTTATTTGCTTATGAGTTTTGTGGCAAGCTTGATGTCGGGTTTTTAGAAGAAGAGATTGCCTTAGTGCATGAACTTGATCCGACTAGACAAGTCATTGTGACTGATAGTGGAAACTTGGGTATGTGGAGTGGTGCTTACAAGCGGGGCGATATTTTCGGCACCAGTGTCTATGTGCATTTTTGGAATCCTGAACTTGGTCAATTTCGGACTTTGCAGCCAGCTTGGGTTTACCGAGTCAAAAATAATTGGAACGCTATGATTTATGGAGAAAAACAAACGTTCTTGATTGAATTATCGGTGGAGCCATGGTTGGTAGCACCGATCTCTGATGTTCCTATTGAAACACAGTTTTCGCGTATGGATTTAGAAAAATTTGAAGATATCTTAAAATATGCTGAATCTACTAGATTTGATAAACAATATCTTTGGGGTGCAGAATGGTGGTATTGGCTTAAAACCAAAAAACGTCCTGAAATGTGGGAACGAGGACAGGAGTTATTTCTGAAAGAAAATTAAAAACCTTGCGTACAACTAAGTTACAAGCTAAATAATTTAAATATATGCAATTACGACAAATCTTTCTTACTATTTTAGTTAGTAGTTTGGTAACCTCCCTGATTTTGATCGGGTATGAATCTAGGTCAAATACTGGTATGCAGGTTGTTAGTGGTGATGTAGATCAATCAAACATAACCGACTCTTATATGCCAGAGAACGAGCAAATTATCTCGATGATAGAACACGTAAATCCAGCTGTGGTTTCGGTGGTGGTAACTAAGGATGTTCCGATTTATGAACGCTATTATGAGCAGTTTGATCCTTGGGGTTTGTTTGGAGGATTTTCTGTACCACGAACGCGTGAGTTGGGTACCGAAGAGAAGGAGGTCGGTGGTGGTTCAGGGTTTGTTGTAAGCGACAACGGCTTGATTGTCACTAATCGGCATGTGGTAGATGACCCAGAGGCGCGTTATTCAATTTTAACTAATGATGGAGTAGCTTACGATGTGGAGGTGTTGGCTCGGGATCAACAGTTAGATATCGCTGTATTAAAAGTGCTTGATCTGCCTGAAGATGTGGTCTTACCTTCTCTTTCCTTTGGTGATTCTGAAAGTCTTAAGCTCGGGCAGCGGGTAGTAGCTATTGGAAATGCTTTGGCTGAATTTAGAAATTCAGTGTCAGTTGGTGTGGTATCTGGGCTGGCTCGCTCGATCACTGCTACAGACGGTAGTGGGAGGAGTGAAAATCTAGATCAGGTTATACAAACTGACGCAGCTATCAACCCCGGTAATTCCGGAGGCCCGCTTTTGGATATAGATGGTAATGTGATTGGGGTTAATGTTGCTACCTCACGCGGGGCTGATAACATCGGTTTTGCTTTGCCGGCTCACGTGGTGAAAGGGGTAGTAGAGTCAGTCAAGGAGCATGGTAAGATTGTGAGACCGTTTCTAGGTGTGCGTTATGTGATGATTGATCCAGAGCTCCAGAAAAAGAATAATATTACTGTTGATTATGGTGCTTTGATTGCTAGGGGTGAGTCACGAGATGAGTTGGCGGTTATGCCAGGCTCACCGGCTGACAAGGCTGGTTTGGTAGAAAACGATATAATATTATCAATTGATGGAGAAAAGTTGGGTGATAGCGATTTGGCTACTATCTTGCGGTCCAAGCAGGTAGGGGACACAATAAAACTTACGATTCTTCATAAGGGAGTAGAGGAAACTAAAGCTGTTACGTTAATAGAAATGCCAAACGGTAATTAATACAAGTGATTCTGTTGGTCAAGGTGTTATAATTATCAGCGATACTGCATAAAGTATCGCTGATAATTTTATGCCAATGGATAATCTCAAAAAGGAATTTAATCAAGTGTCTAAAACTGTGGCTAAGGAAGCTTTGCAAACAGCCGATATTTTAGAGTCTGGTGTAGAGAAGACTGTCACTGATGTAGATCGCTATGTTGAGCCGATTCGCCTTACAGTTTTTAGGCGGTACCCGATTTTGTTTTCAGTGTTGGTTTTATCTGGCGCGGTTATCACTACGTTAGGTTTCGAATATATACTTCATCGCTACAGTATTTTGGTTAATCACCCTTGGTTAGTCTTCTTAACCGGTCTGGTCATACTGACTTTTACCGGTGGTTTGTATAAAAACCTTAAAAATAAATTATGAGTTTCTGGCGGTTTGTTTTCTCTTTTTTATATACCCGTAACTGGTACAGTGGGCAAATGGAGTTATCCCGTCCAAGAGTCGCTTTGTTTGGTTCGGCCTTGTTATTGATTGTGCTCGCGCTACTCCTGATTTCGTTATTGCAAACGCCAATTGAATATAACGCTGCTTCTATATGAAAAGATTTCTAATAACATCTGCTACCTTACTCATTTTAGCGATAATAATTGTAGTATTAGTACATTATTACATCCAAACTACCTTGTAGAATTAAGAGCAACTCTTTTAGTTTTTTTAGACATAAAACGGCCAAAAATACATTATCATTGGTATAGTGGTAATCACAATAATTATCTCAAGTGGTAAGCCGACTCTTGTATAGTCATTAAAGGTATAGCCTCCCGGTCGCATTACAATCGTATTGGATTCGTGTCCAATCGGAGTCAAAAAAGCGCAGGAAGACCCGATAGCAACTGCCATCAAGAAGGGGTCAACTGATACTTGCATACTTTGTGCCACCAAGATGGCTATTGGAGCTGTTACTACTGCAGCAGCGGTGGCATTCATGAAGTCTGCGAGCAGCATAGCAATGATAAGAACAATTAACAGCATTATCATTGGTCCGACAAAGGTGTGGATGCTGAGGAGACCGGTCGCTAGGGCCTTAGCGGCTCCGCTTTTAAGAAGGGCGTCTCCAAGAGTAATCATTCCAGCTAGTAGGATTAGTACTGTTTGGTCAATACTTTCGTAGGCTTGTCTTAAAGTAATAGTTTTTAAAAGGATAAGCAATACTGCAGCGACTAAGAATATTACTGGTAATGGAATAATATTGAAGGTGGCAATCAAAATAGCAGTGGTTGAAACGGCTAAGGTGGTGAAAATCGAGGTATCGCGTCCCAGTATTACTTCTTCTTGGCGGTCAATTTGTAATAATTGCATAGATTCTATGGTTGATTCAATTGAGTCTATACGTCCTTGTAATAGTAGGACATCATTTGGCCAAAAAGTGGTGCTCGCTAGCGGTGTTTCTAGTCTACCTTCTCGGCGATAGAGACTGATAAAATTTGTACCAAAGCGCTTTGGTAACGGGATGCTGTCCCAGGTTCTACCAATTATCTTTGAGTAGGTTGGCACCATTACTTCTATCGTAGCGTAGTCATCTTCATTGGTAACAAACCGTTCTTTAGCTCTTAGTCCCACTAAATTTAGATTTAAGAGGCTGGTTTGATCGGTCAAGGCCTCCAGTTCACCTTTTAATATTAAATGGTCATTGGCCATAATTTGTGTCTGGTTAATGTCAGCTAGCATAGTAGCGTGTCGGTAAACAGCGACAACTTTTAGGTTGTGGTGACTGCGTGCTTCTACTTCGTGAACATCTAAGCCAATTAAGTCAGAATCATTCGGAACTGAAACTTCGGTTGTAAAAAAACGCAGAATATCGTTGTCATTATTATTTTCCCGTTGCTTTACCGGAATCAGCCGCCAAGAAATAAAGATAAGAAAGATAACTCCAATTAAAGCCACTGCTCCACCCACGTAGAAAAAGTCAAACATAGCGAATGGTGAACCTATCGCATCAATTCTAAAATCTGAAATCAGTATGTTGCGCGGAGTTCCAATTAAAGTCGTGAATCCACCTAAGTGAGAGGCAAAGGCAAGTGGCAGCAGGAAAAGAGCAATTGATTTATTGCTTTTTTTAGCTAAATAAATAGCTATTGGTATAGTAATAGCTAAAGCACCGGCATTATTTATAAAAGCAGATAAAAAAGTAACGAATATTATAAGTAGAGCCAAACCAATCATTGGTCTGGTGTAAAACCAGGTCATTCGTCTGGTGAGTGCGTCAATAATCCCGGAGCGAATAAAAGCTTCGCTAATGACAAACATGGCCGCGATAATGATGATGGCCGGATGACCAAAATTAGCGAATACTTCTTCATAGCCTAGAACACCGCTGGCAATAATCGCGAGCATTATAAGGATGGCTACAATATCGTACCGGATGCGGTTTTGTAAAAAAAGTGCTACGGCACCGGCTAGAATAATTAAAGCTAAGGCTTGCGGAAAAACGGTCAAAATGGCAGGTGTCATATAGGTGATATAGAAAAATTAGTAAATGTATGTTATAGTATGCGACATTATAATTACAGATAAACTATAACATTCATTTAGGGTTTTTTTGTCCATTATTCGTAAGATATTGTGTATTGATAAATAACCTAAATTATTAGCCAATTATGAAACGTTTACTAATATTTGCTTTTGTCCTGCTCTTGTTGCCGGCTGTTGCTTGGGGCTCTTCTGTCATGAGAACTGGGGAACTGGTTTCATTGTCACCTGATCAGATTGTTGAGGGTGATTTTTATGGCATGAGTGACAATGTTGCTGTTTCTGGTACGGTGACCGAGGATCTCTTAGTTTTGACTGGTGATTTGTCTATAAACGGAAATGTTGGTGCTGATTTAGCTGCTTTGGCTGGACAGGTGAATGTACATGGTCTTATTAGTGATGATGCTAGAATTGTGGCTGGTGAGGTTATGGTGGATGGTGAAATTAAGGGTGATTTGGTGGTAATCGCTAAGTCCCTTAAGGTGTTACCAGAAGCTAAGATTGGCGGCGACATTCTTTTCTTTGGTGGTAGTGCCGATATAGCGGGGGTGGTTGGTGGTAGTGTACTTGGTTACAATGAAAAACTTCGCATTGATGCCGAGGTTGGTCAAGGGATAGATGTGACCACCAAAGGTTTAGTTCTGGGAGACAAGGCTGATATCGGCGAAAGTATAAAGTATGTTAGCGTTACCGAGATAGTTAGATCCCAAAATTCCCATGTGACCGGCAGTATTGTGCGAAGCGATCCGGTATTTGAGGAAAAAAGCGTCGCTCGTGATGTTTTAATTCCTTTTTTAATTACTACCTTTGCTGCTCTAGTATTGTATCTATTCTTCAAGAGCTTTATTCAGAGAGTGGTGCTCAACTCGCAACAACACGCCTTACGCAACATATTGGTTGGCTTAAGTGTGGTATTTGCTGTCCCGATGGTGGCCATGATTCTGGTGTTTAGCACCCTTGGTTTACTGCTTGGTATAGCACTCATGTTTATATATTTGACCCTACTAGTCGTTAGTTTTGTGCTTGCTGGTATTATTACCGGTTCATTTATCACCAGACCCCTTACGAAGACCGGCGAGGTTTCGATACCATTTATTGTATTAGGTGTATTTTCTATTCATGCCTTTGTCTATATACCGGTTGTCGGTTTCATAGTATTGCTTGCTGTGCTTTTGATGACAGTGGGCTCTGTTAGTGTTCAGTTATATCGTCTGTTGCGTAATTAATCTAGAGAGTAATCATAAGCTATTTTCCCTCTGTGCTTTTGTGGTAGTATTTACTAATGAAAAAAGTGGCTTTTTTTGATATCGACGGTACGGTTTTTCGTTCAAGCTTACTCATCGAATTAGTGCATTATTTAATAAAAGCCGGGGTTTTTCCGTCTGATGCGGTTGATGAATTTGAGTCAGATAAAATATCCTGGCAAAATCGTGAGGGAGCTTACGGAGTTTACGTGGATTCGGTGGTTAGAACCTATCTCAAACACATAAAAGGTGTACATTACGGTGAATTAGCGGATATTGGTAGACAAGTGGTAGCGATTCAAAGTCGGCGTGTTTACCGTTATACTAGAGATCTAATTAAAAGATTAAAGAACGAAGATTACTACATAGTAGCTATTTCTCAGTCTCCTAAAAGAATTTTAGACGATTTTTGTACCCAGTATGGTTTTGATAAGGTCTATGGTCATATCTATGAAATTGGTCCACAGGATCGTTTTACCGGTGTGGTGACAAATGAACACTTGATTAAAAATAAAGCTAATATTTTAAAGAGAGTTTTTGACCGTAATCCTGATTTGGTCAAGAAAGATTCTTTGGCAGTAGGGGATACAGAGAGTGATATACCACTGCTTGAATTGGTTGATAATCCAATTTGTTTTAATCCAAACCAAGCTCTATACAATCACGCCAAAAGAATGAAGTGGGAAGTGGTTGTGGAGCGTAAGGATGTGGTTTATCATCTTTAATTATCTCAGCACTTTAGGGTTATCGGGTGCATAGTATATGCCCAACATACCCATGGCGCCAGTGATGGGTTCCGGGTAGGGATTTGAATAAGTGGCGGTAATGGTTATCTGGTCTCCGGCTTTTACACGAAATGACTCTTGGCCGTGAATAGTGTTGTACCCGTATGGTCGGTCAGCCTTTTTGGTGTCGTAATGTTTCAAGGGTTCTCCGTTTAAATACACGTCCAATGCCTGACCACCCTCCCAACCATGTAAATGGGCGCCCATATAGACAATCGCACCATCACCAGGGAAAGTGTATGACGAAAATGATTCGGTTGATGGTGTGCTTGTGCCGGCTATAAATTCATCTGTATTAGCTGGGACTGTAAATGTCGATCCGCATCCTTCTTCCATAATAGCTAAGAAAATAAAATCGACGGGTTTTAAGTTATTAATTTCTTCTTCGGAGGCTAAGGTCATGGTTATTTTGGTTGAAACATCCTTATATTCCTTGCCAAAACCGACTGGTGGTAGTGGGTTATGAAACATGGTTGATAACTGCAGAAATGTATTTTTCGGTATATACTGCGCGTAGCCATCCGGTAGCACTGCTGAAGGATTATACATACTGTCCTCACCGATGCTGAGAATCGGTCTAAAGGCATTACATTTTTCATTATATTGGTCTAGTCGGCGCAAATCAGCGTGGTGCAACACAGTGTCGTCTGCATTTTGTAAATTAAAAGAGATTTTTTTGATCCAGAGGTCATATGGATATGATACCTTTTCTGAGTAAGAAAATTTGTGATGAGTAGCCTGCATCATAGAGTCACCATGAGTGTGTTCGTGTGGGTGGAGTTCAGGAATAATTGCTGTCGCTAATTCTACAGTCCTTGGTATGTTGTCTTTTGTGTCTTTTGGTGTTTCAAATGAAGCAGTTAATATTACTGCAATTGTAATTATCAGGACTGGTGCGATATATTTCATATTTTTACCAAATTAATTTATTCATAGTACCATTTTTTAAGTTCTATTTTGTATCGGTAAGCCTAATGGTGGCAAAAATTCCGGTTGTCATGATTAAAGCTAAGATAATAAATATAAGGTTGAATGGTAAAAATATGAGGGCTAAACTACCGAGACCGGCTCCAATCAAATTACCGAGTGGTCTGGTAAGACGGAAGAAGCTTATCACGTTGGAGTCGTCACCCTGAACATGCTTAAAGAAATAGCTTTCTGAGGTGACCTCAACCAGACTGGCTCCAATTCGACTTACAAACATCAATACCATCCAAGTCAGAATATTTGTAGAATCAGTAAAGGTTATTGTTGCTGAAGCCAAGGCTAAGAATAAAAAGCCGGTGGCCATCATCTCCTTTTCGCCAATTTTTTCGTCGGCTAACCGTCCGGCTGGGTACTCAACTAAGATAAAAGCAAACAAGCCAGCTGCGATGATTTTACTAATACCACTCCAATCAAAACCGATTTCAGTCGCTAGATATAGAGGGATATAAATAACAGCCCAAGTAAAAAATAACTGTAATAGAAACTGAGCGTACATCACAATTTTTATATCAAGGTTTTTCAGTGAGTTTATTAAAACAGTTCGTATATCAATTGCTTCGTAAGGTGGATCGTAAAAATGTCTAAATCTTGCCACTACAAGTATAAATATCAAAAAGGCTATTCCAGCGGCAGAGAAGTAGACTTGGGGTAAGTTATTGTCGCCGCCTACAATATAACCCATGGTTAAAGGGGCGCAGAATGAGGCTACACTCATTAAGGATAAAATAATACCGCGTCGGCTACCCGTGGAATGCTCATCGGTACCGATTAGAGTTTCAAGGAAAATATCAATATTTAAATAGATTTGTGGGAAGGTGGCCATATAAAGGGCAAAGGCTACTACGGTGAGTGTGGGGGTTGGGGCAAAGCCTAAGAACAACAATAATATAATCAGGCTGAGTATTAAGATTAGTATATAGGCAACGTTACCGATTTTTCGCAGAATGTTTGAAGAAAGTAAAATAAGTACTATTGCACCAAATGAACCGGTTGCGTAAACAAGGCCAACGTATTCGGCTGGAATAAACTGCTCTAGATAGGTAGAACCGATAAAGGCGGTTAGTAGAGTCTGAAAAGCAAAAATGGTCGATAACAGATAAATCAGAGCAAAACTAATTGCTTTGTTTGGCTTCTCAGTTAAAAATAAGTGTCGGTAGTTATCCATGACTTTGGCTACTGTAATATGTAGTGTACTAGATGTGACGGTAAAGTTGGTGTTTGATTGGTGAAAAATGTGGAGACAATAAGGGCACGAGACGAAGTCTCGTGCCCTTATTGTCTAAGTTTCTACTTAAATTAAATTCCAATCAAAACCGGAATCACCATTGGGGTTTTATGAGTCTTTTGCATTAAGAAGCCACTCACGACATCGGTCAATTGTTCCTTAACATAATCTAGGTCAATCGGGTTCATATGTTCTGTTTGTTTTTCAACCGTTCGTTTTATTAGGACTCTGGCTTCAGATAGAAGTTGTTGATTTTCACGTAGGTAAACAAACCCTCGGGAAATAATATCTGGTGACTTGCGTAACTTTCCAGTCTTGCTGTTCACAGTCGCAATAATTACAAACATCCCATCTTGCGCCAGACTCATACGGTCTCGTAAGACCACTTCTTGCCTAGCTCCAACTGTAAAGCCGTCTACCATCAAAAGTTCGGTTGGGATCTTCATTGGTTGTTTGATTATTTCCGAACCATTTTTGATATCTATTATGGTTCCGTTGTCTGGAACAACAATATTTTCTTTCGGAAAACCATTCTCTATCGCGGCGTAGGTTTGGCTTTTTAGGTGGAAATGGTGTCCATGGACTGGGATTAGGTACTTAGGTTTGATTGTCTGATGTACCCAGACCAGTTCGCCGGCGTTACCGTGCCCTGAAGAGTGGACGTGAGAACCTTTATAGTTAACAACCTTTACGTTTTTACGGTAAATATTGTCCTTTAATTTCTGTACTGCTATCTCATTGCCTGGAATAACCGAAGAAGAAAGAACGATCGTGTCACGTTCATTTAAGGTAACAAACTTATGTTTGTCGGTGGCCATACGCATTAGGGCAGCGAACTCTTCTCCTTGTGCTCCGGTCGAAAGGATAACGATCTTGTCGCTAGGGTAATCCGCCATGTCACCGGCATTGATAAAGGTGCCTGGCTTAACCTTCATGAGGTTAGCTGCGATGGCAATATCAATGTTGGTCTTAATACTACGTCCCTCAAGCACTACTTTTTTTCCGGTTTCTTCACAAGTGCTAATAATGTTTATTAGACGATCAAATTGTGAGGCAAAGGTTCCGATGATAAGGCGACCGGTAGCGGCTTTAATAATATTTTCCAAAGTCTCGTATACTTTACTTTCAGAAGCCGAAAAACCTTCTCGATCAGCGTTGGTTGAGTCACAAAGGAGAGCTAGGTTATTGTTTAGACCAACTTTTTCCCAAGAAGCCCTTTCTTCAACCACAACCTTTCCGTCTTCGTGAACTAGCTTAATATCACCAGTAATAACAACATCGCCATGCTTAGTTTCTACGCATACTCCCATGGCGTCTGGTATAGAGTGGGTGACGCGGAAGGTTTTGATTTTAGTTTTACCGACGGTAAAGCTTTCGCCTTCGCTAATCACGTTGATTTTAACCGGTTCCATATGAGGAAACTCTTCTTGACGCTTCAAAATCATAAGTGATGTTAGGTACTGAGTGTAGATTGGCGGGTTACCAATACGTTCCATAATGAAAGGAATGCCACCAATATGGTCAAGGTGTCCGTGAGTTACGACTAAGGCACGAATTTTGTGCTTTCGTTCCTCTAGATACTGGGTATTAGGCAAAATGTAATTGATGCCAGGAGCGTTACTTTCTTCTGATACAAATTGAAAACCGGCATCGATAACAATAATATCGTCCTTGGTTTCAATTATGTTCATGTTACGACCAATTTCTTCTACGCCAGAAACAGGGATGATACGTACTGTGTCTTCGTCGGTTATCTCAGGGATAATTGGGTGTTTTTCAGTTGTAATATTTAGTCGATGAGTCAATGATGGAGCTGCTGTTGGACGCCTCCTTTGAGCGTGACGTCTACGACCACCGCTTCGACCAGAGGTTGATTTGCTAACAGTAGTAGCTCTATCAGTTTGTTTGCGAGCCGGGTTGACTTTTTGGGTGTTATACCTGCCCGCTGGTCTGGCGCCTTGTCTTTTTGTTGTACTACCTCCTCGTCGGTAGTTAGGTTTATTGTTTTTTGTTTCTTTTTCTCTGTTCATAAATAAAATTATTATTAATTATTTCTTAAATATTTCACATTTAATTATTCAAAAATTGACCATATTTTCTCACTTTTTGTGTGCCAGTTAGCGATATCTGTAAATCTATCTGTCGGCTTACTAAAACTGTTAATTGGTGTGATTTGTATATCCTTATTTACAACGTAGGTCACGTTAGGGGCAAACAGGAAGATCGCTGGTAATTCATCGACTATGATGTCACTTATTTCTGAAAGTATTTTGTTTCTTTCGTCATCATCTTTTGTCACTCTGGATTTTTCCAGTAGTTGGTCCACTGTTACGTTTGTGTATTGGGTGATATTTAACCCAGGATCATCTTTTTGTGAAGAGTGCCAAAATGGATATAGGTCTTGAATACGGTTCATATCTAGACCGAACAATAAAGCCTGAAAGTCTCGTGGTCTGATAACAGATTTCACTAGTCCTGTTTGTTCATATTGTTCTATTTGCACCTCAACTCCAAGTTTACGCCAATTCTCAGCCACAATAGCGGTTGTTTTGTCGAAGATTTCTGTGTTGCTGGTGCGGATGGTTACACTAAGTGTTTCTTTTGATTTATCAATCTCTTTTTCCCAAAGTCCTACTGAGGACTGTGTCCAACCACCCTTAATCAGTATTTCACTAGCTAAAGCAATTGAAGAAGTGGGGCGGTTGTCTGAATCAGTGTTTATAGATTCTAACTTATTTGCAGAAATAAGAATAGGTTGATTTGTGGGAACACCGTGGCCACCTAGTACCTCGTTAACAATCTGTTCTCTGTCGATGGCTACATTAAGTGCTTGTCTAGCCGCTTTATCTCGTAAAGCTGGAGATTTATTTTGGTTGAAAAATATTCCAAAAATCCGTGGTAGCGGCTCAGATATTATTTGTACCGCTTCTGGGTCAAGCTCAGAGATTACATTTGTGGGTAGAAATACGGTATTGGTTATCTCTTTATTTAGAAAGGCTTCAGTTAAGTCATTTTCGTTTGGATAAAAACGAAGTTCCATCTTATCCAAGGCGATTTTAGAGGTTGGACTCAGTTCATAGCTGGAAATGAGACCTGAACTGTTGTGTTTGGTATCCTTAATTGCGAATAGTCCAGAGCCAATAGGTTCGGTATTATATTGACTGAAGGGTAATTGCTCAATTGGCAAGTCGCCCCAGATATGGTAAGGCATGACACCGACGGTTAGGTTTTCAATAAATGGTGCATAAGCTTCTTTAAGGATAATATTTAATTCGTATTCGTTGATCTCCTCAATAGCAACATCACTCCAGACGCCCTGCAACGGACTGCGTAGGATTGGATTTTTAAACAAATCAAAGGTGAAAACAACGTCACGAGCAGTTAGTGGCTTGCCGTCATGAAAGGTGTTGTCTTTCTTAAGTATAACGTGATAAATGAGACCGTCATCGGAAATTGTTACACTTTCAGCTAGGTCGGGTTCAAGGTTGCCTGTGCTATTGCTTCTTAGTAGGCCGCTGTAGACTAAAGCGACGGTATCCTGGTCAGCTCTGGTCAGAGCTAGGGCTGGGTTAACAAACCTTGGTATACCTACAATACCCTCAATAACTTCACCTCCATCGGCCGGTACAGACATGCTGTATTTGTCGTTTAGGGTTAGGAGCAAAAATATACCAGACCCAATAATGACAAAAAATAATATTCGCAAAATCAGTCGGTCACTAGGTCGCTGTCGTTCAATCAGATCAAGTAGTCTATCGACAATTGAAAAACGTTCAAGACGAGTACGCATAATGCATGAATTTAGCAGTCTATCGTCTTAGATAGACTGGTTTTGACTTAGAAATAACTCTAGTTGATAAGTAAGTTACGTGGATTTTCCGCTTTAAACAAGGATATTCAAGAAAGTAGCGATTACAAACAAAACAGCGACTCCAACTGAAAATTGGAATAAGAATAGCTCAGCCCCGCGACGCTTATGAAACGATGCGCTGAAGTTGTCACCACCAAACGCTCCACCCAAGCTTGAACCTCTCTGTTGGAGAAGGATTCCAGCGATAAGCAAAATGGAGAGAATAATCTGTACGTATGGCAATGCCGGTTGCACTGTCTGTATGATTTCCATGTGCAAGTATGGTAGCAGAAAGATTCATTGAGTGCAAGGTGACGGTGTTGTGTGTTGACGGAAACATTTTTGACACGAAATAAAGCTCGCTTTATAATGCTGGCACCACGGAGGTAGTATACGATTTTTTGATGTGGTTTTTATGATGTTTTAAAATTTGTTATTTTAATCAGAACTTAATTATTTATTGAAAATTTATGTCAGAAGATTCAAAAAAAGTAGTGAGCCCAATTAAGCCACTTGGAGACAGGGTGATCGTGCGTCCACTTAGTGATGAAGAGGCTGGTAACACTTCTGCCTTTGGCATAATTATTCCTGATACAGCCAAGAAAGATAAGCCAGAGCAAGGGGTTGTGATAGCGGTTGGTGCCGGAAAGTGGGATGAAGACGGAGAAAAACGTATACCAATGGAAGTAAAGGAGGGTGATCGAATTGTTTTCTCTAAGTATGGCTATGATGAAATAAAGATTGGTAACGATGAATACTTTATTGTCTCAGAAAGTAGTGTTTTAGGTATTATTAGCTAGTTATTTAGATATTAGAAACGAAATTTTATGGCAAAACAGGTTATTTTTGGAGAGGAAGTAAAAAAGAAACTACAAAGAGGGGTGGATACAGTAGCTGACGCTGTTAAGGTGACACTTGGTCCACGAGGACGAAATGTGGTGCTAGATAAGAGTTTTGGCGGTCCTACCATCACTAATGACGGTGTATCAATTGCAAAAGATATTTCCTTAAAGGATAAGTTTGAGAACATGGGGGCGGAGATTATCAAGGAAGTAGCCAACAAGACTAATGAGCTAGCTGGTGATGGTACTACTACCGCTACTGTTCTAACTCAAGCTTTGGTAAGGGAGGGACTTAAGCAAACTACTATGGGTATCAATTCTATGGCAGTTCGCACCGGTATGGAACATGCTGCCGCTGATGTGGTTGAAGCCTTGCATAAAATGGCCACCAAAATCAGCTCAATAGATGAAATTAAGCAGGTAGCGACTATTTCCGCTGAAAACGCTGAATTAGGGGAAAAAATTGCCGAAACTATCGATAAGGTTGGAAAGGATGGGGTGGTGACTGTTGAAGAATCACAGTCTTTCGGTATCGAAACAGAACTGACAGAAGGAATGGAGTTTGATAAAGGGTATGTTTCTCCATACATGGTGACTAACCCTGAGCGTATGGAGGCTGAGTACAAGAATGCTCAGATTCTTATCACTGATAAGAAAATTTCTTCAGTTCAGGAAATCTTGCCACTACTCGAAAAAATTGCTCAGACCGGCAAAAAAGAGTTGGTAATAATTGCTGACGATGTGGAAGGTGAGGCGTTGGCAACTTTTGTGGTCAATAAGCTTAAGGGTGGCTTCTCAGTATTGGCAGTAAAAGCGCCGGGTTACGGTGATCGCAAAAAGGAGGTTTTGGCAGATATTGCGGTTATGACCGGTGGGCAAGTAATTACCGAAGATGTTGGTCTAAAGCTTGAGTCTGTCGAACTTTCACAGCTCGGAAAGGCTGATCGGGTGGTTGCTACCAAGGATAATACAGTAATGGTTGGCGGAGCTGGTGAAAAAACTGCGATTGACGATCGGGTTAATGCCCTCAAGGCTCAGTTGGAAAGTACATCATCAAAGTTTGATAAGGAAAAGCTTGAGGAAAGAATTGCTAAATTGGCTGGTGGTGTGGCGGTGATTCGCGTCGGAGCTGCGACTGAGACAGAAATGAAATATCTAAAGCTGAAGATTGAAGATGCTGTAAACGCTACTAAGGCGGCAATTGAAGAAGGTATCGTGCCTGGTGGTGGAACCTCATTAGCTCGAGCGGCAGCAATTGTTGAGAAAGAAGTTTTAGCTAAGAAAAATTTAGATAAGGAAGAACTGATCGGCTACAGTATTGTACTTAAGGCTCTGGAGGTGCCGCTAAAACAAATTGCTGATAATACTGGCAAGATTGATGGTGCGGTGATTGTACAAAAAGTGAAAGAGGCGGGTGGAAATGCTGGTTATGATGCAGCTAAAGGAGAGATGGTGGACGACATGATCAAGGTTGGTATTATAGATCCGGTCAAAGTAGAGCGGGCAGGTGTGCAACACGCTGTATCTGCAGCTGGTATTCTTTTAACCAGCGAATGTGCGGTAGCGGATGAACCAGAACCGGAAAAGCCAGCTATGCCTGATATGGGTGGTATGGGAGGAATGGGTGGAGGGATGTATTAATAGAACTTAATTCTGTAGAGTTAAACAAAAAGCGCGGTTTTCCCGCGTTTTTTGTTTATGGCTGATTAAACTTATGATATAATTAACCGCAATTGATGTTTATAAAAGTTTAGGTAATAATATTATATGAGTTGGATTTTAATTGGAGTAATAGCTGTAGTTGTATTGTATGTTATTTATGCATACAACAACTTTGTAAGGCTGGTGCAGCGCACCAAAGAGGCGTGGGCAGACATTGATGTGCAGTTGAAGCGTCGCTATGACCTTATTCCAAACCTAGTGGAGACAGTTAAGGGTTACGCTTCTCACGAACGAGCGGTCTTTGATGAAGTGACAGAAGCGAGAGCTAAGGCAACTCAGGTGCATGTTGATCCGACCAATATTACGGCGGAACAAATCACTGCTATGGCTGGTGCGGAGTCGGCTCTTGGCGCCTCTCTAGGTAAACTTCTGGCTGTAGCCGAAGCTTATCCTGACCTAAAGGCAAACCAGAACTTTGCTCAGCTTCAAACTGAACTAACGGATACCGAAAATAAGATTCAGGCTGCCCGTCGTTTTTATAACGGTAATGTTCGCGACTTGGCTATCGCTTTGCAGCAATTCCCTTCAAACATTATTGGAAAGACTTTTAATTTCAAGGAGGAACAGTACTTTGAGTTGGAAGAGGGTAGCGAGGAAAAAGAGCCGGTCAAAGTATCTTTTTAGATTTTAAACTATGTCTGAAATTACCCGTATCTACTACAACAAACTGGTTCGTGACAATATACCAGACATGATCCGTGCCAAACGCCATGAGTGTGAGACAACACAAATAACTGATGTGCAGGAGTTTCAACAGGAGCTTTTCAAGAAGATTAAAGAAGAAGCCGCTTCTTTGTCGATGGCCCGCACTAAAGAAGAGTTCTTGACCGAGTACGCTGATCTCATGATGGTGTTAAACACCATCATGCAACAGTTGGAGATTACAGCCGACGATGTAAAAAAGGCTAAGGAGAAAAATTATTTGAAAAAAGGCGCTTATAAGCACCGTCAATTCCTTAAATGGTCAGCTGATGTCTCATATGAATCAAATGAGAGTCCGCAAGGTATACCATTATAGTCCCTAGCATTTTAGCGCTTGGTCCCTTAGTAGTATGAAAACTTATAAGACTCTGCATGTTTGGGGAAAGAGTGTTGATTTAGTTACCTATCTTTATTCAGTAACGCAAGATTTTCCTGAAACCGAGAAATTTGGACTAGTTAGTCAGATGAGGAGATCTGCGATTTCTATTCCCAGCAACATAGCTGAAGGGCATGGACGTAAATCTGATGCTGAGTTTGTTCGGTTTTTTAAAAATAGCTTTTGCTTCTAGTTCTGAGCTTGAAACCCAATTAATAATTTCAGAGCGTCTTGGTTTTATCTCAAAGCAAAAGTTTGATAAAATAGAATCCAAATTGACTGAAGTCAGAATGATGTTGAATAAATTTATATCTAATTTACAAAACACTGTGCTAAGCGCTAAAGACTAAAGAACTAATAGCTAAAAATATGTCAACTATCTACACACAACAAGATAAAAATGTTCAAAAGACTTGGTTTTTAATGACTGCCTTTTTAGTAGTGGTTATTGCTATTGGCTATGCGGTCAGTTGGTATCTAGAGTCACCGGTTATTCTTTATGTGGCGGTTATATTCGCCCTTCTGATGAATATTGGCAGTTATTGGTTCTCCGATAAACTAGTCCTTAGTATGACTGGTGCTAGACCAATAGAAAAAGCTCAAGCACCGGAGCTCTACAATATTGTAGAGAATCTTTCTATTACAGCTGGTCTACCGATGCCAAAGATTTATATTGTTGATGATCCTGTCCCCAACGCCTTTGCTACTGGTCGTGACCCTGAGCATGCAGTCGTTGCTGCGACCACTGGTCTTTTAAGTATCTTAGACCGTAATGAGCTTGAAGGGGTGATGGCTCACGAGCTGTCTCATGTTGGTAATCGTGATATGTTAGTCATGACAGTGGCGGTAGTTTTGGCTGGTTTTGTGGCCATTTTGGCTGACTTCTTTGCTCGTACTTTGATGTATGGTGGTAATAACCGCGATCGGCACCCTGCTTTCTTGATTATCGGTATTGTTGGTATTATTTTAGCACCATTCGCAGCGAAGTTAATCCAGATGGCAATCTCCCGTAAGCGTGAGTATTTAGCTGACGCATCGGGCGCTTTGCTGACCCGTTATCCTGAAGGTTTAGCTTCAGCGCTAGAGAAAATCTCAGCACACGCCCACCCGATGCGTCGCGCCTCTCATGCTACCGCTCATTTATTCATATCCAATCCGTTTGGCCAAGAGGGGAGAAAATCGTTTGGTCAGAAGTTGAGCGCCTTGTTCTCGACCCATCCACCGGCCGAGGATCGGATAAGGATTTTGAGGGAGATGGGGAGGTAGAGAGAGTATAAATGGAGAGATGGCTATTAAATCTAAACCGCTTTAGATTTAATCCGATCGTTCGTTAGAACGAATTGCCGATGCTTTAGCGAGGTAATAGGGAGTGTTAAATGAAGAAATGAGCGACTAGCGAATATTCTGAATTAATGTTTAATACTCAAATGCTCTGCAGGTAGTAAAATAGTTACCAAACAATAAAATATTACGGAGAGATGGCTGAGTGGCTGAAGGCGCACGCTTGGAAAGCGTGTATACGTGAAAGCGTATCGGGGGTTCGAATCCCCCTCTCTCCGCTGTTTAGAGCTAGCACGAGACATTATGTTACTTAAAGGAAAAGAACTATTAGATCGAGCAGATGAACTTGGTATAGATACCAAGGGTGATTATATATATCAGTCCAGTATGGGACGACGTGATGCTGATGAGTATGAATTGCAACGCAGAGTTATAGAAGCAGAGAGGAGTATTAGAGAATCCAAACTCTGGATCATTGCTGTAGTGTCAGCCGCCGCATCAGTAGTCAGTGCAGCTACGGCTCTTGTTGCAATACTTTTAAATTAGGCGCTCGAGACACTATCAAACTCAATTTAAAATATAGCTGAATCCGTCAAACAGGGCTTGACCGCCCACGGTTCTAACTCGAGACTGCCAGCAGACGAACGAAGTGAGGGAAGGTGAGAGGGGGCGCAGCTTTTCGTTTAGAAAAGCGTGGCGCGGATTCGAAGCTGTTTTGAGATAGATTATAAGGAACGAAATAATCTATCCAAAACGGGTACTGAACATGTAATGTTCGAATCCCCCTCTCTCCGCATTAATGTTTAATTATTATATTTTTTATAACAATTAAACATTAAACTAAGAAGATGGGGGATGAGAAGCAAGGTGCTGGAACTTATATTTATAACGAGCTTGCGAGTATATAAATAAAGTTGCAGTGAATCCCCCTCTCTCCGCAGACTAGCGGACTCTCTTGCAATAAAGTTCCAAGAAGCTATATTGCCATACTTTATAATAGTGCTATCATGAATAAATAAATACTCTTTATGTGGTTAAAGAGGGTGGTTTTGTGTTTAGTAAGTAAAAAAGAGGGTGGATAAATTGGTAAATTATTTAATAAATTATAAATTATGGATGAGAAATTTTTAAAGCCGTACGACCATACTGGAGTCGAGGACAATATCTATAAAAAGTGGGAGGAGTCGGGATATTTTAATCCGGATAATTTACCTGGTACCCGTGAAGAAAAATACAGTATCATTATGCCGCCTCCAAACGCCAACGGTCGTCTGCACGCCGGACACGGTACAGATATTACTCTGAAGGATATTTTGATCAGATATCAGCGTATGCAGGGCAAGAAGACTCTGCTTTTGCCCGGTTCTGACCACGCAGGCTTTGAAACGCAGGGTGTTTACGAAAAGAAACTGCAAAAGGAAGGTCGTTCACGCTTTGGGATGGAGCGAGACCAGCTCTACAAAGAGATTTACGACTTCGTGATGGAAAATAAGCACATTATGGAGGATGATGTGCGCAAGCTCGGGGCCTCTTGTGATTGGTCTAGAAATACGTTTACTTTACAGCCTGATGTGGTTTCTAGGGTGCAGGATACATTCATAAAAATGTTTGAAGAAGGTCTTATCTATAGAGGTCTGCGTAGTATTCACTGGAATCCAAAGTTCCAGACTTCTTTGTCTGATATAGAGACAGATTTTGAGGAAAAGAAAGACTCTTTTTATTACTTCCAATATGGTCCGTTTGTGATTGGTACCGCGCGTCCGGAAACCAAGTTCGGTGACAAATATGTAGTAGTGCATCCTGACGACAAGCGTTATGCTGAGTATAAACATGGTCAAACCTTTGAAATAGAATGGATAAATGGCCCGATGACCGCTACGCTTATCAAAGACGAAGCGGCAGACCCTGAGATGGGTTCGGGAGCCATGACTATCACTCCGTGGCATAGTGCGGTCGACTTTGATATTGCCCAAAAACACAACTTAGAGGTAGAGCAAATAATTGATTGGAACGGCAAACTACTACCGATTGCTGAAGAATTTGCCGGCATGCGTATAGAAGAGGCGAGGCCAAAGATAGTAGAAAAGCTAAAAGAAAAAGGACTTTTGGTAAAAGTAGATGAGGACTATACTCACGCTGTACGTATCTGTGAACGAACCGGAGTAGTGGTAGAGCCACAGATAAAAGAGCAGTGGTTTGTAAAGATGGAGCCGCTTACCAAAATGGCGCTAACCTCGCTGGATAAGGGAGAGTATAAGTTTATCACCGAACAACACGAGAAGATCTTTCGTCACTGGATGAATAATCCAATGGATTGGAATATTTCCAGGCAAATCGTGTGGGGGATCCGTATACCGGCGTGGTTTAAGGGTGAAGAGATAAAGGTGGCGAAAGAGTGTCCAGGCGAAGGTTGGGAGCAAGATCCTGATACTTTTGATACTTGGTTTTCATCTGGGCAATGGCCGCTTATGACACTCGGTTATCCGGGCGGCAAAGATATGGAGTATTATCCGACTTCGGTGATGGAAACGGGTGCCGACTTGGTGTTTAAATGGGTGCCACGTATGATCATGTTTGGTCTTTATTTGACCAAAGAGGTGCCGTTTAAAGACATTTACTTCCACGGTATGATGCTTGATGCAAAAGGTAAGAAGATGAGTAAATCCAAGGGTAATGTATTGTCGCCGATTGATTTGGCGGCTGAGTTTGGTACCGACGCTACTCGCATGTCGTTTGTGGTGGCTAATCCGCCAGGAGCCAATATGCCCCTATCTAAAGATAAGGTGCGCGCCTACAAGAAATTTGCCAATAAGCTTTGGAATATCAGTCGTTTTACTTTTGATAATATAGCCGGAGTCGATTTTAATGAGGAAAAGGAACTGCTAGCGGTCGACGAGGAGCTTATTGCTAATCTTAAAGACGCGGTCAACGGGGCGGCACAAAATATCGAAAAGTATCGCCTAGACTTGGCAGCCGATGCATTGTACCACTATGCTTGGCATGATTTTGCTGATAAGATTCTAGAAGATTCAAAACCAATTCTAAATGGAGAGGATGAAGAGCAGAAGCTTTCCAGACAACATGCTCTGTATCAAATACACGCCAATATATTAAAAGCTCTACACCCATTTATGCCGTTTATTACCGAAGAGATCTGGCAATCAGTCCCGGCCGGCTACCTGAAAAAAAGTGAACTGTTGATGGTAGAATCGTGGCTTGAATAATCCTCAATAAAGTTTATGCAAGCAGCAGATACTCACAACTTTCACGATATAAATAAACTCCCTAAGGAATATGGGATTCTGGTTTTTCCAATTTCTATTTCTCGAGCGCAGAATAAAACTGGTCAAGAACCGGATAAGTATGTGGAATATCTTAAATATTTTTCTCCGTCTAAGGTCTCTGCTCCAAAAGCAGGTGTAAATTTTGTTTACAGTGACTCTCTGTATCTACATTCTGATGAAAGGGCTAGTGTTTTGAAGTACAAATTTATGAATATTGTGCTAAACCACAAGAACTCCATGCAAAAACTGCTTTTTAAAGAACGTCAGAATTTCCAAATCCAGCATGCTTTTTCTTACGAGGTATGGAATCAGTTTTATCTAAGTTACGATGGTAATTTTGCGTCTGATCTAGCAAGGTTTAAAGAGATTTACAATTCGGATGAGAGATTTTTGAAATATCTAAAAGAAGACGCTGATTTTGTGGGGCGCAAACTAGATGAAAACCAAATCAATTTCTTTTTAGAGGAACACTTAATGATTTATTTAAGCTCAAAAAAGAAAATATCATTACCAAACGAATACATTATGGGGCGTGAGCAATGGGTGTTATGGGCTTATCCCGGTGTACCACTAAAGGCTCAGCTCTATACTTATCAGCTGAATCCCCTAAATCTGGACGCGCCAGAGAATCCCTATCAAAATCATTCCTATGATCTAGAGTCAAAGGTTCTGACCGATGCCCTTAAGGTCGACTTGGATAGTTATAATTACAAATACCCCAAGCAGTAAGTTTTATAGTTTTGTAATAAAACTTTGAGTAAATATATTTTTGGGTACCTCAATTTCTATCATTTTATAAAGCTCTGGGGGTACACCGATGTCTGCGAGATAAAGTTTGCCTAAGTATTCCTTCGCTGTTGTGGATTTAAAACCAGTTTTTGGTAGCGCAAGCGTCATAGTGATGTCGGCTCTTATACAGGGATTAAAAGATTGACCACTGGTGGTGTCTAACCCAGATGGGGTGTCTAGCGAAAGAATAGGTGTGTTAGAAGAATTAGCAGTAGTAATAAGCGAGGCGTATTCGTCCTCAGGATTTCCGGTAAGTGAATAGCCAATCAAAGCGTCGATGATTAGATCGAACTCATCAAAATTGAGCTTAGACTGAGCTGTTACTACATTTAGACCAATTTCCTCCAGAATATCTAGCTGCCGGCGTGTGGTTTTACTCAGTCCATATTTGCTGGTGGCCAGGACGATGGTTACCTGAGCTCCGTGATTCTGGAGGTGCCGGGCGGCCGCTAACCCACCACCACCGTTGCCGCCGGTACCGGCTAACACTATTACTTTTCTGCCACTGCTATCACCAGCAAAAAATTCATTCTTAGCGATTTCTGCTAGGTTTCTTCCCGCGTTTTCCATCATTTGTAGCAAATCAATTCGAAAATACTGAATCATTAAGTGATCAACTTCGCGCATCTGGTCGGTGGTAATGTATGGTATTTCCATATGTGTTTTTAATAATCCTAGACCAAAAACATCAATTTGTCTAAGAAAATTGTTATTTTGCTGTCTTGGGTATGGTATAAAGAAAACAGAACAGTTTTTTTGAGGAGAACAATAATGAAAATACTCATATTTAACAGGGAAGTAGATTTGAGTGGTAAGAATGTCGTATTTACACCAGAAAACCCCTCTGATCTGATACAGAATAACCTGCCGCAGATTGTTGGTTGTAAGTTAAGGGTTAGGTCCGGTTCTGGGAATTTTAATCTGTGTGTAAGTGACCACAGGCTGCAAATATACGTTATGGCAGGAAGTGGTTCTTATATAAAACAGTTAATCGACGGTTCTTTTATGGAGTCCAAAGTAGACATAGGGGACGATTTTGTGGTAGAGATAGGTATGAAACATCGGGTAATTCCTGATAGAAGGGGTTTGTTGCTATGGGTTGATGTTATGATAGAGTAAAATAATAAAAACTAAATAGTAAAGACCTGGCGACGTTATGTCTCTGGGTCTGAATTGTTTTAGTAAGTATATTGATTTGCCAACTATGCTAATTAATTTGTATGGGAAACAAACGAGGAGCGACCTTTTCTTGTCGCTCATCGCTCCCTTTAAGGTTGCACCTCCGTTATTTTCTTTGTTTTAATAGATTTAATACTATAGGTGCCGGCTTAACTATGAATAATCTCACATACATATGAGACTCCTTAAATAAGGAGTAATGAGAATACATAACATTTTAAGGAACACCAGAGGGTTTGCCAAAGCGGCTGATAGTGCTCTAAAGTGGCAGACAATGAAAAACAAACAGGAGGTCGAAAGAAGAGTTAAAATACTCACGTTTTGGCAAAAACATGGTACTAATACCACCAAAGATGCTTTTGGCGTATCTAGACCAACTTTATTTAGATGGCAAAAAGAACTAAATGATAGTAATGGTAATATCCAAGCCCTAGACCCCAAGAGTACTGCTCCTAAGAAACGAAGAGTGAGACAGATATCACCACCACTAGAGCAAGCTATTATCAACTGGCGTACTAAGCGACCACGGATTGGTGGGAAAAAGCTGGTACCGCTATTGAAGAAGGAAGGATTCAAGGTGTCAGTTTCCTATGTTAATCGCTGTATCAGTGATCTTAAAGAACTAGGTAGACTACCGAATCCAGTTAAGCTCTCTTGGTACGCTAAGAGTGGTACACACAAAGAACAAAGAAAAACCAAGGTTAAAAAACAAAGAAGACCACAAAAACAAGGTTTGGAGATAGACACTATCGTGAGACACATAGATGGCACTAAACGGTACATACTCACCGCCATAGACATAGAAAGACGGTTTGCTTACGCTCGTACTTATACCAGTCATTCTTCAAATAGTGCTCGAGACTTTCTAAAACAACTTATACACTATACCCCTTTTAGTATAGATGAGATACAGACTGATAATGGTTCAGAATTCGCTAAATACTTCCACGAAGCTTGTTTAACTCTTAACATCAACCATTATCACACTTATCCACGTTGTCCTAAGATGAATGCCTATATAGAGCGATTCAATCGTACCGTTCAAGAAGAACACATTATTTATCACCGATCCCTGCTTCGAGATAGTATTCCTGACTTCAATGATTCACTGAATGAATGGTTGTATTGGTATAACCATGAGAGACCGCATGAAGGACTGGGTCTTTTGTCGCCCATGGAGTATTATAGAGAACATTATGAGATAGAGTCTCAAAGGTGGTGAGATCGTACAAACTATTGACTGTACGCTTGAATTATGGCAGTGTTCTAAGTGAAAGTTTTTTAAATCACCGAAAAAGGGGAATTAAATGATGAAAATATCTTTTAAAAAAGTCCTAATAGTCATCGGTTTATCCGCATTAATATTCGCGTTATATGAAGTCAATAGCTTTCTGGAAGATTTGGTTGCTGAAAGAGATGGTGCTACTATTTCCTACCCAGTGAACGGCGAATTTTCTTGGGAAGATTGATTGATAACATATTTTGTCTTGTCTTAGAAATAGGAGGATAATATGACTTACCCAAAGAGGTTGACCTTTTTTATGCTAATTCTTCTCTGTTTATATACCTTTCTTATTCTAACGTCACACGTAATTCACATAGAAAACGACGTCTCCAAAAGGGAATGTGAGGTAGGTAGGGTTATAGGAATAGACACTGAGATTAATTTTGATGATGATGGTGTAGGTAGTGGCTGGCAGTCATTGGTTAAAATAAAACTAGAACAAGAGGTTGTTGAGGTCTATCTACCAAATCTCACTGATCTTCTATCTTTTGAATTGCATGATCTGGTAGACTACTGTCATGGAGGCAATGAAGAAGAAAGGGTTAGAAAGGTTTGTAATTCTGCTTGTGTTAGTGTCTAATACAAAAAACTACAGCGCAGTTGTCTACTTACAGACACTGCGCTGGTTTCATTATACTCATTCTCCGATTACAGGTGGAGGTAGTTTGCGATATGGTCTCAAAGTTCCAGAAATGTTGGTTAGGACTATTATAAAATAGCACCAACGCTTAAAAGAATGAAGGTACACTTTTACAACATAATTACCACCCCAAATTCTTTCCTGGTGTATTTTTAGTGTAGTTGCCGTTCTTTCGACGTCAACACTATCTGTACCTATTAACGACACTATGTGTACTTTATAGACCTCAATTATTTTACTCATTATAGTTTCTTGTACCGCCGCATCGTATGATTTTGTATTCATAACAATCTCTCCCTTAACTTAAAATTAAGAATTAAATCTAAAGCGGGTTTAAACTACAAACCACAGTAATTGTACGATAATCGAATATCATTGTCTATAGTTTAAAACGCTTGATAGGTTAGTATTTTCCTATTATGCTAATATATGGAGTACGGGTATTAAATTTTCCAAACCTAAAGTGGAGGAAGAGACATGAGTTACATCTTAAATTTTTTACGGTGTAAAAAACCTAGATTTCGTCCGGTTGATAAATGTGTTAATCAATATGAATTAGAATTGATTTTTAAAAAACATAGGGATTACATAGCTGCACAATTTTATAATAACTATTCTACGTTCAATTATAAAAGTGCCTGTGATGAAGATGGGGCGAAATTTAAAGAGTCTATCATAAAGAGTTTGATTGAAAGGTTTGCGAAACTCTTAAATTCCAGTGAAGTTTCAGGTGCGCAGCTCGAAGTGTGGGTAGGTGATGTTTTTCGATTCTGTTATAACCCGATGACCGGCAATATGTTACCTATCTCAGCCTTTGCCAATTGGCTTAGAGGCTTACATCCAACTATCTAATAATGAGCCCATATAATCGGCAGTACACTAGAAGTAAAAGTGTACTGCCGTTTTCTGTATTTACAAAACAACCCAGTTTGTGATTAAATTATAATAATTTTTTCGTGGGGGAGGTCAAAATGCATATAATACTTTGGAGTATTTCGATCATTGATCTTTGTTTTGTACTTATTTTCCTTGGGCTGACGATTTATAAAAATGTAATCCTAGTTAAAGAAAAGGGTGATATTGAAGCTGATGATGTCAGGCTTGGACAGTTTCAATTAACTTTCTTGTCCATGATCGTTGTCACTACAGTGATTTTGATTGTCGTCTGGACTTGCGCCTACTTAGCAGGTGATCTTAACTCTGTTTGTGACGGGTGTGAGAGGTATTTGACAAATGTCCATTCTGATTAATAACCAAAGGCCGGTTTTGCTCGCGCAAAACCGGCCATCTTTTATTGTGACTAACGTGGTTAAGTAGTCTGGAGTCGCAAGTCTTGAATTCCTCTGTCTCCCTTTTTAACGTTGGGGAGCATACTTCTTTTCACTTCTATTTCTCCACCTATTTCGTCAAATAAAAGAACACGTTCGTCGTTGACATGATGAACTAGCCAGGTTTCGGAATATTCTGCCGAATTTAAGCCATCCATACTTGTACAACTAAGGTTTTCTTTGCACATAATTGTCTCCCGCATTTTTGTAAAAAAGTATGTGTCAAAACTCTATGCGTAAATATGTCACAAAAAGACCGCATTGAAAAGATGTTATCTAAATATTTGTGTGTTGTATTAAAGCTAGTTAACAGGTTAGGAACCGTTAAGGCACAGTTTATACCCGAGTTATACATGGGTTATGTACAGGGGCTGGGGATAAAATGAGACTTATTTTTAAGTATTTTGAGTCATTTTATCCCCAGTTTTTGCCTATTTGAGAGCTGTGGATTTGGTTGTTTTTGACAATTGGCCAAGTGTGTCCTTGGTGTTTTAAACTACTATCATGCAGTGGCGAAACGGGTTGTATGCGTTTTACCTCCGCGTTTTTAAAAGTGTAATTAGTAGGGTTAATTAATTTATACAACTTAATATTTATGAAAAAAATTATTACAAGTTTGGGAATGATTGTCTTCGTAGGAGCGGTCGTTGTTGGAGGAACGGGGGCCTTCTTCAGCGACACCGAGACTTCAACCGGCAACGTGTTCACGGCTGGGGCTATTGATTTAAAGGTTGATAGTGTTGGTCATATCAATGGCTTAGTTTGTCATGATGATACTGATGATGAGACAGATAACTCACGTTGGATTCCTGAAGATCAGGTGGTCTGGAACCCTGACACAGAGCAGAATGAACTAGCGGGTGACGCTAATGTACCAGCTGCTATCGATGAGTACAACGAAGCCAATCCAGCCAATGTACCGCAAGCTGGCGAACCTTGTGGTAGTACTTGGGCTTTGACTGATTTGTTGGATGGAGTACACACTTTCTTCAACTTTGATGATATCAAGCCGGGCGACGAGGGTGAAAACACGATTTCACTACACATAGACAACAACGATGCTTGGATGTGTGTTGATATTGATATCACCAAAAACGATGACGTGTCTTCAACCGAGCCAGAGCTTGAAGATGGTGATGTAGAAGAGGAGGGTACTGATGATTTTGATGGAGAATTGGCACAACACATGAACTTCTTTGCTTGGCTAGATGATGGGGACAATATTTGGCAAACAGATGAACTGCCACTGTTTACAAACACTTCAGGTCCAGCAAGTGATGTGCTAGGTGGACGAACCTACGCTCTAGCCGACTCAACTACCGGTAACGGGCCGATTGCTGGTGGTGAAACACATTACATCGGTCTAGCTTGGTGTGCCGGTGAAATAGACGCTTTAACACCGGGAGTTATCCTTTGTGATGGCTCAACTATGGGTAACGAAGCCCAAACGGACATGATGGAAGCTGATATTGCTTTCCGAGTGGAGCAGGCTCGAAATAACGGTGACTTTACTTGTGTGGGGCGAGATGTTCAGTTACCAGCTCCAGCATTGACTATAGATAAAGAAGTTACATTTTCTAGTTCAACTATAGTTGGTGTGGAAGTTAGTGATTTTCAGTTAGTTATAACTGGACCTGATGCAGCAACAACCACAACTATATTGAGTGACGAAGTCAAAGCTGAAGGATTGGCAGCTGGTGTCTATACTATCAGTGAGGTTTATTCTGGCGACCCATCTGGAGTGGTTTGGGACGCTCAGTTTAGTGGAGCTTGTTCTGAAATAGGAGATTCTGATGATGGTACTATTACTTTAGCAAATGGGGATGATCTTCTTTGTAACATAACAAATGTAATTTCACCAATTCAATAATAATACCTATTTAGCCGTTCCGAATTTCAGCTTTATGGCTGGAATTTGGCGGGCTGAAGGGGGAATCAGTGTGATTGAGGTTTAAAAACGTATTTATTCAGCCTTAAAAACTTAACTATGCGACGAATATTCTTGAGTTTAGTGATGATTACAGTGGTTGGCGGGGCACTGACCTTCGGGGCAACTAAGGCCTTCTTCAACGATTCCGAAACTTCGGTAGCTAATGTATTAGCAGCCGGAGCGATTGATCTTTTGATCGACAACGAGAGCTACTATAACGGTCTTTTTAATGAAAATACCTCTTGGGAAAAGAAGGATTTGACCATTGAGAAATTCTTTGACTTTGATGATGTAAAGCCGGGGGATTATGGTGAGGATACTATATCGGTACATGTCGAAAATAACGACTCATACATGTGTGCTGATGTGACTTTGACTTCCAATAACGAAAACGGGCAGACTGAGCCGGAAGCACTGGTAGACCAAACTACCGGAGAAGATGAGGGTGAGTTAGCTGGTTTAGTCAATTTTATCTGGTGGGCTGACGATGGAGATAATGTACTGGAAGATGATGAGGAAGTTATCTCCGGTCCGGGGCCAATCGGGGCTTTGCCACTAAATGAACCGTACTCAATCACACTGGCTGATGCCACGAAGAATATATGGAACGAGGATCAGCTACCCGGTCCGGTAAATGGTGCCGAAACCTACTATATCGGCAAGGCTTGGTGTTTTGGTGAAATAGTACCTGATCCGCTTCCGCAAGACGGCGAAGCTGACGACTGGTCTCCGGCCGATGACAATAACGGCAATCAGAAGTCAGGTGAGCCGTCTGATGGTGGTTTCCTTTGTAGCGGGGCTGAGCTCGGCAATGAAAGTCAGACTGACTCGCTGACTGCTGATGTTGCCTTCAGTGCTGTGCAAGCTCGTCATAACCCCAACTTCATGTGTGAGCCAGTTGATCTGACTTGTGATCCGGAGCAATCATATGCAACTAAGGTAGTGGCCTTTTCACAAGGAGTTCGCAGAAACGGCACTCCGGTAGACCCGAGTCGCTCAAATCCAACTTTTGCTCTTGGAGCGCCACAGAGTGCTGGAACGTCGTTTGATAATCCAGTGGTTCCAAACAGCTTCTTTAGTCTAGGATTCAATCCAGACGCACAGCAGCTTGAAGGTGGTTGGATCGTAGTTGAGTTTGAAGATGGATATATTGTGGATGGTCCAGGTAATGACCTTAGAGCTTGGGAAGTGACTGGTGGTAATAGTTATCCAGTCGAAAAGATAAAGATTGAAGTGAGTCAAAACGGCTCAGATTGGCACTTGGTATCCGCTAGTTTAGATCGGGATGTAGAGGCAGACTTGGCTTCGTCTGGTTTAGCGTGGGCCAAGTATGTCAGAGTGACCGATGTATCACCACGCGCACCGTTTGAAGCAACTGCTGATGGTTATGATTTGGATGCTTTCAGTGCACTTAACTGTGCTACGTTGCCACCAAATATATAAAAGAGGAGTGGTCTAAAGGGAGAGGGAGGTTCAATAACTTTCATTATATATGCCAAAAATATTCTACCAAAAAGGAGTTAAAATCACGCTTTTAGGTGGAATTTTGGTGTTTCTTGTGGTGATCTTGTCGGCTAGTGGTGTCAGTGCAGGCTATACCTTTGCGACCTATAACGATGGTTATGATGGTAAACACAAAAAAAGTGGTCATGGTAAGGGTCTGGAACTCACGATTGACAGCCGCGCTGTCTACAATGGAGTTTTGCAACCTGCTTTGACTTGGGACTTAAAACACCTAGTACCGGGAGTGGATCACTTCTTTGATTTTGACGATGTGAAGCCGGGGGATATGGGCGAGCATACCATCAGTCTTCATGTGAAGAAAAGTGCCGCTTATGCCTGCTTGGATTTTCAGAACTTGGTAGATGATGAAAATGGCATGAACGAGCCGGAAGCGCTGGTAGACGATGAGGAGGGTGGAGAATTGTCGCAATATCTTGAGTTTTTTGGTTGGCGCGACGATGGTGATGGAGAGTTTGAGGTTGGAGAGAAGGTGTTGTTTGGTTTGGAGGATCAGGCGGCTAGTGTTTTGCTAAATGACACGACTTATCCAATCGAGGATACTTATACCGGTAAGAGCTGCAAGATGAACTCGGTTAATTATGTGGGCATAATCTGGTGTGCTGGAGACCTTATGGTAGACGTCGACACGGCCGAAGTTAGTTGTAGTGGAGAAGGGTTGGGCAATGTCATACAGACCGATTCTATGAGTGTGGACGTGCGCCTAAGAGCAGTTCAATCTAGCTACAACAACGGTTTTAGGTGTTCTGCAAAATCAAAGCCAAAGAAACCAAAGGGTAATAATGGTCACGGTAACGATGAGGATCATAATGATGACTCAAACCCCGGCAATTCTAATGACGAAGATGATCATACTGATGATGATGGAGTGCCTCCGGGTCAGGAAGAGGAGATTGAAAGTGAGCGTTTTACTCGAGTTAGTGATTTGCGTCGAGAATCGCCAAGCTTCCGCAATAATCTATGGAGTAATCTAGCCGTCTTAATGGGTCGAAATATGTAATATGAAAGCTTTTTTCTCAACAATATTATATACACTGTTTGGTCTCATAGTAATTGGTTTGACGGTGTTGTTTGTGGCACCTGCTACTCCTCTACTCTCTGGTTTTGATGTGAAGATTGTAAAATCAGGTTCGATGGAACCGCAGATTATGACTGGAGCAGTAGTCGTAATAAAAGAGAGTGTACAGTACGGGGTTGGAGACATTATTACCTTTAACAATACTGATACTGAGATTCCAACTACCCATCGTATTGTTGGTACCGAGAGTGTTGATGGAGTTAGTTATTTTGTCACCAAAGGGGATGCAAATGAAGAGCGGGACATGAGTCTGGTGGCGGTCGGTGATGTTATTGGTAAGGTGATGGTTAATGCGCCTTACGCCGGTTATGTACTTGACTTTGCAAGGCAACCGCTAGGTTTTGTGCTTTTGGTGGGGATACCAGCGCTTTTAATTGTCTTGGATGAATTGGTGAATATCTGGCAGGAGGTTAAAAGAATGCGCAGACCTAAAGTAGCTAGGAAAGTTACGACACCACTGGAAGTGGCTCCTTATAGTCCAAGGGGACTTGATAAAACGCGGCCGGCTAAGCTAATGGATATAACTCCTATTGTAAGAAACGAACTGGGTGCTAGGGAGGAGGTAAAAGCAGCTACACAGCCTCGAATGTATCATGATATTAGACCAAAGATGTCCGCTTTGGTCACATCGGTGCTTGTGTTTGCGCTCGTGACTGGTTTTACTAGTCTGGAAGACATATCAACTCTGTCTTACCCGATGGATATTGAGGCCAGTTTGGATAATTCTATGCAAGCTAAGCGGGTTGATTTTTCAGTGTCGCCCACTACTTCCGAGATAGATTTTTCTATTGAGAAGGTAACTAATATCGAGGTGATTGTTACGCCAGACGGGGTTTCGGCCACTGAATTGGTTTATGATGTGGCGGTGGAGAAGGTAAGTGGTGATTCTGCTTTTTGTGATGATGTACTCGTAGATGCAGAATCGCCACTTATTTACGCCGATCAATTTAAAAATCTAGCCGATAGTGGAGTTTCTTTCATCGGTTCCTGGCCACTTAATTTTTCGATGGCAGGAGTACATAATTCAGGAGAGACTTGTAGCTTCAATCTAGTGTTTAACGGATATTTGGCTGGCACTGATGGTATGACCGGCTATATTGATACGGAGATAGTGAGTCTGAACTTTATAGCTGAAACCGCCTTGCCGCTTGTACCAAGTTCGAGTCCTCAAGCTACATTCACAGCTTTGCTACCGGTTGGTACTTCTACTCCACAACCCGGAGCGATGTCGGAAGAAGTCTCGGGAACATCTTCTACTGCTAAAGAGGCAAGTTCTACTGAAGAGATTATTGACTCTGAAATTACTGGTGAAGGAGAGGGAAGAGAAGAAAATAACGACAATGATCAAGGAATTGTGGTTGAGGAAAAGGTACAAGAACCACCTGTAGAGGATATAGAGGAGGTAAAGGATAATACTGGCCAAGAAGCAAAAGAGGAAGAGAATACACCGGAAGACGAAGAGGTTGTGAGAGAGGAGGCTCAAGATACAGAAAACGAGGCGGTAGAAGTTCCGCAAAAAGAAACTGCTAGCGTGGTGGATGATGAGACTAGAGCAGGTGTTGGGCTTTAGTACCTATAAGTATAAAAATACGTCCGTCATTTGAATGTGACGGACGTTTTTCTCAAGGATAATTTGGTTAAAAAAATTAATCAGATCTATCTTGTAGCTCTAGTATAAGAGCTTTGTGTGATGTGATGCTTGTTCTGAAACCTGTATGATTTAATACATTATCTACCCAACTAACCTCATTGTTGTTTACTGTAATCTTGCAGCCCGCAGGAACCAGTGCTTTTCTGGTAAATATACAGTACACGTACTGAGGTTTGTGGTCATCACCATATTTGATTCCTGTGATTTGCACATCACCAGGCTCTGGTGTTATTTCTTGGGTTTGAAATAACTGTAAAAGCAAGTCTGTTATATAATTCAGAAAGATTACATCTAACTGTTTGTTTTTTAAAATAGCATTGCTACAATGGTTTGAATGCTCCATTTTTATCTCCCCTTTCACTATTTGTTTTAAAAAAACTGTACCTTGAGATACAGGTACTTTATACCACACCTAACTAGACTTTACAAACTCCATGTTGCGTAAAAATATTGATCGTAATCTATAATGATAGAGTTATTACTTAACTAACATTTACACATACCACGTCTCGTACCAGTCTTGTAATTGCAGAAGGACTCTTTCTAGCTCTTTTCCTTTATCAGTAAGTGAATACTCCACTCGGGGAGGTATTTCACTGTAAACTTTTCGTCTGATTAGGCCTGACTTTTCAAGCTGTTTTAGGGTTACGGTCAAGGTTCCGGTGTTTAAATTACCTAGTACTTTTCTTAGCTCGCCAAAACGTAACACCTGATGCTTTAAGAGTTCGTTAAAGATTAAAATAGAATGCTTTTGTCCAATTATGCCAAGTGCCTTACGAATAG
Organism: Candidatus Nomurabacteria bacterium; assembly: GCA_023898525.1. Taxonomy (NCBI): domain Bacteria; phylum Candidatus Nomuraibacteriota; species Candidatus Nomurabacteria bacterium. The sequence continues at coordinate 1,072,643 of CP060227.1, forward strand.
AGCAGTCCTTATTGAATTCTATCCCCACTTCTTTTTCTTTCTTCATATTTGTAACACAATAAAACTTTAGTGAACTAAATTAGGTTGCTAAATTATAGCTACTTTAAAACATAAATCAATAGGCATATACTCTGTGGACATGTTGCTAACATGATTTTAAAAAAATTAGAAAATCTTAAATATGAATAATAAATTTTTAGTAGGTGGTATTATCGTTGTCGTTTTGATCGGACTGTTTGTTTTTGTCAATAATGATAAGGCTGAAGTAATGGTCGACAATAACGATCAAAAAACACAAGAGACAAAGGAAGTCGTTAAGACTAATGTAGTTAATGGTCATGAAGAGATCAATCATCATTTAAAAGAAGCTCAAGTGACAAGAGAGTCAAACTCACTAACAGCAGATTTTACTTCTCTGGGAGTAATGCCACTTTTGGGTGAAAGTGGAGCGGTTGGTTATGGTGTAATTACTGATAAAGGAACTGATCAAGTGATTGTTTCCACTACCCATGCGGGCGTCTTGGATAGCGAAACGCAGAAAGATGCTTCTGATCCGGTGTGGCACAACCATATTGTAAGACTAGGTGAAGTGGCTCTTTGTGGTGAAAACCCAGGTGTAATTGACATAACCTTCGAATCTCCGGGTGACGTCACGGTAAAAGAGCGTGGGTTGGTTGTGGCAAAGGTACCGGCTAGCTTTAGTGGTACTCATAGTTTGACTAGCCAAAAAATATCTTTTGCTCCAGGTACAGACGTTAAAGGGGTTGTGCAATTTAATTTAGAGCCAAAGTTTAATGCTGAAAATGAATTGCAAGCAGTCTGTGTAACTCATATAGAAGAAATCGACTTTGATGTATTATAGTAGTATTGAGTATGGACTCAAAAAATACTATCAAAGATAAGGTGTGTGTTGAGGGTGTCTGCGAAATAGAGACTACCGAAAATAAAGATGTTACAACCATGGAATTAGTGGTAGCTGAGTGGTTGAACACTGATGGAAAGGAAATAAAATTGTCTGAACTTAAAGGCAAGGTTGTATTAATTGAGGTGTTTCAAATGCTGTGTCCAGGGTGTGTTACTCATAGTTTGCCACAAGCAAAGCGTTTGCATTCAATCTTTAGAGATAGGGAAAAAGTGGTGGTGCTTGGTCTGCATTCGGTTTTTGAGCACCATGAAGCGATGCGGAAAGAATCATTACACGCTTTTCTTTCAGAATTTCGGTATGATTTTCCAGTAGCTATTGATCAACACAAAGACAATGATCGTTTACCAGAGACTATGAAAAAGTTTGATTTAAATGGTACTCCTTCCTTAATCATTATTGATAAAAAAGGAGAATTGCGTGAGATTGTTTTTGGTGCAATTGATGATTTAGTGTTAGGCATTAAAATTGGAAAACTCTTAGCTGAGTAAGTTTCCCATTGTTTAGTGATATAATATTTTCATTATTAGTTTTCTTATCTAATTGTATGAAAAAATACTACACAGCTAATATCGAAGAAGAAACACTCCAGAATTCGGATTACCGCCGAGTTTTGTACACGGCTCGCTATATGCAACTGGTTTTGATGAATGTGAGGCCAGGTGAGGAAATTGGTAATGAAATCCATGGTCTAGACCAGTTTATTAGAGTGGAGGCTGGCAAGGGTAAGGTGATCTTAAATGATAAAGATGAATATGAGCTACCGGCTGACCATGCGCTTATTATTCCGGCTGGTACTTGGCATAATATAATTAACGAAGGAGAGGAAGAGTTAAAACTTTATACTATTTACTCTACTCCGGAACATAAAGATGGTACAGTACAACCAACCAAGGCGGATGAGAAAGAGGAACATTTTGATGGAGTCACGACCATGGATCGAGGATAGTGGTTGGGTAGAGGCTTAGAGTGGAAAATGCCCGGCGCCTATGGCGCCGGGCATTTTCTTGTTATAACCAATGCTATAATTTATATTATGATACTCATGACCAGACAAGATACACTTAGCGTACTTATTACTTTTGTTATTGGCTTAGTGGCTGGTGGTTATTATTATATAACCGGATTTTCATTTAAGGATTCTGACGTTTCTACGAAAGATACCTACAGCGATTTCGCAATTGTGGGAAAGGCTTACGGAAATTGTCAAAGTGATGGCTGTTTATCATTTCAATTGTTGTCAGACGGCACCTATCGAGTATTGCTGAACAAGGCTGACGTTGGAGAGGTTAGTAAGGAGGGAGTGGTACCGAAAACTCTAAGAAAGGAATTAACTGACAATATAGAGACACTTGCTTTGAAGCAGTTATCTAAGAAAGTTTCAACCAAGAACTGTTCTTCAATGGAGGGTGGGGTTGACTATAATTTTAAGATCACTCGCGCTGGAACTGATTATGAATTAGATACTTGCAAAACTAATATCAACTACAACACTGAGGCTTGGTCTAGTCTTGCAAAACTATGGAACTATTTTGAAACTATAGAATAGCGAAAGATTTTATCAACTGGTACGTATAAATAATTGTGAGAAGTGAGATTCTCACAATCTTTTTTTACTTGGATAAATTGAAAATTGAATATGCAATCAAAATCATTACTAATTGCACTAGCAGCCTTTGCAGTTACGGCTACCGGAGTACAGGCATATATAGGAATTGATGAGTTAAATAAGGCTGGATTTTCTCGCGATCAAATTGAAGCTTTTTCGCAAGCACGTGAATACCGTTCAAAAGGAGAGGATGAAAAAGCTAGAGATGTATTGCTAGAGGCTGGTGTAGACGAAGCTAAGTTGGATAGTTTACGTCAGATATCTAGGGAGTCACACATGAAACTTCATAAAACCTTAGAGGATTCTGACTATGAAGGATTTAAGGCGGTAATCAGTGGTTCGCCATTAGCTGACATCATAACGACCAAGGAAGATTTCTTGCAATTTAAGGCTGCTCATGAGATGAGGCAAGAAGGTAATTATGAGCAGGCAAAAATTATATACAATGAACTTGGGCTAACTAAAGACGCTAAAGCAGGTCATTATAAGTCTAGCCACAATACTCAACATAGGTATTTTGATCTAACAGATGAACAGCGTGATGCTCTTAGAGCAGCTCATCAAGCAAACGACCGAGAGACTGTGCGAGCGATTCTTGAGGAGGCGGGTTTGGTGGACAGTAATAGTGTATAAGCAGGTTGTCCGTAAATAGAATATGTTTGCGTGTTATGTGCTTTAGTGCTTGATCACGAGGGGGGGGTAGTGAACAACACAAAAGCGTCGCGTCCTTTAGGGCGCGACGCTTTTCTGCTATCATTATCTAATGAAATTAAATTATCTTTTTCTCCTACTAATTTTTCTCTTACCAACAGCTACTACGCAAGCCTATAATCCGGTTATTAACATCGTTACAGTCCCGTATTCGGTTACGGCGGTTGGCGGCAGCTTGTCACTACAAAGAGAATTTTTGGGCGAGTTAAAAAACGATCCGCATATGTATGAATTTGTAGTGGGTAGTTCAACAGAACTATACTTGCGTTTAGCTCAACTTGAATCAGATAAGCTGGTCCCTTTTTCCTTGATTCTAGTACAACAAAATGAGAATCGTGGTGGAGTTACTGAAATTGGTCGCACGAACAACGTAAAAGCTAAGTGGGAGCCAATCCACGATGATTTGCTAGGTCTTACCATGGACTATTCAGATCCTTTTGTTGTTACCCTAAAGCCGGGTGTTTATAGAGTAGAAGTCAGTACTCCTGATAATGTTGGTAAATATGTGCTGATCGTGGGACAAGAGTCAGTTGATAATGGGTACTTTAGTGAACTCTCCAATGTACGTACAATCCAATCTTTTTTTGGAAAATCAATGTTTTCAATGCTTAAGTCAAGTTACGTTTATTATCCGATTGGTATTGTAGTCTTATTAATTGTCATTTATCAAACCTGGCGCCGACGACAGCAAATAAGTAACATCAATCATGCTTAAATTTATCGTAATAGTTATATTCATTACTATTTTTGCCTGGTATGCTAACCAAGCTTTTAATGGTGGTTTATGAAAATAAAAAATGATAAAACTTGGTACGTCTACATGCTGAGATGTTCTGATGATACTCTATACACTGGAATAACCACCAATCTTGGCCGTCGGATAAACGAGCATAATGAAGGAAAAAGCGGTGCTAAGTACACTCGCGCTCGCCGCCCGGTTGAGTTGGTTTACAGCGAATCTCTACATGGTCGCCAACTAGCGAGTAAAAGAGAAGTTGAGTTGAAAAACTTTACTAAATCTGAAAAAGAGAAAATCTTGACAGATTATAGATATTCTGCAATAGTTTGATTTGCGCACGTCAGTAATTCATGGGAGGTAATAAGATGCTAGCGAAGCTAGATGTTTTGATTGAGGAATTGGGTATGGTACTTTATGTACTGCTGGTTCTGGGTGTGATTGGGTTCATTGGGTTGGAGGTTTATGAAAACTGGGATTTTTACAAAGCCGTCTTAGTTGTTTCATTCCCTGTTTTGGTCGCAGTCTCGTTCTTCATTTTAGTTGTCTGTAGCAGTTAAGTTAAGTATAGACAAAGTTAGGTTTTATCGGTATGATAGTGGCACTTTTGGGCGCGTTTGGCTTCATTGGTAATACGCGTCCTTTCTCGTTTAAGGATTATGGTAAGCGGGTAATGGAGGTTTTAATATTTTAATTTTAATCATTTTTTTATATATGGCACAGGAAATTCGTAATATCGCTATCATCGCACACGTAGACCATGGTAAAACTACTTTGACTGATGCTTTGATGGAGCAGACTGGGGCACGTGAAGGAGAAAGCTCAATGGACAGTAACGCGCTAGAGCGTGAGCGTGGTATTACGATTTATGCCAAAAATACTTCAATCGAGTATAAGGGTACTAAAATCAATATAGTAGATACACCGGGTCACGCGGATTTTGGCTCTGAGGTGGAGCGCGTCTTGCGCTCTATTGACTCAGTTCTTTTGGTGGTAGATGCGCAGGAGGGTCCGATGCCACAAACTCGCTTTGTACTCAAAAAATCACTAGAACTAGGACTAAAGCCAATAGTAGTCTTAAACAAGATCGACAAGCCGGCCGCTGACCCAGAGCGAGCTGAGGAGCAGGTGTTGGAGCTCTTCTTGGAATTAGGGGCTGATGATGATCAATCGGACTTTACGGTGGTATACGCAATTGGTCGTGATGGAGTAGCTAAGCGCAAGATGGAAGATGAGCTAAAAGACCTATCGCCACTGCTTGATGTGATATTGGAAGAGGTGCCAGCCGCTCGTGCTTATACAGAAGGTGAAAATCTGCGTGCTCAGGTGTTCAATCTTGGTTATGACAACTTCCTTGGACGTCTGGCGATTGCTCGCATCTACGAAGGATCTGTGAAGGCGAATCAGCCTTTGTTTATAAAGCATAAGGGTACCGAAACCGGAAAAGGTAAAGTGGTAAAACTTTCTACTTTTAAGGGTATACAGAAAGTCGATGTTCAGGAGGCTTTTGCTGGTGATATTGTGATGATTGCCGGATTTGCTGATATTAATATCGGAGATACTTTGACTGATAGTGAGTCAGCTGAGCCATTACCAGCGATTGCGGTAGACGAACCAACCATTGCTTTGCAGTTTATGCCTAACTCTTCACCTTTCGCGGGACGAGAAGGTAAGTATGTAACTTCACGTCAGATTCGTGAACGTTTAGAAAGAGAATTGGAGATAAACGTGGGTTTGCAGGTGGACTTCTCTCAAGGTGACACTTTTGAAGTGCGAGGACGTGGTGAAATGCATATTGCAATTTTGCTTGAAAATATGCGTCGTGACGGTTATGAACTAGCGGTGTCGCAACCGCAGGTAATTATTAAGGAGGAAGAAGGACAAAAAATGGAGCCGTTTGAGGAAGTAACGATTGATATACCTGTAGAATTCCAGGGCGCGGTGATTGAGCGTCTTGGAAATCGTGGCTTTGTCATGATGAATATGGTGCCACACGACAATCAGGTAAGACTTATTTTTGAAGGGCCAACTCGCGGACTTCTAGGCTATAAGAATCAATTTATCGTTGATACCAAGGGTGAGGGTATTCTGGCTTCTCGTGTACTTGGTTTTCGTCCTTATGCTGGTGAAATCAAAAAACGCCAGGTTGGCTCAATGATATCAATGATTCAAGGGAAAGCGCTTGGTTTTGCTTTGTATGGACTACAAGATCGTGGTCAGCTATATATCGGAGCCGGTACCGAGGTGTATGAGGGTATGGTGATTGGTAACACTTCCAAGGGTGAGGAGATGACGGTAAATCCAACCAAAGGTAAGCAGCTCACTAATATGCGTGCTTCTGGCTCAGATGATGCTATTAACCTAGTGCCACCAAAGACCATTACTATCGAGCTTGGGCTGGAAATCATGGCGGATGATGAATATTTAGAGATTACACCGGAAAGCACCAGACTACGCAAGGCTTTACTGAAAGAAAGTGAGCGAAAGAGAGGGAAGTAATTTGGTTTGTAGAGGTAAAAAATAGGGCGGAACCTACGGTTCCGCCCTATTTTTAATCTAGTCATATAGATGATTACGTGTTATAAATTGCAATAGAAGCACGATTATATCAACTAAATTAGGAGAACATAAGAATGTTTGAATTAAAAGACCAACATTTTAATGAGATTTTAGGTTTTTTAAAAAGTAGGGGTATGCTTATCATAGATGTTTGCTCGGATAAGCGGATGTCTGATAATAAAAGTACTAAAATTTTAGTAGCTCCAGAAATGGGTCTTTACACAGAAGATCAATTGAATGAGCTTATGCAAAAGCTGCGGGCACTTGGAGAAGATTACACTGTTGTCGGTAAAGATTTTCATTTGTCACCGCTTGGTAACTTCTGTTATGGAACTCTGTCTATAACCTACAATACCTATTTGCAGCAGAGTGAGACAAGGGTAACTGTGTTTGTTTACCCGGACCACTTTCTAAGTGTATTGGGTAAAAAGTACAGAAAATACGATATATTTTATCCTATGTGGAAGTTTAGTATATACAGAGTTCTGATGACGTTACGGAATCTTTTAACCAACATCTAGAACTGTATTGAAAGACGGTCTCACTTTGGGACCGTTTTTAATATATGGCTTATAATTCCAGACTTTTTAACAAAACCTGCAATTCTTCACCACCTATCTTTCGATACTGATTTGGCTTTAGACTTCCTAGTTCAATATTCATGATTCTAACTCGCTTCAAGTTTTGGACTTGAAATCCCAAAGCGGCACACATGCGACGGATTTGATGTTTTTTACCTTCGGTAATAGTTAGTTTAAAACGCTTGTTATTCTTTGGATTTGCTTTTGTTTTAGCAGGCTTAGTTTTGTAGCCTTCTATGTCGACTCCGGTTTCCATGAGTTTAGTAAACATTCCAGTTACAGGTTTATCAACCGTTACATCGTACTCTTTTTCATGGTTAGCTTCTGTGTCCAATAGTGGTCCAGTTAGGCGACCGTCGTCCGTTAGAATCATTAATCCCTCAGAATTTTTGTCCAGGCGACCAATCGGATTTACTCCGGTTATTCCATAATCTTTTTTGAGTCTGGTGGCTATATCAATCTCATGCTCAGCTGGTGAGTGGGTAATAACACCGCGACCTTTGTAATAAGCTAAATAGGTATGTTTTTTAGGCTTACCAATGAGCTCGACAGTGTCACCCTTCGCTACTTGCTGTCCAAGAGTAGCTTTTTTGCCGTTTATCAATACTTTTCCAGACTCAATCAAAGCATCTGCCTCACGTCTGGAGGCAACTTTTTGTTCAGCTAGATATTTATTTATCCTCATCGGAAAATTCATGCCTATAGATTGCAATAAAAAAAACAATATTGCAAATTTGAACATGGCACAAAGGAGGTCAGTAATTATTTTGTCTTTTGTTTGAAACTATGCGACCATAATAAATAGGCTTTATGCAAGACAATCCACCAACTGACATAGAATTGGTAAAAATGACGCTGCAACAGCGTAGTTCGTTTGGTTTTATTGTGGATCGTTATGAAGCCAAGCTCAAACGTTACATTAACCGGCTTGGTGTAAGGAATCCTGACGATCAGTTGGATGTTTTGCAGGAAATATTTATAAAGGCCTATAAAAATCTTAATAGTTTTGATACTTCATTATCTTTCTCAGCTTGGATTTATCGTATTGCTCACAATGAGGCAATCAGTTGGTATCGTAAGCATAAAGTTCGTCCTGAAGGGCATATGATTGCGGATAGTGAGGAGGTGTTGGGTTTAGTGAGTTCGTCTGCGGATGCACCTGACCTAGTCTTTGATCAAAACATAAATGCGGAAATATTAAATAAAGCCCTGCATAAGATTGACGAAAAATATCGCGAAGTTTTAATTTTGCGGTATTTTGAACACCTAGAATACGACCAAATATCAGATGTATTAAAAATCCCCATTGGTTCAGTCGGTACTTTGTTGCATCGTGGTAAAAAACAACTTTATGATGTACTAAATCATGAATCTATACGTATTACATAAAAAATATGGAAGATAAAACCAAAAATGAATTAAGACAAGTGGTTTTGGATAAAATTACTGAAAATGAAGTCCAGCCAATACCAAGAATAATGTTCACTGCTCTGGATGTTTTGATGTGGCTTTTGTGGATGCTGACGACACTTTTTGGTGCGTTGGCGGTGGCTGTGGTGATGTTTGTGGTTCAATCTCGTTGGTACTCATTCTACGAAGCTACTCATGAGGACTTTTTTACCTTCATGATAGAGGTCTTGCCGTATCTATGGATCTTTGTTCTGGTTTTTGTGATATTTTTATCTATTAAGCATATTAGACACACTAAGAGTGGTTATCGGTACCCAGTGGGGCTTGTGTTGGTTGTAAGCGTAACTTCAAGTCTCTTTGGAGGTTTAGTCTTACACCTTATGGGGGTTGGTTTTGGTGCAGATCGTTGGTTGGGGTTGGTCATACCGGCTTATGAGTCGCAAGAAAGAATGGAAAGGAATCTATGGCAACAACCGCAAAGAGGTCTTTTGGTTGGTCATGTACAAAATAAGGATCTAGATAAACCAGCGATGGCGATATTATTTGAGGATATTGATGGAAGAAATTGGGATATGGGGGTTTCAGATCTTAATGAGGAAGAGCTTGAATTTCTAGCTGCTGGTAGTAACGTGCGAGTCGTGGGGCAGGTTTTGCGTATATCTCCACCAAAATTCTATGCCTGTGCTGTTTTTCCGTGGACGTTTGATAATCCAAGAACCATTTCTGAGTTGAGGGAAACAAGAGAGAATATGATATCAAGAATGCTCCGTTACCAGGATACCAAAATAACAGATATAGATAACAAGACCAGTTTAAGTGCAGTTTGTGCTCAGATTGCGCCGGTGCATCGCCTGCATTTTCAATAATCTATCTCAAATTAAACTTTTCCCCAACATTTTTTGCTTGTCTTAAGAGTTTCCTAATATAATCAAAAACATATTAGTCTTAATCAGGTTCTTTTATGCATAATCAATCAATATCGTGGTTTTACCTCAGTTTGTCCATAGCTTTGGTACTTTCACTTTCTTTTTTATCAAACTTATTGTTGGTGGAAGCGGCAGATGAGGTGTTGTTTTCTCAGGAAACAGAAAGTGTTAGTAACAGCTCTAGCTTTATTTCACCAAGTATCGACGCTAGTGACTATAGTGAGTTGGAATTTAGTTTTACCTATGATTCAACCAAATTAGACTTCGGTCCACCACAAGACAGCTTCTCTTATGGTTATAGTATTGGTGGACAAGAGTTTGTGCTGGGTACTGTGCTAGGTTTAGCTGGTAGTAGTACAGACGAGCATGGCATTATAAATACACTCTTACCTCCTGAGGCAGCTGTTCCAAATATGGCCTTATTTATAAAGGTGGAGGCGAACTCAGGCGCTTCAAGCGACAAAGTTGTGATAACAAACATCTCTCTTCAAGGTACAGCAGCAGCCGCTACAGACATGTGTCCTAATATTGAAGGTAACCAAGCTGAAGTACCAGCGGGTTATGAGGTTCTGGACGGAGGAGACTGTCAAATGATCGAAATTGTCGATGAATCAGTCGACTTATGTCCTAATTTAGATGGTTTGCAGGAAGTTGTGCCTGATGGTTATGAGCTAGTGGATAATATCTGTACGATAGACGATCTGGAAGACGATTCTGTTGTAGAACCAGTGTCTGGAGATGATGACGAAGGGACGCAAGATGATGAAAGTATAGTTGATGAAGGAGAGAAAGACGTTGATGGTAAAAATCAGGAGGATGAAGATGGCCAGATAGGAGATCAAGAGACAGAGGAATCTGACGGGGTGAGTGGTCCAAGTGAAGAGTCAGAATCAGAAGATAGTTCTTCAGACAGTGACACTGGGTTATGTCCACCAGGGTATGCTAAATGGGTTGATCGCTTAAATGGCGGAAGTTTTTGGCAAGCCGACGATGTATATCAATCAGTGATATTGGTGGGGCGTGGTCATGCAAATAGGCGTAATTATGGCGTTAGTCGTCACGTCTATATTCCAGGACCAACCGAGGTTGGTGACCGGTATTACAATCGATTTGCGAGAATATCCCATGTTTGCGTGAGATAACTTAATTCTCAATAAGATCTAAATAGATAAAAAACGAGACTTTTTGTCTCGTTTTTTAATACTAAGTAAGAAAAATCATTGTAATACGTCATCGGTGCTACAATATAAATATTATGAATAAAAAACACATTTTTGGACTGAAAAAGCAAATTGCTTTAGTATTTACACTGTCAATTCTACCTTTTCAGTCAGTTGCTGCGTCTGGAATAGAAGTTTCTGGCTGGATACCGTGGTGGCAAGATGAGGCGGGAATCCAAAGTGCAACTAAAAATATTAAAAAGCTAGACACAATACGCCCCTTTGTTTATGAGATTGATAACAAGGGAGATATCATTGAAAAAACTGACATCCACAGTGATGAGTGGGAGGATTTTTTGAGGATTGCCAAGAGAAATAATGTAGAAGTCGTGCCTACAATTTCCTGGTTTGACGGGCAGCAAATCCATGAGACTTTAAGTGACAGGAAGCTAAGGAAGGCCCATATAAACGATATTGTGCGTTTGGTAAAATCAGAAGGATATGATGGAATAGAGATTGATTATGAACAAAAAGAGGCTGAAACAATAGATTATTTCTCAACTTTTCTAAAGGAGCTTAATAGAGCTTTGGGAAACAAAGATCTCAGCTGTGCAATAGAGGCTAGGACTCCACCAGAGGACCGTTTTAGGACGGTCCCCGAGGTACTAGAGTACGCCAATGACTACAAGGCGATTGGTCGCTACTGTGATCATGTGGAGATTATGGCCTATGACCAGCAGAGGGCTGACTTAACTTTAAATTCAGCCCGGGCCGGTGTTCCTTATATGCCTGTAGCGGATAAAGATTGGGTTGAAAAAGTCTTAAAATTAGCTCTCAAGGATATTCCGGCAGATAAAATCCAGCTTGGCATTTCCACCTATGGTCGTGTTTGGGATGTTTCCGTTGCGCCAAATTGGTATCGAGATTATAGGTTGGTCGCTACTCTCAATGTGCCTAGATTACGAGAACTTTCTAAGGAATATTCAACTCCAAGAGGTCGGACTAGTAGTGGAGAGATGATATACAGTTACTTTCCGGTGACGTCACCATATGTCGGTCTAACAGTCCTGCCTATACCGTCTGGTACACCTAAGGGTTTTGAAAATGCAGCTAGAGCCCTAATGTTTGCTGATATCACAAAGCAAGAAGTGGTGGTCCGGTTTGCAACTTACTCTGATGCTGGTGCGGCTAAGGATAAAGTAAAACTAGCTGATAAGTATAAAATAGGAGGTGTTAGCTACTTCAAAATTGATGGTGAAGAAGATCCGAAAATCTGGCAGCTACACTAAAACAAAACCTGCAAAAATAAGGATATAATATATAAAAGACATAAAGGACACCATAAAAATGGTGTCCTTTATCAATGTATAATCGTTGAGTAGTCGTTATGTTAATACTAGAATTATAATTATTAAGGCGGCTAAAATAAATAAATGTAGCTTCTTGTAAAAGATAACACTACCTACGCCAGAGTCTGTTACATGAAAATTTGAAATTTAATGGATTATGATTTTAGGACCCTGGATGGAGATTTGATTATTATTATAAAGTTATAGGTCACTCGCATTTATGCAAACTAGTGTTAAAGTTTGTTAGCGACAATTGTATTTGATACTACTTCATGACTCTGACTTCTATAATCTTGTATTATGGGAATTTATATAGTTATCTTTATTACTTTTGTCTTATTTAGTAGAACTTATCAACAGCACGAATCAGACAGTTTGTCTTAACTTGGCTATAATGTCTATCAGACGATTGAAGTGATGCAAAATAATTGGCTGAGACTTTTCAAAAAATTATCTAGCATCTCTCCACAACAGACTTCAATCGGCCAGTTCTATAAATTTTGAGCATCTCAAGATTATAGGACTTTAAGTTATTTAGTAATTTTAATATAAATAAATATGTTCGTAATACCAACAAATGTTGGCTTTACGCACCGGGTAGTCGCGATGCTCGTTGCGTGTGCGGTGGTGCTCTGGTCACTCGGAGCCTACGGAATTGCACAAGCAGCTAACCTTACAGATATTAGTAATACTTTAAGCGACTCGGGTCCAAGTGTGACATCAAGTCACGATATCAAGTTTAAGCCCGCATCAGGATTGGGAGCAGGTGATACAATCAGTATTATTTTCCCATCTGGCTTTACAGGAGTGGCTTCGACGTTAGTGGGGGACATCACCGTAACAGTAGATGGTGGCGGTGCCTCGCCAGGCGCGTTCTCAGCAGTAGGTCAGACGATATCGTTTAATAACATCACGGCTACTTCTACGCAAGAAGTACGAGTAGTTGTTAACGATGGAATAATCACCAATCCGGCTGGCATTCAGTCCTATGAGTTTCAGGTAACCACACCTCTTGATTCAGGTAGAATGAGAGTAGCGATTGTAGATTATGTTACCGTTAGTGCGATTGTAAATACCAGCTTTGACTTTACAGTGTCCGGCCTAGCAACATCTACAGTAATTAATAACGCTACCACAACCGGACTTTCTTCAACTACTACAATTCCATTTGGAGTTCTGTCAGCCGATACAGTTTACATGCTTGGACAGGAGCTAAGAGTTTCAACCAATGCGATTAATGGCTTTGTAGTAACAGTTCAGCAGGATGGAAACCTACGTTCATCCACCCTAGCTGATATTGATGGGTTTAGTGATGGTACATATGTCGATACTCCGACAGCTTGGAGTGCTCCAGGAGACTCTCTTCTCGATGAGAATACATGGGGACACTGGGGTCTAACTTCAGACGATTCTGATTTAAATTCAAATGAATTTAATGTTGGAACTGGCGGGGACAGATGGGTCGCGGCTAGCACTACTCCACGTCAGATCTTCTCTCACAACGGTCCTTCCGATGGAACGACTCAAGATTATGGTCTGGCAAAGGTAGGTTACCAAATAGAGGTGACACCACTTCAGGAAGCGGCAGATGACTATCAAACAACTTTGATGTACATCGCTACTCCAACATTCTAGTTAGCTAGGTCTAATTAACAAAAAAACCACATATATGTGGTTTTTTTGTTAATAATTAAAACTTCGGGATTGTTGTAGATGGTATTATTAGAAAATTAAATTATGAAAATCACATATAACCTGCGAACTTTACTAGTAATAACCTTATTAGCCTTTTTTTATTGTATATCTTTTGTATCAATTGCATTTGCTCAGGACGGTGTGGCTGGAGTGGGGATCAAGCCGGCAATAATTGAAGGAAAGATGGAGCTTGGTGAAACCAAGTCTTATACGGTGGAGTTGAAAAATCTTAGTGAAGCAGATCAAACTTTTTATTTATCTAAAAGAGATATAGAAGATGTAGGGGCTGGCGGAGTACCAAAGTTTGCTACTCAGCACTCTGAACAGTCAGGTTATGAGTTAGGTGATTGGGTTACACTTAATGAATCTTCTATCTTCATTCCGGCTGGAGATACTGCTAATATAAGCTTTAATCTTGATGTACCGGACTTTGCTTCGCCCGGTGATCACTTCGGGGCTATTGTAGTTTCGGTTGAACCGCCTGATATACGTAGTAGTGGTGCCAGTATCGGATATGAAGTAGCCAATATTATAAGTATAAGAATCGGTGGTGATATTGTTAATTCAGCTATGATCCGTCAGTTCTCGACGAGTAAGTACTTGTACTCAAATATTGATGTTGATTTTCTAGTTAAGATTCAAAATGATGGGAATACATTTATTAAACCCATTGGTCCGCTTGAGGTCACCAACATGTTTGGTAAAAAGGTTGCTCAATTAACATTTAATGAGTCACAGGCTAGAGTGCCTCATGCTGGTATTAATCCAGACAATAAGTCTGTCAATGTACGTGACTTTGAGATTTCTTGGAAAGATGACGGAACTGGCTTTGGAAGGTATGAAGCTGTACTTAGTGCTAGTTATGGTGATGATGGAGAGCGTAATACTATGTTTAGTACGGTGACTTTTTGGATTCTACCTATGAATATTGTCGGGCCGGCTCTATTTGTCTTGGTAGTTGTACTTTTGTCTGTGTACTTTGGAGTAAAATTATACATAAGAAGAACCGTGTCCATTATGACAGCCGGCTCAGCTAGAAAATTGGTACGAACTAGGCAAAGAGGTCAATTTCCAGTATTTCTGGTCTTTATATCAATGTTAGGCATAACCGCACTGTTTCTTATTGTGCTACTGCTGCTGTTCTCTTAATGATATAATTTAAGTTAATGAAGACTACGTTACAAAACTCTACCTATCATAGTTTGTTGCGCGTATTCTCAGTTGTTTTTGCAGTAGTGCTAGTGTTTGATAGTGGGGCTTTGATTCCTGCTACAAAAGGCTTATCTACTTCTACTCAGGAATATCTGGCCAATGTGGTTGGTGTTCAGGTTGGGGTTTCTCCGACTGAGGTTAATCAGCTAACTGCTCGTATTACCGAATTAGAGGGTGAACTAGAAGCGAAAGATAGGGAAATTGCAGTTAATTTTAATGAACCGAGTAGTAATGGCATGGACAAATCTACTCTCATTATCAGTATTATTCTGTTTATACTGCTTATACTCATACTTCTAAATTACGTTTTAGATTTCATTAGGTCGCGTGACAGGTTAGCTTTATAGTATTAAAGTAACAGCT